>JAPOVX010000361.1:0-45641 GCA_026707935.1 Paracoccaceae bacterium
CCTGGTACATCGACCACAGGAAGTAGGCGATGAAGACCAGCATGATGAGGAACAGGACGACTGCGATGGCTGAACCGTAGCCCATCCGGAATCCGTACTCGGACAGGGCCTTTTCGAACATGTAGAAGCTGAGCACCCGGGTTGAACCGAACGGACCGCCGTTGGTCATGACCGAGATCATGTCGAAGGACCTCAAGGCCCCGATGATCGTAACAACAAATGCGATGAATGTCGCCGGACGAAGCTGCGGCAAGATGACATACCAAAGCATCCGCCAACCCTTGGCACGGTCCAGCCGCCCGGCCTCGACCTGCTCGGGATCCACGGCATTGAGGCCGGTGAGATAAAGAATCATGCAATAGGCGGTCTGTGGCCACAAGCCGGCGGCGATGATGCCGTATGTGGCGAGGGTCGGGTCACCGAGTATGTTGACCGATTCAAAGCCGAAGAAGGTTATGATTGCATTGAGAAGTCCTTCGCGGGGCAGGTAGAACCAGGAAAACACGAGACCGACGACAACCTGGCTGAGAACGAATGGGAAAAAGAAAAGCGACTTGTAAATTCGAATGCCGACAACCGTCTGGTTGAGAAAGAGCGCGATGAACAGGCCGGCGGGAATGGCAAGCAGGTAAAGCACCAGCCATTTCATATTGTTCCAGAGTGACACCTCGAATGCGCGATCGGAAAACAGCTCCTGATAGTTGCGCATGCCCACGAATACGCCCTGTTCCGACAATTCGCCGAGCCCGTTCCACTCGAATGCGGAAATGTGAAAGCTCTGCACGATCGGTATGATCACGTAGACGACGAAAAACAGCACGCCAGGCAAAAGAAACAGCAACGGGGTGATTGTCATCCGGTTGCGGGCAATCCATCCTCGGGAATCCACCGCCGCATTCATGGTGCTTCTCCCTGCGTTTCAAGAAGTGTCGGCTTGTTGCCGCGGTGCCGACCCAGGAATACTCCTGGCCCGGCAGACATGTGCCCCGCCTTGGCGGGGCACATGGGTCTTGTCACTTGTAAATCCGTTCACGCGCGGATTCCAGGCGGTTCAGGATATCTTCCAGGTGATCGGGGAATACCATGAACTCCTGCAGGCCTTCCATTCCAATGGCCGCCATTTCAGCCGGAAAATCACGGTCGAAAAACTGCGCAATGCCGCCGGTCGCGTTGTTGGAAAGCATGTCGAAGCCCTGGACGATGAACTCGTCATCCGCAACGGAGGCGCTGGCGTTGATCGGCAGCTGCCCCAGGCCATCCGGACCGTTTATGTCGGTCTGTACATCCGTCGAGGTCACGTACTGGAGGAATGCCTTCGCGGCTTCCACGTTTTCAGCGCCGGAGGCGATGTGAAACGTGTCCGTCGGCGCATCTTCCCCCATCGCGACATCGGCGATTTTCGGGAACTGGTAGAAATCCAGCTGGTCATCGGTAACACCCGAGCTGCGCAAATGCGGAATCGCGAAATTCCCGATCAGGTAGGCTGTTGCCTCGCCGTTGACCACGAAGGTCAGCGCATCCTGCCAGTTGTATGACTGGTGATCGTCGATATAGGCTCCCATGTCGATCAGCCGGCGCCAGTTGGCAAACGTTTCGCGAACGCGTTCGTCTGTCCAGGCAACTTCTCCCCGGGCCAATTGCATGTGGAAATCGAAACCGTTGGTCCGCATGTTCAGGTAGTCAAACCATCCACCGGCGGTCCAAAGGAATTTCGAGCCAATCGCATAACATTTGCGGCCGGAAGCAATGACCTTTTCGCAGTTGGCGATTTCCTCTTCGAAAGTCGTCGGCTCGCTCAAGCCCAACTCGTTGAAGATATCTTCGCGGTAATAGATGCCCCATTGGTAGTAGGTGTAGGGGACGCCCCACTGCTTGCCGTCAATGGTCATCGCGCCCTTGACCGCGTCCAGACCCGGCAGGTCGCCGTTGGCGTACATGTCCGAGATATCCATGAAGAGGCCGGCATTGACATAAGGCGACATCCGGTTGGCTGCATACCAGTTCACGACATCCGGCGGGTTCGCCGAAAGCGCATTGCGAATCTGGCTCTTCCAGGCCTCGCGGTCGACCACTTCGAGCTCGACGGTCAGATCCGGGTGCATCGCGTCAAATTCTGACGCAAGCTTGTTCATGACGGCTCGGGGGCCCGGGTTGGACATATCCGAGATAATGCGAAGCGTGCCGGACAGTCCTTCTGCCCAGGCACCGCTTGCAACACCGGCAATCAATGCCGTGGCAGCAAACGAAGCACGTAGAGTTTTTGACATCTGGATCCTCTCAAGTTCTGTCAACTAAAACTGCAAAATGTGAAACAGAATTTCACTAGTTGAAACTATGATCAGAATTCATTACATTGTCAACAGCCTCATCAAAATAATTTGCGAGACTGGAAAGCACTGAGATGAACAAGCGGGTCGGCAGCGGCAGCACGGTGGGAAAAGCGCTGGTGATTCTTGACCTGGTTGCAGACTTCGAGAAACCGGTCAGATTCAAGGAAATATTCAAAATCAGCCCGTATCCCAAGGCCACGCTGTATCGATTTCTTCAGACCCTGACCAATCAGAACATGCTCCAGTATGATCCGGAGTTGGGAACATACAGCCTTGGCGGACGGCTCGTGCGCCTTGCACATATTGCGTCATTGAGTGCTTCGCTGGCCCCGCTCGCCAAGAAACACACGGAAGCATTGGCCACGGAGACAGGGGAAACCGTTCACCTGGCGCAGATCGATAACGGCCATGTCCTCTTTGTCGACAAGCTCAAGGCCAATCCCCGCGTCGAAACACTGGCACGAGTCGGTATGGTGGCGCCTGCATATTGCACCGGGGTCGGCAAGGCGATGCTTGCGTTCATGGCTCCCAGGCAATTGGAGCTGGCTCTACAGAAACAGTCCTTTTTCGGCTACACGCCGAACACGAAAAGGTCAGCCAGAAGCGTGAAGCAGGAATTGAAGGTCATCCGCAAATGCGGCGTGGCGTATGATCGTGAAGAACACGAAGAGGGAATCATTTCGATTGCCACACCGATTCTCGTACCAACTGGTCGACTCCTCGGCGCGATCTCGATCGCGACGTCGACGGCGCGACGATCATTGACCGGGCTGGACGAATTTCGTCCATCCCTTTTGGAAACCTCAAGGAGGATCGGAGAAGAGGCCAAGTTCCTGCAACTCCAGCCTTGAATTCGGAAAGGAATGCTGAATGTCGGGTGTAACACTAAAGAATGCCGTCAAGCGCTTCGGAAACATACAGGTCATTCACGGCGTTGACCTTGAAATCGGAGAAGGGGAATTCTGTGTCTTTGTTGGCCCCTCGGGTTGCGGCAAGTCCACCCTGCTGAGGATGATCGCCGGGCTCGAGGAAACGTCGGAAGGGACAATCCAGATTGGCGGGCGTGACGTCACGCACATCGATCCAGCCGACCGCGGCGTTGCCATGGTGTTCCAGACATACGCCCTGTATCCGCACATGACCGTGCAGGAGAACATGGGCTTCGGCTTGAAGATGAACGGCGTTGACAAGTCAACCATCAAGTCCAAGGTCGCCGAAGCCAGCGGAATTCTCAAGCTCGACGAATACCTCAGCCGCAAGCCGAAGGCTCTTTCCGGCGGCCAACGCCAGCGCGTGGCCATCGGCCGGGCCATCGTACGGGGCCCGGAGGTTTTCCTGTTCGACGAGCCGCTTTCCAACCTCGACGCCGAGCTTCGGGTCGAAATGCGGGTCGAGATCGCACGGCTACACGGTGAAATCGGGGCTACGATGATCTATGTGACCCACGATCAGGTCGAAGCAATGACCCTTGCCGACAAGATCGTTGTCCTTCGCGCCGGATATATCGAGCAGATCGGTAGCCCAATGGATCTTTACCAGGATCCGGGCAACAGGTTTGTTGCCGGTTTCATCGGTTCGCCGAGCATGAATTTCCTGGCGGGTACCGTCCGGTCCGGGAAGGTCACGATTCCAGCACTCGACAATGCCGAAATCGCAACCGGCGTGGACCTGCCCGCCGACGGTGATACGGTGACCGTGGGGCTGAGACCCCAGGACCTGTCTGTATGCCCTGCCGATTCTCCCATAAGGATTGACATCCGGGAGCGTCTTGGAGGAGTTGCCTACGACTACCTAACGACCCCGACCGGGGAACAGATTGTCGTTGAGACCAAGGGCGACGAGGCAATAGTGTCGGGTACCGGTGTTGCCATCGAGTTTGATCCGGCGAGTGCCTTCTTCTTCGACACGGAAAACGAAAGGCGACTTCGCTGAGACGACCGACCAATTGACTGTCGGCTACAGGGAGCAACACTCCCGGGCTCGGCCTTGAACGTTTTTCCGCCAGGTCCAGGTCCGGAAGATTCCGATATTGGCGATCTGATCTGATCGAGGACCTCATCACGGGGAAACACGGGGCGTCTCGTCACCGATATCCTTGCCACCGGTCTCGACATGGCCATTCGCACGGGATTTCCCGTTCGAGCCACGGGACGGGACTTTCGTTGCCGCCAGGATGACGTGACGCCTTTGTCATACGGGAGTGTCAAGCGACCGACAGCAAGAATGTCCAGTCGACGGCGGGCAGGTTCTTGACGACGAGAAGCGCCCCTTAATCTGATGAAACTGAAGGAGATGGGGGAAGCAACCGTCGTGAATCGCCGCGGATTGTCGGTTTGAGGCAGCCCTCCTGAACGGAGAATTTGCCTAATCTGCCCACAAAACAACAATACTTCAATGCGTTAAAGGACATGATTCCGAATCAAGGATTATCGCTCCGTTCGGGGTCCCGTTGACTTTCCCGCACTTCCCTGCCATGTCGTCGTCAATATTCCTCGAAATATGACGACGACATGGCAGGACACATGTATCCCCGGCTGACCCTGACACCCCGGCAGAGCTTCTTTCTCCTCGGTGTTCGAGGGGTGGGCAAGAGTACCTGGGCGCGGCGGCAGTTTCCGGATGCGCCACGAATCGACCTCCTCGACGAGGCCCGCTACCAGGACTATCTTGCCGATCCGTCCCTCTTCGCGGCCGATCTCCAGACGGCAACGCCGGGAAGTTGGGTGGTGGTCGACGAGATCCAGCGTCTTCCCAATTTGCTCAACGAAGTGCACCGGCACATCGAGGATCGCCAGCTCAAGTTCGCCCTGCTCGGGTCGAGTGCGCGAAAGCTCAAGGCGACAGGCGTCAACCTGCTTGCCGGCCGTGCGCTTCACAAAACCATGCATCCCTTGACCCCGGGTGAACTGGGCGGCGACTTCGACCTCGATACCGCCCTCGATACGGGAACCATCCCCCTGGTCTGGGTCGCGGAAGACCGGCGCCTTGTGCTCGAGAGCTACGTTCGCCTCTACCTTCACGAAGAGATCCGGGCGGAGGGGCTGGTCCGCAACCTTCCGGGATTCGCACGCTTTCTGCCGATTGCAGCCCTCTATCACGGCCAGGTCGTCAACATTTCGGGCATTGCGCGCGATTGCGGCGTCGCGCGCACGACGGTGCAGGGCTATCTGGACATCCTCGAAGACACCTTGCTTGCATTCCGCCTCCCGGCATTTCAGCCGCGGTTGCGGGCACGCGAACGCCAGCATCCGAAGCTTTATTGGGTCGACCCCGGCCTGGTCCGCGCGGTGAAGAAGCTCCACGGACCGATCGCGCCCGAGGAACGCGGCACGCTGCTGGAAGGCTGGGTCCTGCATCTCCTGAGGGCGCACGGCGAAGAAGGCGGGTTGTTCGACGAGTTGCACTACTGGGCACCGCATCCCGCGAACCAGACCGAGGTTGACTTCCTGCTCCGCCTGGGCGACAAACTGGCGGCGATCGAGGTCAAGTCCCAGCCCCGCTATCACACGGGCATGTTGAAGGGACTGCGAGCAATCACGGAACTCCCGGGAATGGCGCGACGGGTGCTTGTCTATGGCGGCGAGCGGTCTTTCCGAACCAGCGACAGAGTCGACGTATGGTCCACTGACCACCTCCAACAGGTGCTCAGCGAGAACGTCTTTTGGTCTTGAGGACACGATCGGGCGGGAAGCCATAGCCAGGCCCGCTGGAAAGAGGGTGAAACGTTCCAGATGCTCGGGCAACATGGTAATCACCTCAAGCATGACTTCAGCCACGGCAGGCGCAGAAATGACGAAGCTGAAACCCGATCCGGGACTCAGGAGACAGGCCTGCCAAAGCGGGAATAGCGCACACCTTTTTCGAATCGCTTGATTCCGTCTCTGCCACCGCCTATAGGGCAGGTTCATTCCCTGCCTACGGCTCGTGGGACAATGGGGCGTATAGCTCAGCGGGAGAGCACTTCGTTGACATCGAAGGGGTCACTGGTTCAATCCCAGTTACGCCCACCATGACCCGGGCCTGCCCTAGGTGATCGGCGCGAAAACAGGAGAACACCGATGAAAGTCAGGAATTCCCTGAGATCGAGTAAATCGCGCCATCGTGATTGCCGGATCGTCAGGCGCAAGGGACGCGTTTACGTGATCAACAAGACACAGCGCCGTTTCAAGGCGCGTCAGGGCTGACGTCCCCCACCCTACCGAATTCCCCGGTTCCGAGAAACAGTCCGTTCCGGGTAGTCCGTTCGGTTCTGCGCCATTCGGCAAGGACATCCGGGCGCTGGCGCTGACCTTGCCAGAAAAATCGGCCGGAAAGTCACCTGCAAGACAAGCCAGGGATCAAATCGAAACCAGGACATCCCGGATTGACCTGACGATCGCGCCCAAGTCACCCCTGTCCAGAATCGGGGATGACTTCATGTTCGATCTGTAGGTCAACCCCGTGACAGTCGGCCTTCATCGTCGATCAGGATGACCCGGGACGGGTAACCAGGACCCCAGTTCCACAACACGAGATTGATATCATCGGTCCCCGACCCGGCAGCAAGACTTCGGACCAGCATTCCAACGTAACCCGCTTTGACCAGGCGATCGGCCAGTGCCTGGGAGGCGGGAACCGCACCAGCATGCATTTCCGCTTCCCAGGCGGGACATGCGAGTTCCGCCGTGTTCACGCTCATGGAATCACGGGAAGTCCTGTTCCGCGCATCAAACACGGTCTCCACATCGACTTCATAGGCGCATAGCACGAGCGGTTGCATGGGCCGGCCAAGAGGTTCAGCTTCGCGTATGGCTGCCAGAGGCGAGAGCGAGGTGTAGAGCGACGGGATTCCGGGCCGGTTGAAACGGCCGCCATGACGCCGTGCCCCTTCGCCGGAGAGCGGGTCCCAGGACCACTGCGGATTGTGTGCCCGGTAAACCGTCCCGCGGAACCGCATCACGAAACAGGAAGCTCAGGCATAGCCTCCGGCCACGACCCGGTCGAGATAGGAGTGGACCTGGTCTGCCTTGCCGTCGCGGACCAGCAGGTCGGGTGTGGCCCCGCCGAATCCCGGCAGTGGTTGCCCGCGGAACCATGCATAGGCTGCGAGCGTTGACCCGGTCACGGCTTCGACGCGATTCAGGATTTCCAGCATCTGCCTGAGGCGGACCTGGGTCTTGCGTGCCCGAATTCGCGATGCGCGCGAAAACGCGTCCTTTCCAAGACCGAGCGTAGCGGCAATTTCCGACTTGTTGGTGCGCAGCGCATCCGCGATGAGCACCGGGGAAAAAACGTGATCTTCCACGAATTCCTGAAACTGCATGGCGTATCCTCATGGTTCATCACGCAATTTAGCGCGATTAATCGCGCGGTTCCATAGCAAGGTAAAGATTTTCCATCAACGAACAGGCATCACGACCCGACGAAATGATGACGACAGGTGCGCGACCAACTGAAAAACGACATTCTTGATGCTGCCGTGCGCCACCAGGGTCGTGGCATTGCTCAAGGGCAAGGTTCCGGACGAGGCGGCAAATCCCGGCGGCCCGGACCATCAGGCCATCCTGCCCCTGAGCCGGTCGAAGCGGGCAGGTAAAGCGATGAAAAAGTCGCCTCGGGGAAGCAGGAACCGGATGGTCCGATGTCAGGCAACAAGGAAGCGCGCTTTCCGCTCAGGCCTGAACGCCGGGGGAGCCAGCGCGAAAAGCTCTCATGACTACAGGCTGTCAACCGGGACTTTCAGGAACGTCCTGCCATGCTCATCCTTTTCCGGCATGTTCCCGGCCCGCATGTTGACCTGGATTGACGGAATGATCAGTTCAGGCATTGACAAAGTCCGGTCGCGCTCGGTGCGAAGCCTGACGAACTCCTCTCGCGAACGACCGCCACCGAAGTGCACGTTCTTTTCCTTTTGCTCGCCCACGGTCGTTTCCCAGGCAAATTCGTTCCGTCCCGGCGCCTTGTAATCGTGCCCGACGAAAATCCGCGTGTCATCGGGCAGCGAAAGGATCTTCTGAATCGAATCGAAGAGATCCCCGGCCGAGCCCCCGGGAAAATCCGCCCGAGCCGACCCGAAGTCTGGCATGAACATCGTATCACCCACGAAGGCCGCATCCCCGATCACATATGTCAGGCACGCCGGGGTATGCCCGGGGGTTTCCAGGACCGAGCAATCCAGCTTTCCGATCCGGAACCTGTCCCCTTCCCGAAACAATCGATCGAACTGGCTGCCATCGCGTTCGAACTCGGTTCCCTCATTGAAGATCTTTCCGAACTTGTCCTGCACAACAGTGACGTTTCCGCCAATTCCGATTTGCCCACCCAGTTGCTGCTGGATGTACGGGGCTGCCGACAAGTGATCGGCGTGAACGTGACTCTCGAGGATCCACTCCAGCTTCAGCCGACGCGAAGTGATCGCCTCCACGATCCTGTCTGCTGACGCGGTCGACGTGCGGCCGGATGCGAAATCGAAGTCAAGCACGCTGTCGACAACCGCACATGAATCCGTTTCACCATCGCGGACGAGGTAGGAAACCGTGTTGGTCGCGTCGTCGAAAAATGCCGCCGTCTCAGTTTGCATGCCTTCCTCGTATTCATCGGGTGCGGCACGGTTTCCGCAGCCGCGAATTGTTTTCGAACTCGTGGTGCAATAATGCATGTCCTGCCCGAGCGGTGCAATGCCGCCAGGCTGACGCGACCATTGAACTGCCATGGTGACGGTGTTCCGACCGTGACCGAGGACGTCGGCGAGTCGCACCGGAATCTGCCAATTGTGGAAGCGAAATACGAACATGACACAACGACCGGCGCCCAAAGGCGTGTACTCCGCGGTTGCGACACCTGTAACGCCCGACTTCAAACCTGACTTGCCGAGGCTTGTCGCTCACTGTCGATGGCTTCTCGCCAACGGGTGCGACGGACTGGCGCCGCTCGGAACGACAGGGGAGGCCAACTCGCTCTCGCTTTCCGACCGGACTAGCCTGATTGCCGGGTTGGCTGAAGCCGGTCTTCCCATGGAACGGGTCATCTTCGGCACCGGATCAACGTCCCTCGGCGACACGGTCACCGTGTCGAGGGCCGCGCTTGATGCCGGCGCCAACGGTCTGCTCATGCTTCCGCCTTTCTACTACCGCCATGCCGGAGAAGACGGCCTTTTCGCCTATTATTCCCATGTGGCCGAGCGGCTCCTGCCTCGGAAACCCAGGATCTTCCTGTACCACATACCCCAGATGTCCATGGTCTCGATCACCGTGACGCTCGCAGCACGTCTGCGCGAGGCGTTTCCCGGCGTATTCGTGGGCATCAAGGACAGCGGAGGCGATTTCAGCCATACACGATCGTTCATCCGGGAGTTCGACGATTTCGAAGCATTCTCCGGAAGCGAGCCTTTGGCGGTCTCCAACCTCGCTGCCGGTGGTTGGGGTTGTATTTCGGCGACGACAAATGTCTCCGCTCCGCTCGTTGCGGAACGTCTGGGCGCACGAGACGCCGGCGACCAGGCCGGGCTCGATGATCAGATTGAACGGGTCCGTACGATCATTGCAAACGCAGACACGGTTTCCGGGACAAAATCGGTGCTCGCGCGCCTGAGGCGGGATCCCGAATGGAGCCGGACAATCCCGCCGAACATGAGCCTGGATTCCGCGACAACTGACGCAATCATGGGGCAACTTGCCGCCTGTCGGGACCTGTACCGGGACTTTTCGCGGATTTGAGCCGGAAACCGCTCGACAGCAGCAGAGGTGCAACCGCGCAGCCCGGCTGGCCGTGCCGGTCGGCCGTGATCACGCCCCGTCGTAGTGCCTTTGATCGTCGATGACCTTTCCGTCGTTGGGCAGGCTTCCCGCGGGCTCAACATGAATCCGCCCGCGCAGTTTCAATGCCTGGCGGACGGTCGCGGAGACCCGCCCCGTATCGATGTTGCCTGTTTCGGACTCGATGTGGACATCCAGCGTATCCTGTTCGTCAGCCCGCCCGACGACCACCCGGGCACGGATGATTTCCGGATGACCTTGAACCAGCCGCGCCACCTGTTCCGGCCGGACGAACAGGCCCCTGACCTTGGTCGTCTGGTCCGCGCGCCCTTTCCAGCCGCTGATCCGCATGTTGGTTCGCCCGCACGGGCTTTCGCCGGGCATGACCGAAGACAGGTCTCCGGTCGCAAGCCGGATCAGGGGATAGTCCCGGTTGAGTGTCGTTACCACGACTTCGCCGACCTCGCCGTCCGCCACCGGATTCCCTGTTCCCGGCGTCACGATTTCGACAACGACCCCTTCATCGACAATCAGGCCTTCCATCGCCGGGCTCTCGTAGGCGACGTTCCCGAGATCTGCGGTCCCGTAGAATTGAAGACAGAAAATTCCCCGATCGGCGTATTCCTGGCGCAGGCTTGCGAACAGGGCGCCACCGCCGACGGCGGCCCGGCGAATTCGCCCGAGGTCCAGGCCGAGTTCATCGCCCTTGTCCAGGATCACCTTGAGGAAGTCAGGGGTTCCCGCATAGGCAGTGACGCCGATACAGGCCGCAGCCCTGGCCTGGAGTTCGCTCTGTCCGGTCCCGGCCGGCACCACCGTGGCGCCGAGTTCCGCCGCCGCGGATTCGATCATCATCCCCGCGGGAGTCAGGTGGTACGACAGGCAATTCTGGACGATGTCGTCCGGGCCGATCCCGCAGGCGCGAAGAAACCTGCCGATTCGCCACCAGTCACCCGTCCGCCGCCCTGGCTCGTAAATCGGGCCAGGCGACTGGAACAGGAGTTCCATTCGATTGGCAGGGAGCGCGGCGTAGCCCCCGAGAGGGTCACCCGGGGACTGGGCGCGCATGAGATCGGACTTCCTGGTGACCGGGAGCGAGGCAAGGGCCTCGCGGGACGCGATGCGCGCCGGATCGACATCCTTCAGAAGGGTCCCATAAGCATCGGCATGGTCTCGCGCATGCGCGATCAGAAGCGGCAACTCGCGCGCCAGATCGGCAGCCCGCTCATCGGACGATCGTGCTTCGAGCTTGTCAGGACTCACTTCGGCCTCCCGCGGCACCCGTCATCGACCCAACGGCACACCAACGAATCACATGCATCGTCGCGTCACTTCCTTCCGATCAGCTCAGCCATCGCTTGCGGCGCCTGTACGACCGCACGTCCCGATAGCTTTTTCGTCCCTGTTCCGACATTCCAAGGTAGAATTCCTTGACGTCCGGATTCTCCCTGAGGTCCGATGCCGGCCCGTCCATGACCACCCGGCCATTCTCGAGGATGTAACCATACCCGGCGAACCTGAGTGCCACGTTCGTATTCTGTTCCGCCAGAAGGAAGGAGACACCTTCCTTTTCGTTAAGGTCCCGCACGATACAGAAGATTTCCTCGACAAGCTGTGGAGCGAGACCCATCGAGGGCTCGTCGAGAAGTACGGTTTCCGGTCGGGACATCAATGCCCGGCCAATGGCGCACATCTGTTGTTCGCCGCCCGAAGTGTACCCGGCCTGGCTTTTCCGTCGATCCTTCAGCCTCGGGAAATACTGGTAGACCATGTCGAGATCGGTCTGAATCGCGGGACGTCCGTCTGTTCTCGTGAAGGCCCCGGTGTACAGGTTTTCTTCTACCGTCAGGTGTTCGAAACAATGGCGGCCCTCCATCACCTGGATAACCCCGCGGCGAACAAGCTCCGAAGGGCTGAGGTCGGCGACGGACTGCCCCCGATACAGGATCGAACCCTTCGTCACTTCGCCGCGCTCCGAATTCAGGAGATTCGAAATGGCCTTGAGTGTCGTCGTCTTCCCGGCGCCGTTGCCCCCGAGAAGCGCCGTGATTCCCCCCTTGGGAACCGAAAGGCTGATCCCCTTCAGAACCAGGATGACGTGATTGTAGATGACCTCGATGTTGTTGACTTCGAGGAGTACTTCCCGGGCACCGGCGGAATCAGCAGTTTGGGTCATGCATCAGCCCGATCATGGGTGTTGTGTGGCATCCGGGGACAACGCCCGCGGATCAAGCCGCCGGCACGGTCGAAAACCCGGAACTCCCCGGCTGCCAGGCAGCCGGGGAGACGGACAGAAATCGCGTGCCGTTGCCCGTAGGGAACAGCGGCAGGGGTTCAGTTGCAACGCGGCGTGATGTTGTTTTCGGCCGCGTAGGCAGCCGAATCCTCTTCAATGAGGGCATCAACGACCGCCTTGTCGGACACGCCAAAGTCAGTGATCAACGACCACGTTTGCGCATGTGCATCCCACTGCTGGACGGCGCCAAGGCCCGGGCCGCCGTGATTTTCGCACGACACGGCGAAACTCGGGCCGAAGTTCGGCATGCCGAGAGCGGTCATTTTTTCCTCGTCGATGACAAGGGCTTCCATCCCGTCCCGCATCATCGCAGGAGTGATTTCGGCGACACCGTGGATTTCCTGCGCCGTCTTCGCGGCTTCGACGGCAAGCATGCCGGCATAGAAACCACGGTTGTAGAGAACCCGCCCGATCTGGTCACCGGCGCCCGCAGCGAGTCCCTTGTCCAGGACATGGGTCTGCAGGTCGTCATACACCGGGTAATCGGTTCCGGTGTTGTGAATCGCCAGCGCCTTGTAACCATGGGCGGCTTCGCCCGCCGGCAAGGTGTCGTTTTCGGATCCGGACCACCAGACTCCGATGAAATTCTCCATCGGGTAACGGATATTCGCCGCTTCCTGGATGGCAACCTGATTCATGACGCCCCACCCCCACATCAGGACGTAGTCGGGCTTCTCCCGGCGAATCTGAAGCCAATGTGACTTCTGTTCCTGGCCGGGATGGTCAACCGGCAGCAGGGTCAGCTCGAATCCGTGCTTCGCGGTCAACTCCTGGAGAGTCCGGATCGGTTCCTTGCCGTAGGCCGAATTGTGATACAGCAGGGTGATACTCATGCCTTCGATGTTGCCGCCGTTGAGATCGAGAATGTGATTGATCGCATGGCTCGCGCCATCCCAGTAGTTGGCGGGATAATTGAAGATATGGCTGAAAATCCTGCCGTTGGCAGCTGAAGTCCGTCCATATCCCAAGGAATGCATCGGAATGTCGTCCGCGGTAACCTTTGGAATCAGCTGGTAGGTGATACCCGTTGAAAGGGGCTGATAGACGAGTGCGCCTTCACCCTTGGTCGCTTCGTAGCACTCGACGCCCTTTTCCGTGTTGTAGGCGGTTTCGCATTCCACGACCCGCACCATGATTCCGCCAATGCCGCCGTCGCGTTCGTTGACCAGGGTGAAATAGTCCGCGTATCCGTCGGCAAATGGAATACCGTTCGGCGCATACGGCCCGGTCCGGTAGCTGAGAGACGGAAATACCAGTTCGGCCGCGGGCGCCGATCCGGCTGCCAGTGCCGCGACGACGGCAAGCGTCGTGAATCCCGTTAGTTTCATGTTTTTTGTCCTCCCTTGTCTGGACGGTTGCACTCAGTTGCCCGAACGGCAGATTCGTCAGACCACTAGTGCGGAAATGGCCAGAGCCGCAGTTTTTCCTTGATGATTCTCCACAACATGGCAAGGCCATGCGGTTCCACGATGAGGAAAAACACGATCAGCGCCCCCACGATGGCAAACTCGAAATGAGCCGCCAGGTCCGTTGCCCAGCCCAGCTGGCCCACCATGACATTCTTCAGTAGCACGGGCAGCAGAACCATGAAAGCAGCTCCGGCAAAGGAGCCAAAGATCGACCCCAGGCCTCCAATGATGATCATGAACAGGACAATGAAGGATTTTTGAATCCCGAATGCCTCCGTGACTTCGACGGCGCCGAGATAGACGCTGAAGAACAGGGCGCCCGCTATCCCGACATAAAAGGAACTGACCGCGAATGCGCTGAGTTTCGCACTCAACGGATTGACGCCGATGATCTCTGCCGCAATGTCCATGTCCCGGATGGCCATCCATCTGCGGCCATTGCTCCCGCGCGTCATGTTTCTGGCAATCCACGCAAGGCCGAGGACAAAGACAAGGCAGAACAGGTAGGCAGAAGCCGGCAAGGCTTCCGGTCCCGTGATCTCGAATCCCAGCACCGTCCGCTCGGGCGCACTGATCTGGCCCGAAGCGGAATAATTGTAGAACCAGGCGACCTTGTTGAACAGCCAGACAAGGAAAAACTGCGCGGCCAGCGTCGCGACAGCGAGATAGAATCCCTTGATGCGGAGGGATGGCAGCCCGAAGATCATTCCGACGAGCGCGGTGACGCCCCCGGAAAGCAGCACGCAGAAAAAGATGTTCAACTCGGGAAAGGCGGTCATCAGCTTGTAACAGGCGTATGCCCCGACAGCCATGAAGCCACCGGTGCCGAGAGACACCTGCCCGCAATAACCGGTCAGGATGTTCAGGCCGATCGCTGCGATCGAATAGATGAGGAACGGGAGAACCACCGCATTGGCCCAATAGTCGTTGATGACGAATGGAACGACAAGAACCGCGGCGGCCACGACCGCATGGTAGAACCAGCGGTCAAAGGTTATCGAAAAGGTCGCCTGGTCCGCCGCGTAGGACGTCTTGTAGTCGCCGACTTCACGGTAGAGCATCGTCAGACCCTCTCGATGATCTTCTCGCCGAAGAGTCCTTGGGGCCGGAACACGAGGAACACGAGCGCAAGCATATATGCGAACCAGTTCTCTGTCGCGCCGCCCAGGAAGGGCGCTCCGACCAGGAATTCGAACAGTTTCTCACCGACTCCGATGATCAACCCGCCGATGATGGCTCCGGGAATCGAGGTAAACCCGCCCAGGATCAGCACCGGAAGCGCTTTCAGTGCAATCAGGGAAAGTGAGAACTGCACACCTGACTTGGAGCCCCACATGATCCCCGCAACCAGCGCGACAAAACCGGCAATCGACCAGACGATAACCCAGATGACGCGCAACGAAATTCCGACAGACAGCGCCGCCTGGTGATCATCCGCAACAGCGCGCAATGCCCGTCCCGTCTTGGTGTACTGGGAGAATATGACCAGGCCGGTCACGAGAACCGCCGCAACGACGCTCGCCCAGATATCCAGGTTGTCGAGATAGAAACCGTAGAAGTCGTCACCGCCCAGAAAGGCTGTCGATTCCTCGATCCAGAGGTTGCCGCCCTGCGGAATGCCGACATCCAGCTTCTTGATGTCGGCTCCCCACATGAGGTCCCCGAAGCCCTCCATGAAATAGGCGAGACCGATCGTTGCCATGAAAAGGATGATGGGTTCCTGGTTGACCAGGTGCTTCAGGATCAGCTTTTCGACCAGCCAGGCAAAGAGGATCATGATGAAAAGGGCCAGGAGCACGGCAAAGAGGGCAGGCAAGTGCCAGCCAAAGTGGTGAATGTCGGTTCCGAAGATGGCGTTGAACAAATGGGCAAACGGGATCTGGCCGTCCTTGAACCCGACAAGGGTCAAGGCGGCAAACAGCGCCATGACGCCCTGCGCGTAATTGAAAATCCCCGAGGCCTTGAAAATCAGCACGAAACCGAGTGCGACCAGCGAGTACATGACCCCGGTCATCAGCCCGTTCAGAAATACCTCGACTCCGAAATAGAAACCGGCCGACATTCAACCGACCCCAACGGCGGGCCCGCCAGCCGTGACGGCAACCGAACCGACGCGCCGCAGGCACCGGCTGGACTTCCCGTGCATGGTTTTTGCCCTAGTCATGAGCGACTCCAAGGTAGGCATCGATCACGGCCTTGTCGTTTCGGACTTCGTCCGGCGATCCATCGCCGATCTTCCTGCCATAATCCATCACGACGACCCTGTCCGCGAGATCCATGACCACGCTCATGTCATGTTCTATCAGTGCAATCGTCGTCCCGAACTCGTCGTTCACATCGAGAACAAACCGCGACATGTCTTCCTTTTCCTCGACGTTCATCCCGGCCATGGGTTCGTCCAGGAGGAGAAGTGTCGGCTCGGCCGCGAGGGCGCGTCCGAGTTCAACCCGTTTCTGCAGACCGTAGGGCAGTCTTCCGACCGGTGTCTTCCGTATCGACTGGATTTCCAGAAAGTCGATGATTTTCTCGACGGCCTCCCTATGCTCGACCTCTTCCCGTTCCGCTGTACCCCACCATGCCAACTGGCTGAGCAACCCTGACTTCATCCGGGTCAGCCGGCCGGTCATGATGTTGTCCAGCGTCGTCATTCCGCGGAACAGGGCAATATTCTGAAACGTGCGCGCAATACCCTGGTGAGCGATCTGATGGGGTTTGAGTACGCCGCGTCTCTTGCCCCGAAACCAGACCTCGCCCTCCTGTGGATGATAGAATCCGTTGATCACGTTCAGCATCGACGACTTTCCGGCGCCGTTGGGCCCGATGATCGCCCTGATTTCACTTTCGCGGATATCAAAGGACATGTCCCTGATCGCGACAACACCCCCGAACCTGAGCGTGATGTTGCGGAATTCCATGACGGCAACCGGGTCACCGGGATCCGCGTTCGTTCCGAACCCGGGGGTGCCGGGAACGACCGGAGCAGGATTCACCGACTCTCCCGGACGGGAAACGGTCGAATTCATGCCGCCCTCCGCAAATTGGCGCCACCTGTTCCCCGACGGACGTCCCGGATCTCGAGCGTCGCGGCGATCACCCCCTTGCGGCCGTCCTCGTAAGTGACCTCCGTCTCCACGAAAACACTCTTCGATCCATCGTACAGCGCGGAGATCAGGGAGCCATACTTGTCCTCGATGATGCGGCGGCGGACCTTTCGCGTCCGTGTTAACTCGCCGTCGTCGGCATCAAGCTCCTTGTGAAGGATCAGGAACCGGCTGATCTGGCATCCGGACAGCGACTCGTCCCGGCTGAGCGAATCATTCACCTCTTCGATGTGGCGCTGGATCATCTCGTAGACTCGCGGATGAGCGGCGAGGTCCTGGTAGGACGCATACGCGACGTTGTTCCGTTCCGCCCAGTTGCCCACCGCCGCCAGGTCGATATTGATGAAGGCCGTGCATGACTCCCGGCCGGCGCCGAAGACCACGGCTTCAAGGATGTTCGGATAGAACTTCAGCTTGTTTTCAACATACTTCGGGGCAAACATCCTGCCGTCGGCAGTTTTCCCGACATCCTTGGCCCTGTCGATGATCCTGAGGTGACCGGTGTCTCTCTCGAGAACCCCGGCATCTCCGGTTGCAACCCAGCCCCCGTCCCGTTTGGTTTCCCGGGTGCTTTCCTCGTTGCGGTAATACTCGACGAAGACGCCGGGTGACCGGTAATGGACCTCGCCAGCATCATCGATCCTGATTTCGACACCCGGGGACGGAATGCCGACCGTGTCGGGCTTGACCTCGCCATCCGGTTGCTGGGTAATGAACACGCTGGCCTCGGTCTGGCCGTAGAGCTGCTTGAGATTGATCCCCAGCGCCCGGTAGAAGACGAAGATCTCGGGACCGATCGCTTCACCTGCCGTGTATCCGACGCGCACGCGGGACAGGCCGAGGTTGTTCTTGAGCGGTCCGTACACGAGCAAACCTCCGAGCCAGTACAGAATCCTCTGTCCGGCAGACGCTTGGCGTCCCTCAAGAAGTTCCGCACCGACCTGGCGCGCGAGTTCCATGAAATACCTGAACATGCGCCGCTTCAGCAGGCTCGCATCCTCCATCCGGATCATGACGTTGGTCAGCATCTGCTCGAAAATCCGCGGCGGCGCAAAGAAGTAGCTCGGGCCGACTTCCCTGAGATCCTGGTGCATCGTTTCGTCGCTTTCAGGGCAGGCAACGCAGAAACCGCTCCAGTAGGCCTGCCCGATAGAGAATATGAAGTCCCCCACCCAGGCCATCGGCAGGTAGGCAAGAACCGAATCAGATGAACTCAGCCCGTCAAACGCACATGTGTTCCGCGACGTTTCGATGATATTGCGGTTTGAAAGGACGACTCCCTTGGGACGACCCGTTGTGCCCGAGGTATACAGCATCACGCATGCGTCACCGCTGCCCTGGCATGACATGCGTCGCCGAAGCTCCGATGAAACCTCGCTTCCGCTTGAACGGCCGATTTTCTCAACCTCGTCATATTCATGCAAGCGGGACCTGTCGTACTTTCTCAATCCTCTCGGGTCGAGATAGATCACCTGCTCCAGGTCAGGCAGACTGTCTTGAGACTGAAGAATCTTGTCGACCTGTTCCTGGTCGCCCGCAATGGCGAACCTGGCCGAACAATGCGATAACACATAGGCCATCTCGTCGGCGACTGAATCCTGATACACGGGTACGGGTACGGCTCCGGCCGACTGGATTGCCGCCATCGCCATGTACAACCGGGGCCGGTTACGACCGATTATGGCGACGTGATCGCCCTCTTCCAGTCCAACCTGTATCAGCCCGCGCGCCAGCGCGTTGACCGCTTCGGCGGTCTCGGCCCAACTCCAGGTCTGCCAGATTCCGAACTCCTTTTCCCGGTAGGCCGGGGCATCCGGCATTCGTGCGGCATTTCGCGCCAACAGCTTCGGGATCGTGTCGAGGGTGGTGTCGGATGCACTGGATTCGACCAATGGGCACATACCCCCCTTGTCATCAGTCGCTACGGTTCCGCTCGCGGTGAGCTCCGAAGTGACATCAACGCCTAAAGCGTCCTCTAATGCGCGTGCACGGTTTTCTCAAGGGCCGGCAGGAAGAAGACGTGGACGGGATCCGGCTTGCCGTCGACGGGATCCGCCCTCGAACGGAATCACGACGTATCAGTATTCGCATTGGACAGCCGCGCGATTTCTTCCTTGATCCGCAGTTTTTGTTTCTTCAGTGCCACGACCTCCAAATGTTCGTATCCCGGTCGCCGTTCGAGGGCTTCAATTTCACGCGACAGTTCTTCGTGTCGTTTCTTGAGTTCGGCGAGATCAGGACTCGTTTTCATCGGGTTTCTCCAAAGATCAGGGTCACATTCGGCGTCAGTATTCCATCATATATTCAAACCGATGTCACCTGTTGCGCGGTACAATTTCGCTGTTCACCCGCAACCATATCCGGGGGCATTACTCGTCGGTCAACCTGGCCGGTGTCGCCGGATGCCGTGTTCCTCGCGCATCGGACCGTTCTGCGCCGGGGCCGGAACACGCGCGCCGGTTTCCGATCCACCGAAACGGTTCCGTGATTGCGATCCGCACATGATCATGCGCTCCTCCCATGTCAGGACGGGACCTCCCCCGGTCTTTCCGGAAACACCGGTCATGATTTCGGCAAATCCTGAATTCGTGGCCAAGGACAGGACGACCGGCGGGAACGGAATTCCAGCATGCCGAAGCGGCGCCAGCGTCGTTGCCTGGGACCGTACCGACCCGCAATCCGGACGCGACTTCGTCTCTCTCTCATCGTTTGAATCAACGCCCTCAAGCGGACGTCGGCGGCTCCATTGGAACTGCTGGCGATTCCCCCGACGTCTGGTAGTGACTTGCGCAGCACACGATGTCTCGACCGGTGCGCATATGCACATCATTGCGCATAGTCGGTTGGTCGGCATACATGATCTTGCCAAATCGGCAATTGACCGCCGAATACCGCGGTCAACCTCTTGTGGGCCGGGAACCCGTGCAATAATGGGATGAAATGAATTGCGAATTTGCGCGATTGCGGCGATTCGGCTTGAGCGGGAAATGCCACGGTCCCACGGTTCCCGGCTTCCTGCGAAGGGGTTGCCTTTCGCCTGTCCCGAAAGAGTTCATGCGAGGGCATCAGCCATTGAGGATCGGGTAAGGAAACGGTCATGGCCCGGAAAAGACGCGACCGGAAGCGACGCAAACCGAAGCCGTTTGGCAAGACGCCGCCTGACAAGCTGCTGGCCCAGGCAAGGCGGTTCCTGGACTCCAGGGACGCCCGTAGCGCCATCGAACGCCTGAAGCAGGTGCCGGAAGGAGGCGGCCATTCCGTGGAGAGGTCGATACTCCTCTTCGCTGCCCTGAAACAGCGTGCACGCGAATTGGCCGACAGCGGTCAGGCAAAGCAGGCGGCCAGCATACGCGCACGGGCCGCTCAGCACCGGGATTCCGTTTCCGTAGAGGCGCTGGGTGAAGAAAACCTGGTAAGTTTTCTCCGGCACCTGGATACGTCAGAGGCCATCGCGACCTATGCGGCCTACACGAAAACCGGGCCACCGATTGAACGCGTCGAACGGATGCTGGCGGATCGGTTGATTGTCAGGCAATGCTGGGGCTCGCTTGAATGTCTCGATGCCAACCATGCGCTTCGGCGAGACGCTGACCTCGTCATGGACAACATCGAGGCAATGGAAGCCGGGGAGTGGAAACGCGCCAGCGACGGTCTGGGCGGTCTGAATCGTCGATCACCCTATGCCGCGTGGCGTGTGTTCTGCACGGCCATGGCGTGTTTCGGCGCCGGCGATGACAAGGGTCTGCTCCGGGTTCTGGCATTCATGCCGGACGACTTCGTTCTTTCCGATACTGTCTCCGAATTGAAATACGCCTGCGGGGCTTGCGACAAGGGTGGCCCGGCCAAAGTGCAATGGACGCTTGGGACCGAACGAGCGAAGATCGTCAGGCTTGGCGAGGAACTGCGCAAGGCCATTCTCGACCGTGCGCACCCACGTGTCATCGAAAGAGCCATGACCCGCCTGGCGAATGCCGTCTCTCCAGGTGATCCTCTTCCCGCCCTGGTTGATCTCGTCCAGATCGCGGGTCTTGCCACCGACCGCTTCCTTCTCGAAATGTACGACGTCGCGGTTCTCGCCAAGAAACTCGTTCCCAGAAAACGCGTTACTGGCCTGCTCGCCAGGATCAGGCTCAACCTCCAGGAATATGGGCCGGACCGTTGGGATCCCGGTGTGGCGACAATCCTCCTCCAGCACCTGTCGACAGAGTTCCCGGCGGCTGACGATCAGCCGCTGGCCCGGAGCCGAATTCTCGAGGCCGTGGCGCGGAAAGGCAAGCGAAGCGGTTACTCGGATTACCTGCCCCCATTGATGGGAAGCAGGCTGACCAATCTCCTCAATGGCCGGAATGCCGGGAAGGAGACAACCTTGGCCGACGTGATGGAGGCAAGTCTGGAGGACGATCCCGCCAATCGGGAGGGCTATCGTTTCCTTCTGGAGTTGTTGAGGCAACGCCGGGAGCCGAAGGATCGGCAGCGGCGCATCCTCTATGCAATGGCGACACAGTTTCCCGATGACGCCGAGCCCTGGCTGGATCTGACCACGCTTCACTTCTCCCGGAATGCCTACCGGCAAGCAGAAAAGACCCTGGCCGAAGCTCGCCGACTCGCGCCTCACGACGAGCGCATTATCGATCTTCAGGCGGCGGGGTTTCTCAAATCATCGGATCAAAGCCGCAAGAACAACCGTTTTGAGATCGCGGACCGGGATCTCAAACTTGCCGAAGAAATGGACCGCACCAAATTCAGGGGCATCCTGATCGCGAAACGGCTCCTATTGACGATCGTGTCTTCAGGACGGGACCCAGCCGTAGCCGCCGCCGCCTACCTGGATGAACTTCCCCTAACCATGCAAATCAGGACCCTGGCCCTGTTGATGAACGAATTTGACGCCAACCGTCAAATCAAGAACGTGACGGACGAAATGCGCGACGCCGCGCGTGAACTCCTGGCTCTCAAGGCTCCCGAAATCGAGACACTTGATGCGGACGAGGCCGCCGGCCTGATCGCGCCGCTGCCCGGCGATCTCGGTATCTTCTATGACGATCTCCATATTGCTCCGTTCCTGTCCGACTGGTTGGGCATGATCCTGGACAAGCAGGATGACGAGAGGCTTCCGGGTGTCCTCGACATTTTGATGGAATGCAAAAAGTGGGACTCCGTGCGTGCGGAGATCAATCGCCGGTTTTCCGGTGCAGAAAGTGACAAGCGGGATCCGCTGCTTCTCCTTTACCTCGCGGTCATTCGCTACGAGGAAGGTGACGACTTCGATACCAGGCGAATCGTTGACGCAGTCGAAACGGCCCCAGCATCTGACCGTGAGAG
This sequence comes from Paracoccaceae bacterium, assembly GCA_026707935.1. Classification (GTDB taxonomy): domain Bacteria; phylum Pseudomonadota; class Alphaproteobacteria; order Rhodobacterales; family Rhodobacteraceae; genus JAPPHA01. Next base: position 22,192 of record JAPOVX010000361.1, read on the forward strand.
GATGCGGGCCGGCGCGGCGCGGCTTGCGCCCCACACGACGGGAATGGTGCGGGAAGCATTGCATACGTTTGACTTCAGCCGTCTTGACCTTCCCTTGCCGAATTTCGATCCCGACGGGCCGCCGCCATTTCTGCAGGAAATGCTGGAAGAGGGGCACGACTTTGATCCGGACCCGTCCGAAGATTGGCCGGATCTCGATCAAATGGCACAGGACGAGGTGTCATTGATCATGCTCATGGGCGCTCTGCATGAAGGGTTGGGCGCGGGATTGCCGTGGGAGTCGCGGCAGGTTTCCCCGTTAGACGGCGAAGCGCAGCAGGAACTGAACGCACTGGAGTCACTGATCGACCAAACGAGACTGCGCGACCATCCGAATTCTTCACTCCGGAAAATGGCCGAGATTCTGAGAGAGGTTCCGGAGATCCGGAACAATCTGGAACGGACAGCCCGGAAATGCGAAGAGGCCGGCCTGCGCCGAGAGATGTCGCACGAGGCGCGTATCTTCCTGTTTCCCCGCCCGTACGGGCATCCGCAGCGCCGGCTTTTCTGAGGAATCGTTTCGATGCTGGCTCACTATCAGACATTGGGACTCTCACCCTCAGCCTCTACGCAGGACGTTCGCCAACGATACCTGGCGTTGATCCGAGCGCATCCTCCGAGCCGGGAACCGGAGTACAGCCAAAAGATCGTCGCGGCTTATGAGGCACTGAAGGACAATCGCTCGCGCATCGATACAGCGTTGTTCGGGTTGGCACGGTGCGGAGATTTTGAGCTGGCGCTCGATGAATTGGTACAGGCTCGACCGCAAAGACGATTGTCTCCGGGCCTGGAAAAGCTCGTCGCGGCAGAAGGCGCCGACGATGAATGAACGGAGCGATGAACGAAGAGCCCGGATCCTCGCAGATTTCAGTCGATGGCTCGATGAACTGCCTGAGGGGACGGGGGACAGTGAGAACGTCGACCAACCTGACCCCGATCTGCGTGACATTTTTGCTGAAATGGCGGCAATGCGCCAGGAAGTCCGGATACAGAACCGCGAACAATCGAAGGCCGGGCGCGAGCTCGCGCAGGCAGCGGATCGCTACGACGCCATGTTCGCACTGATGAAACGCCACTCAGAAGACCTGGCAGCATTCGAAAAACGGATTTCGCGTAAATCCGAGAACACGTGCCTGCGCACCTTTCTCGAAGTTCGCGACGCCCTGGACCGTGGCCTCGAGGCCGCGATGGAGTTGCGCGATCGACACGGACTGTTCCGACGCCCGCCACGGGGCATTCGTGGCGTCACGGAAGGTTACGAGATCGCGATCCGGAGATTCGACCGCATGCTGTCGCAATTCGGCGTGCAACGCCTCCGGACCACGGGCCAACCATTCGATGCGCGCACCATGCGGGCGATTGAGATTCGCCACGACAGGGTGGCCGAAAGCGGAGTCGTGGTCGGGGAATTGCTCAGCGGTTTTGTCCGTGATGGCGAGGTCTTGCGGCTTGCCGACGTGGCAGTAAACCAAACCGAGACACAGGAGTGAAATGAATGGAATCAGATCCGGTCATCGGGATCGACCTCGGTACGACAAACTCCGAGGTTGCCATACTCCAGGATGGAATACCCGAGGTCGTGCTGGAGGACGGCGATGCCCGTTTGCCTTCCTGCGTCGGAGTTGATGAATCGGGCACAGTCATCGTCGGGCGTCAGGCCCGCAATCAGTGGGCCATCGCTCCTGAACGGACCGTACTCTCGATCAAGCGGTTGATGGGTTCCGATGAACGCGTATCCATGGGCTCGGAACAGTATTCACCGCAAGAGATTTCGGCCTTCATCCTCAAGGCACTGAAGGCGCGGGCGGAACGTGCCTTGGGTCATGAAGTCGAGAAGGCCGTCATCACCGTACCTGCATACTTCACTGACGCACAGCGGCAGGCAACCCGGGAAGCTGGCGAGATCGCGGGACTGGAAGTCGTGCGAATCATCAATGAACCGACCGCGGCTGCGCTCGGTTACGAGAACGAAGGCCTAAGCACGATTCTGGTTTACGACCTTGGTGGAGGAACCTTCGACGTTTCGGTGGTATCCATCGAGGACGGTGTGGTCGAGGTTCTTGCCTCTACCGGCGACAATCACCTGGGCGGAGACGACTTCGACAAGATCATTGCCGGTCGCCTCAATGATCACATCACGAACGAACTCGGGATCGAAGGCGCTCACGAAGACCGTGTCCTGCAGGCGCGGTTGCGGCGCGCGGCCGAGACAGCGAAGATCAAACTCTCTGACCAGCCCTACGTCATGGTTGAGGAGGACCATATCGCGACGGTAGCCGGAGAGGCCAGGCATCTCTCCTGCGAGTTGAGCCGCTCCGATTTCGAGGATGACCTGGAAGAGTTGCTCGCGCGGACGATGAAGGCGGTGACCACGGCCCTGAATGACGCCAATGTGCGCCCGAGCCAACTCGATCGCATCCTTTTGGTGGGCGGCTCGACGCATATTCCGTACATCGCGCGATTGCTGTCGGAAAGACTGGGGCAGGAGCCCCATGGAGAGGTCGATCCGGACCTGTGTGTCGCACTCGGAGCCGGTGTCCAGGCCGGAATCGAAATGGGTCAGGACATGCGTGCCGTGCTGGTCGACATCACGCCATACACGTTCGGGACCAGTTCGGTTGGCGAACTCTACGGCATGCCATACGCACACGAGTTCATTCCCATAATCCGGCGCAATACCAAGCTCCCGGCCACCCGCACAGAAGCATTCTTTGCCATGTCCGAAGTTCAGGAGGCAATTGAGATCAGGGTCTATCAAGGCGAAGACCGGGACGCGCTGAAAAACGTGAAGATCGGTTCGTTCCGCATTGACGGCCTGAACCGAACCGAGGAAGCCTACGATCAGGGACTGCTTTTCACCTATCACCTGGACCTCGACGGCATGCTCAAGGTCCATGCAGTGGAACGGGCCACCGGGCGCGAGATTCGCGGCGTCATCGAAAACGCCATGGGACACGCCACCGGCGAGGATCTCGCCGCCTCGAAGGCGCGGGTCCACGAGCTCTGGAACGGAAGTGAAACTGTCGGCATACCCGTCCCTGACGCGCCGGACGACGGCGCGATTCCACAGGCTGTTCCCGCCGAGATCCAGGACACGCTGGCCAGAGCCAAGCGAACTCTCGAACATGCCCCGGAAGAAGACAGGGATGAGATTCAGTCGCTGGTCGAGCAATTGTCCGCCGCGTCAACCGAAGGTCGTAACGAAGATGTCGCCACGATCAGACGCAACCTGGACGAAGTCCTCTTCTTCCTGGAGTAGGCGCATGCGCCGCTGTCCAACCTGCGGTGCAAAGCACATCGACGGACCTTATTGCCGTCGCTGTCGAACAGACCTGCAGCAAGTGATTGGCATTGAGCAGGCCGCGGTGCGAGCGCAAAAACAGGCCTCCCGCGCACTCGCAAGAGGCCACCGCCACAAGGCAAGGGCCTTCGCGGAAAAGGCTTGTGGTCTTCACCGTTCCGATACGTCCATTGCCATGCGCGCGCTGGTCGCACTTTCAGACGGCGAATTCGATCTCGCATTCCGACTTTGGCTGGAAATCGAGAACGACCGCGCCACGTGACGCCAAGGATCGCATTTCCCGGCTCACGTACCGGGATTGATGGTTCAAATCGGCGGGCTTCGGCCATGAATGTGCGGAAGTTCCGGATAATCTGGGGCCGATCCGACGACCCCGACCCTGCCGGGCATCTGGACATTTTCCCAGGCTGATGGTTCCGAGTCGTCCCCGCACTCCAATACGTCACGGACTGCGGCACGGCGAACACGATACCGGTCGCGTTCGGGCCTGCATCCGATCGCCGAAGTCGAAACCAGCGTCCGCCTCGCCAATCCGGAATCGACTCCGCGCCTTGATCAAACGTTCCATTGCCACGGCAGCCAGGCACAACGGGAAATTGCCATGCAGGACCTTTCGATGGCCGCTACGTGGGGACATTCCGGTTTCGATCGTCGCGGACCAGGCAACGAACGCCGCAGGACGCATCGACCTTCAGGACGATCGATTGTCGCTTGACGGCGAGCGTGCTCACGGTCCTTTCGGGTCAAATGAGAGAAATCCCGACCAGCGCGAAATCGTCAACGGGAGGGGGGACGGGCGTGACTACAGGTTGATCTCGCAGCCTTCACGCAGGATTCGGCTGGCCTCGGCGGAATGAGACTCCCTGTCTTCCACATGTACGCGACCCCGATGGACGATCAACGGCGGGAGCACCTTGTCGGGTGATTTCGCGCCTTTCCGGGCACGAACCAGGACCCTGTTGGCCGGGCGGCCTTCCCGCGAAGCGATCGGCAGAACCCGAATGTCACCGGCGAACCCGCTCAGTGCCGCAAGAACTCCGCTCAGCCGCGCAGCCCTGTGAACGATCGTCATGTACCCCCCAGGTTTCAGCCTTCGGGCACCGCTTGAAAGCCAGTCGGCCAGGTTCAACCCCTCGTTGACCGCGATGTCCTTGCCGGCATCTGCCGGCGATGACGCGGTCCCTGCCTCAAAATACGGCGGGTTCGACATGACGTGGTCGAAGCTCCGGGCCGAGAGTTCGGCGGGCATCGCACCCACATCGCCGGTCGTGACCGAAATGGAAATTGCGTTCAGACGGGCGTTCGCCCTGGCCAAGGCTGCGTAGGCCGGTTGCACCTCGAGGCCGAAAATCTCCAATCCGCGAACTCGCCGGCCAAGACACAGGCTGGCGACTCCCGTCCCGCAGCCGAGATCGAGTACGGATTCGCCGGCCCGGGCGGGTACGGCGGCTGCAAGGAAAACGGAATCAGGAGACGCGCGATAACCCGACACGGGTTGCAGGACCCGAATGCGCCCGTCAAGAAAGGCGTCCGTGCTGGTTGCCATGCCACCAGCCATCTAGTCGGCGGGTACGTCGATATCGTTGTCCCGAAGAATTGCCCTCGCAAGGAAATAGTCCCGGTCGCTGACCATGATCCGCCGGGGCATGATTCCGATCGAACCTTCGAGAATGCTCATGTGGACGTCCATCGTGAAGCATTCTATACCTTCGCCGGCCAGAAGCGCCTCTGAAAAGGCGATGATTGTCGGATCATTGGTACGCAGCAACTCTCGCATGCCGGAGCAATACCGGACTGGGACGGGATTTGTCGAGACTGTCGCGATTGCTCCACCGGGTAGGTCAGAATGGGTTCGCCATTGTCGATACCAAGCATGTTGCGGACTGAACCCGGACCTGAACCGGTCGAGCGCCTGGGATCGATCCTTGCCGACGATCTCGCCGCCGTCGACCAGATCATCCTCGACCGGATGAAATCCCGTAACGCACCTCGGGTCGAGGACGTGGCCGCCCATTTGTTCGCCGGCGGCGGGAAGCGGTTGAGGCCGTTGCTCACCCTGGCTGCTGCGCGACTGTGCGGTTACACAGGCGATTCCCACATCGGCCTGGCAGCAACGGTCGAGTTGATTCATACGGCCACGCTTCTGCACGACGACGTGGTCGATGAAAGCCGGCGTCGGCGCGGCCGCCCGACTGCAAACCTGCTTTGGGACAACAAGTCTTCGGTTCTCGTCGGCGATTATCTTTTTTCGCGTTCGTTCCAGCTCATGGTCGAGACCGGGTCAATTCGGGTCCTTGATGTCCTCGCCAATGCTGCTGCGACCATAGCCGAGGGCGAGGTTCTGCAGCTGACCGCGAGCCGAAGCCTGGCCACCGACGAAGCAACCTACCTGAAGGTCATCCGGGGAAAAACCGCCGCCCTGTTTTCTGCCTCGGCTGAAGTCGGTGCCATCATCGCCGGAGCCTCCGATGACGTCGTCGCGGGTTTTCGCGACTTCGGGCTTGCTTTCGGCATGAGTTTCCAGATCACCGACGATATTCTCGACTACCGTGGACATTCCGGCGGTTTGCGAAAGAACGTTGGCGACGACTTTCGCGAAAGCAAGCTCACGCTTCCGGTGATCAAGGCAGTCGCAGAGGGGACCCCGGAAGAGATCGTTTTCTGGAAGCGGGTCATCGAACTCGGTCAACCCGGCGATGGCGATTTTGCCAAGGCACTGCAGATTCTCGAACGCCGCGACAGCCTCGATCAAGCGCGTTCCGATGCCGTGGAGTGGTCAGACAAGGCAAGGCTTGCGCTATCGTCAGTCCCGGAGTCGGAATGCGGCATCCGCGGCCTGCTCATGGGTCTCGCCGAACGCTCTGTTTCGCGCCTGTACTGATCGCCCTTCGTGACAACGGCGCGTAACTCTCGCACCAATCGCCTGTCCAGTGCGCTCAACCACACAACCACACTCCCTTTTTTTGAGGCAGGAAGTTGTCGCGGAATGTTCCGGCGTACGGGCCCCGTACAGGCACCGTTCTCATGATCGGGGTCCATTGACGACGGTGGCACGGACCCACCAATCCGCCTGCCCTTTCTGGATCACTGACCGGGCAGTCCTCGCCGATTTCCGATCGGTGTAGACACCAAAACAGGTCGCGCCCGACCCCGTCATTCGAACGAGTCCGGCACCTGTCGCCCGCAACGCCCGCCTGACTTCAATGATTGACGGTTCCACCCGGGCGGCAATGGTCTCCAGGTCGTTCCGGAGGCAGCCCAGCCATTCGACGGCGTCCTCAAGATTCAGGTTCCGTGAAGGTGGAACGGCCGGATCCCCCGCGGGGCCGCAAACATCGCTTGCTCCGAAAACCAGTGACGTATGGACACGCCGTCCGGGGTTGACCAGGACGATCGGAAACGGCGGAAGGAAAGTCACGGGCTCGATGATCTCTCCTGTTCCGCGAACCCGTGCGGTCACGCTCTCCATGCACACCGGAACATCGGCTCCGAGGAATTCCGTTTCTGCCGCCGGAGGGACCGATACGTTCCAGAGACGCGCAAGCCCCCGGATCGCGGCAGCCGCGTCGGCTGATCCGCCACCCATGCCTGACGCAACAGGGAGTGACTTTTCGAGCGTAATCGCCGCACCTGCCGAATGCTTGAACCAACGAGCCGCGCGAACGACAAGATTGTCGTCCTGGTCATCCGGCAGCGCGACCGAGAAACGGCCGCGCGCGACCAGGGACAATTCCCTTGCGTGCCTGAAATCGAGTGAATCGCCTATATCTGCAAATGCGACCAGGCTGTCGAGCAGGTGGTATCCGTCGTGCCGCCGCCCGACGACATGCAGGGACAGGTTGACCTTGGCAAGCGCCCGCTCACTGATTGCCATTGCCAGTCAAAGCAGAGGCCTGTTCCTCTTCAAGAACCATGTCCAGCCCGACAACCAGTTTACGGCGGATTCTGTTCGCGTCCTTTTCTTCGGCTCCGAAAGTCAGCGCACGCCTCCATTGGGCATCGGCTTCCCTCTTGCGATCGACCATCCAGTACGCGTCTCCGAGGTGGTCATTGATGACCGGTTCGGCGGGATCGAGTTCAGCGGCGCGTTCGAGGGTGGTGACCGCTTCTTCGTACAATCCCTGACGGTAGAACACCCATCCCAGGCTATCCAAGATGAAACCGTCATTCGGCCGTCGCTCCACCGCGCTCTCGACCATCGCGCGGGCTTCGTCGAGTTTGACACCCATGTCGGCAAGGCTGTAGCCCAGGTAATTGAGCACGAGAGGTTGTCCTGGCGACAGAGACAACGAAAACCGGAAGTCGGCCTCAGCCTCTTCCCAGCGACCGGTGCGTTCATAGGTAATGCCGCGTGCGTAGTACAAAAACCAGCTGTTCTGTCCCGGGTTCGGGATCAGATCGGCCGCCGCATTGTAGGCATGCGTCGCTTCACCGTAGCGTTCTTCGCTTCGAAACGCATCTCCGAGCGTTGCGTGGACACGCCTGGTGTCCGGATACGTTTCAGCCATTTTCCTGAGTGCCGCGATTGCACCTTCGGCATCGCCGGATTCCAGCATGACGTCTGAAATACCTATCTGGGCATCAAGGAAAAGCGGATCGTCTTCACCGATGCTTTCAAAGGCTTTTGCAGCCTGCTCGTACTGCCCGAAGTCCAGAAAGATATTCCCAACTCTAAGGGTTGATTCGGAAAAGTCCGGTCTCATGTATTCAGCGAGCCTGGCATGCGCCATTTCGAAATGGTTCGAGCGCCGACTCGGGAATTGCGTTGCCACGAGGTAGAGAACCTCGGTGATTCCATCCGCAGGGCTGCGAATGAAGTCGAACTCAAATGGCGGTCCGGCCTCGACCCGCTCAATCAATGCCGTGAGATTGGTGAGACCGGAGGCCGGATAGGAGTCCAGTGTTTCCATGAGAAGCTTCCTGGCAGCATCGACATGGCCCGCCTGCAGCAGGGTCTGAACATGCGCATCAATGTACCCGCGGTTCATCCGGAAAGCGTTCGTTCCCGAAATCTCTTCGTTGATCTCATGGGCACTCCCGTAGTCTCCGACATGTGCGAGGGCGAGCATCTTGTGGAAACTCCCAATGACCATTTCGGTTTCGGTCTCGGCAAGGCCGTCAAACGTTTCGGAGGCCTGGTTCATCGAACCTTGCCCCAATTCCGTCCAGCCTCTCAGCAGGCCACCGGTGATTCTGTGCAACAGCTGTAGCGTACGCAGGTTTGCCCTGGTCCATATGTACCCTTCCCTGGTCACGAAAGGGACCTCGCCGTCGATTTGCCGCTCCGGGTCGGTCAGGTAAAGGTATTCGGCCAAGTGGTGTTCGGCGTTTTCGTAGTTCCCGGCCCTGGCTGATTCGACCAGCAGGCACAGGTGTGTCAGCCAGTCGGCCGGTTCGAGCGCATCCAGTTTCGCGGCGGTCTCAACCGCGCTGGCCATGTCGCCAGCGCCCACGTAGGAGATGAGCGAATCCCGCAAGATTGATGCGTGTTCACCACCGGACTCGAAGATCCTTCCGTAGAATTGACCGGCCTTTGCGTAGTCACCTACCCTCAGGGCACTTGCTGCTCCCAGGAATGCACTGGACAAGCTCATCTGGGCCGCGTGCGCAGAATTGATCGACGCGACGAGGATAACGAGCGCCTGAACGAGCGCGCGAATGTTCCGTGAGTCATACAATGCGGTCATCCCTCCTGCTGGCGGATCAGCGGTACAGGTCCAAAAAGCTGGATTCGCGATCACATGTCAATGCTCGGCCCGGTTGCGAAGATGTTACCGCGTTATCGCAGTTCACGGACGCACCGGCCGTAACCGTTCAGGCTGCAGATCTGTCTCCGCATTCACATGTTCGGATAATTCGGACCGTCTCCGCCTTGCGGCGTCGCCCAGACAATGTTCTGGCTCGGGTCCTTGATATCGCATGTCTTGCAGTGCACGCAGTTTCCGGGATTGATCTGAAACCTCGCTTCTCCATCTTCCTGCGCGCCGGGAAGGACTTCATAGACACCGGCGGGGCAGTACCGCTCCGCAGGTTCCCCGTACTCCGGCAGATTGACTCGAATCGGAATGTCCTCATCGCGGAGTTGCAGATGGCAAGGCTGGTCCTCTTCGTGGTTGGTCCCGGAAAAGCTGACGTTCGTCAAGCGGTCGAAGCTGACGACACGGTCGGGCACGGGGTAGGCGATCGGACGGTGTTCGGCCGCAGGTTCGGTCGATTCGGAATCGGTTTTTCCGTGCCTGAGGGTTCCCAGCGGGTTCCACCCGGTCAAGTTGGCGACCCACATGTCGAAACCGCCGGCAACAAGCGAGGAAATCAGGCCGTATCTCGACCAAAGGGGCTTGACGTTGCGTACTGGCCGGAGATCCTTCGCGATCGGACCGCTCCTGACATCGGTTTCATACTCCTCCAGTACATCCCCGGCGCGGCCAGCCGCGATCGCATCAGCTGCGGCATTGGCAGCGGCGATTCCGGACAGCATGGCGTTATGGTTTCCCTTGATCCTCGGAACATTGACCAACCCGGCCGAACAGCCAAGCAGCGCGCCGCCCGGAAATACGAGCCTTGGAATCGATTGCCACCCGCCTTCGGTGATCGCCCGGGCGCCGTAGGCAATTCTCTTGCCTCCTTCGAGCAATGCACTGATTTCGGGGTGATGCTTGAACCGCTGGAACTCCATGTACGGAAAAAGGTGCGGGTTCCTGTAGTTCAGATGAACGACAAAACCGATAAACAGTTGATTGCCGTCCGCGTGGTAGACGAAGGATCCACCGCCGGCACTCTTTCCGAGCGGCCATCCCATCGTGTGAATGACCGTGCCTTCGCGGTGCCTTTCGGGATCAATCTCCCAGATTTCCTTCATGCCGATCCCGAATTTCGGCGCGTCGCGGTCTTCTGCCAGGCCGAACCTGGCGATGACCTGCTTGGACAGGGAGCCACGGACTCCTTCGGCCAGAAGGACATACCGGCCCCGCAACTCCATTCCCGGCTCGTAGTGCGGACCCGGGGTCCCGTCCCGTTGCAATCCGAATTCGCCTGCGACAACGCCACGGACCGTTCCGGATTCATCGAAGACGAGTTCCGAACAGGCCATTCCGGGGAATATCTCGACGCCCAGGTCTTCCGCCTGTCCCGCCATCCACCTGCATACGTTTCCCATTGAAACGATGTAGTTGCCGTGATTGCTCAGCAATGGCGGCATCGGGAAATTGGGAATCCGCAATGACCCCCCTTCACCGAGAATCAGGAACCTGTCCCTCCGGACCGGAACCGTGATCGGGGCGCCCCTTTCCATCCAGTCGGGAATGAGGGTGGTCAGCCCCGCCGGGTCCAGTACCGCGCCCGAAAGGATATGGGCTCCGACTTCGGATCCCTTTTCAAGAACGACGACCTGCACGTCCGGATCGCGCTGCTTGAGGCGGATTGCGGCAGAAAGCCCGGCAGGGCCCGCCCCGACGATAACGACATCGTAATCCATGGATTCCCTGGTGACTTCTGTCATCCCGAACCTGCTCCTGTCTCTACCTTGCGTCCGCTCGAAGCACATTAGGGGTCAATATCCTTACCGGCAACGCCAATCGCAGATTTCGGCGCGGCGGACGCAGGCCGGGAAACAGGTCCTTGCACCGTTCCGGCGACTTAACCTATTTGTGGACCGTTCCCCCGAATCGCCGAAACGGAATTCGTGATGCGACAGACACTCTTGACCGAATCCGGCTTCAGAACCCTGGATGCTGAACTGAAATCCCTGAAGTCCGACAAGCGCCCCGCGATCATAAAGGCCATAGCCGAGGCGCGGGAACATGGCGACCTGTCGGAAAACGCGGAGTATCACGCCGCAAAGGAACAGCAGGGTCTGGTCGAGCGCAGGATAAGGGAACTCGAAGCCCTGGTTGGAAGTGCCGAGGTCATTGACGTGACCCGTTTGTCGGGGCCGGTCAAGTTCGGCGCAACCGTGGTTCTCGTTGACGGGGGCTCCGGCAAGAAGACCACCTACCAGGTCGTCGGCGAACCGGAAGCCGATATCCGAAAGGGCAGGATCAGCACCAGTTCGCCGATTGGCCGGGCACTGATCGGGAAATCGGAAGGCGACGACGTGGAAGTCTCCACGCCGGGTGGCGAGCGGGACTACACAATCCTGAGCATCCGCTACATTTGACGGAAACCGGATTGACTGCCCGGCCTGGCGAACAGGGAAGCGTCACGGCAACGAAGCCGCGTCGCCCGGTGCAGTGCTACGGGATTTCGATTTCGACGGTTTCGCGGTGCGCAGGCAACCCGCGTCTCCATGTCGTATCAGAGTCCGAACATCGCGTATGGCAGATACTTGACCGGGTCTTCTTCACGAACGCTCAATGCCCCGTGTTCAAGCTCGATCAGTCCGTCCGACCAGGAAAGCCCCGAAATCCGCCCCGATCCCTCGGATGCGAACGGAACTGCCCTGCCTTTGGCGTCGATTCGGGCGCGCAGGTATTCCCGGCGACCGGGCTTCTTCCGTTTCGCAAATCCGGAAGGAACAAGGAAACCGTGAGGATCGCTCCAGTTCTCCCCGGCGAGTACCCGGAGTGCCGGAAGGGCAAAGATCAATGCACAAACGAAGGCTGCGACCGGGTTGCCGGGAAGACCGAACACCGGGCGGTCCCGCCAGATCGCCATTGCGAGCGGGCGGCCAGGCTTGATCGCGACGCGCCAGGTCTGCAGGGTTCCTTCGTCCCGGAGCATGCGGGAGACATGGTCTTCATCACCCGCAGAGGCGCCGCCGGTCGCGATGATTGCATCCGCGGTCCCGGCCCCTCGATCCAGCGCCGCCCGGATTTTACCGGGATCATCCGGCACCCGTCCAAGATCGCAATCGACAAAACCCCATCGTCGGACCAGATCGAGCAGCATCGGACGATTTGAATCGTAAACCGCGCCGGTCGCACCGGCCGCGACCCTCCCCGTGCCCGCCTCCGAGATTTCGTCTCCAGTGGAGAGAACCGCGACAGACAATGACCGGTGAACCGGGACCCGGGAATGGCCGCAGGCAGTCAGCAATGCGAGATCCTGGGACCGCAGCCGGTGACCACGTTCAAACAACCTGGTTCCCGCAACGACATCCTCGCCCGAGTCCCGCGTATTCGCTTCCGGTCTCACCCCGGACCTGAACATGATCCGCGCACCGTCGGTCGACACGTCCTCCTCGAGAACAACGGTGTCGATCCCGCGAGGGATCGGGGCGCCGGTCAGGATGCGCACGGCGTTTCCGGGTGGGACGGTTCCCGAGAACGGGGCGCCGGCGGCCGCGCGGCCAGGGACGAGTGGCAACGTGATCGTATCTCCTACCGTTGCCGGGGACACGGATGAAAACGCGAATCCGTAGCCGTCAACGGCGGAATTCGAAAACGGCGGGTTGGAGCACCGTGCGCTGACATCTGATGCAAGTACCCGGCCTCCGGCCTCCATGACATCCGTGTCTTCAGTGCCGACGACCGTTGCCATCCCTTCTCTCAACGTCGCCAAGGCCTGATCTACGGGCGTCCACTCGACTCCCCTGGGCATCGCGAAACAGTCGTTCCTGAGGGGTGGCGGTTTCATCGGGTAATCTGAAGATCGTCCAGGATGAACCGTGCGATTCCTGCACTGTCGTCGAGATGAAATACCGGCCGGTCCGTCTCGCAGTCATCCGGCACGTCACTCGCGACCGCACGTACACCGGGATCGGAACACGCGAGCAGCGGCTGGCGTGTTGCCTGCCTGTGGCATTCGATTTTCCTGTGCGTCTCACGCTTGTATCCCTCGACCAGAACCAAGTCGGCCGGAGACAGTTTCTCGAGCAATGACCCGATCCCTGGCTCTTCGGCATCGCCGAGTTCGCACATGAGGACCCAGCGCCTTTGCGAAGAAATCAGGATTTCGCCGGCTCCTGCCTTTCGATGCCGCCAACTGTCCTTGCCGGGCTTGTCGACCTCAAAATTGTGATGTGCATGCTTGATCGTCGAGACCCTCAGGCCCAGGGCACGGAATTCCATGATCAACCGCTCGACCAGTCCCGTCTTGCCCGAGTCTTTCCAGCCGACAATTCCGTAAATGTTCACGCTTCCTGACCCTGGAGAAGCAATTCTGCCGTCGCCATATCATCTGGCGTGTTCACGTTGAAGAATGGATCGGATTCCCCGACCGGAAATTCGACACGTTTACATCCATGCGGCATTGTCCATTCGACGACTTTTCGCACTCCAGCCTGTATGCTTCGACGCAAGTCGTCGCGCAGTGCCACGCTCCAGATTCCGAATGTCGGATGTCTCACTGCACGCCCTGGTTCCGCCGGGCAAGTGACCGCCATTGCCAGCGGCGACCCCGATTCACGCGCGCCTGCCGACAATCGCGTGGCCAGGTCTTCAGGAAAAAAAGGAGTGTCGGCTGCAACTGTCACGATCCTGTCCGCACCGATACCGTGCGCCCAGTCCATTCCGGCGAGCACGCCCGCGAGAGGACCGGCGAAGCCTTCGATCGAGTCCGAGAGTACGGGCAGGCCATATGCCGCAAAACGGTCGACGTTGCCATTCGCATTAATCGCGATCGGCCACGCCTGTGTTCTCAATCGAACGAGAACCCGATCGAGGATCGGCATTCCTCCCAGCTCGAGAAGGCATTTGTCGCCACCGCCCATGCGGGATGACCTCCCGCCAGCCAGGATCACCCCGGGAATGTCAGTCATCGAGCGCGCCTTTCCTGTGCAGGCGCCTGTCCTCGTCCGCAATTCCGGCGGCATCGGCATCCCGTACCAACCGGTCTTCGCCGCTCAGGCAGACATATCTCTTGCCGCGCATGCGACCGATCAGGGTCAAGCCGAGTTCGCGGGCGAGTTCAACCCCCCACGCCGTGAACCCCGAACGGGACGCCAGGACCGGGATGCCCATGGTTGCCGTCTTGATGACCATTTCCGAGGTAAGCCGGCCGGTCGTGTAGAGAATCTTGTCGTCAGGACCGACGTTGTTGCTGACCATCCAGCCTGCGACCTTGTCCACGGCATTGTGCCGCCCGACGTCCTCCATATAGACCAGCGGACGGTCGGCCTTGCAGAGTACGGTTCCGTGGATGGCGCCTGCCGCCAGGTAGAGACTCGGGGTCGTGTTGATCTTGTGGGCCAGCCGATACAGCCACGACGTTCTGACTGTCGCGTCAGGGAGCACGAGCCCGTCCAGGGACTCCATGATGTCGCCGAATACGGTCCCGACTGCACACCCCGATGTGCGGGTCTTCTTCTGCAATTTGGCTTCATAGTCCGTTGCGCGGCGCGTGCGCACAACGACAGTTTGCAGTTCTTCATCGTAGTCGACGGAATCCGGCCGTTCCCCGGCCTGCAGCATGCCCTGATTCCGGAGGAAACCGGTCGCAAGGTATTCGGGGAAATCCCCAATGGTCATGACCGTGACAATCTCCTGGCTGTTCAGGAAGATTGTCAGCGGACGTTCCTCGACCACCGCAATCTCACAGGCACTCCCGCCGTGATCCATTCCCGCGACGATGCGGGTCAACGCAGCGTTCTCCGGGTTCGGTGCGATCAGGTAGTCATTACGCATTCGAACCACATGTCTTACCTGTCGCTGTCGTCACACGCGCGGGTGCCATGTTTCCCGTGCCGCCGCCGATATACGGAACGCGAAAGCCATTAACGCGCCGACATTCAGGAGGTCGCCAGACCGCCCGGAATGCATTGCCGGGTGAATTGAAAAGACCCCGTCCCGCACCAAGTGATCCGGAGGTATAGCCGGTCCGACGAGTCCTGTCGCCATCGCAAACCTCCCGTCGCCTTGCCGGAAATATCCGGAAGGAGCCCAGGACAGGAAACAAACCCGAGGTCATGGCCCCCGAAATGCCATCATCCGCCGTTTCACGATCACCAGCCATGTCGACAATCTCGTCCACATCACGCTCCTTAATCGTTCCGACCTCCGAATCCAATCTTCCCCGGTCAGCACGGGCCCGAACGAGTGCGCCACCAGGGAATCGTCGGGCGCCGTCGGGCCATGCCGCAGTATCCTTTCATGTGACTTGGCGGCGACCCCCGCTCGCGGACCCGGCACCGCCTCAACGGGGGCGTAACGAGGCGGGCGATTCGGTTCACGCCAACACAGGTTGGCAGGTCGGCGTTCCGAAAAACCTCGAGCGTTGTATTCGGGTCTGCTTCGGGTCGTTCCCGTCCTTTCGTGTTGAGCGGGCGTGCTCCTCTCAACATGGTTTGCCCGCTGTCCGCGGGGGTCGTTTTC
Source organism: Paracoccaceae bacterium (assembly GCA_026707935.1). GTDB lineage: Bacteria > Pseudomonadota > Alphaproteobacteria > Rhodobacterales > Rhodobacteraceae > JAPPHA01. Next base: position 37,780 of record JAPOVX010000361.1, read on the forward strand.
AACGGGGCAACGATTCCGATGACAGTCCTCCCCGACTTCACGGAACGGCCCGGACGGCCGCCCAAAGTGTTTGGGCAGCCTGGAAAGAGAATACAAGGCCGCCCCGCCCGGGCGACGGAACTCCAAATCCCTATCCGGGGTAATCCGGTCGCGTCCGTCACCGCGATCGAATGAATCCTGCGGTTCAGTGAGGTAACGATGGCAGTGGGCTGGGGGGAAAACGGCATCATGTCGACGTCATGCCGCATGAGCCGGTGGTTCGAGTTGCATGGCCTCGGGAAATGCAGAACCTGACCAAAAACCAAATTCAGCGCCGTCACCAACCGGTTATGGACCTCAAAGGCGCGGCGAACCCCGGAATCCCGCGCCTCAAACAACCACCGGCATTTCGATAGCGGTTTCGAATTCCAGCTGGCTTGAGAAACGGCGAACGACGGATGAAACGCTTGGGTCCCAAGACGACGGCAACTTTCCGGCGCAGATCGAACTGGATGGCCTTGACCACATTGTTCCTGACACGCCCGGGCTTGACGTCGAAATCAGCGAGGACCTGGCCTGGCAAGGCGATGCCGAGCACATGGGGCCACCACACTTGCAGCGACCGGATGGTTCAGCGAAAAACCGGTGGACCCGGTACCTTCATGCGGAACAAAACGGAATCGAAAGGTCACAAGGCGTTGTTTTTGCGCCGTTATGCGGAGCTCGGCTGACGTGGTTATAGGAATTCACGCTACCGTTGAGATGGCCGCCGCTTGACCCCCTGGTTTTTTGTGCTCCCGAGATCAGCAACGAGATGCGCACGACGGTCGGAATCTGCCACCCAGAGCCGGAGGATGAGTAATCTACGTCGACCGCCAAAGCCATCGACGGAACACGGCAGCTTGCCGCTTCATTTCGCCTTTTGAAAAGCGGCGCGGAAAGCCTTCGGCGGGACTTCATGATCGCGGGCCGGTTCGGCTGCCGATTCGATCTATCCCCCCCTCGCACATACAGCATTCCTTCCGTGTGGTCGCTTCCTGTAGGTGTAGCGACCTGCACCTGTGACGCATCTACGCTATGAAAACCTCTTTCACGTATCCCGAATCGATCCCAACCCATGCGCGAGCGCGAACCGAATTTCCTGAGAACGCCCGGCGAAATGGGCAGATTGCACGCAAAGATCAAACCGGCTCGTTCAAAGTTCTACAAAGACGTCATCGCCAACCACGGAAACGGGATAGGTTTTCAAGGCTTCGCACACCGGCGGAACCGTCGGATCCCCGGTTCGATAGTCATAAGCACCAAAATGCAGTGGACACTCGATTTCAAATTCGTCCACAATCCCTTCGGACAGATGCTGTTGTTCATGGGTACAATACCCGTCGGCGGCATAGAAGTTTCCGTCCGGTCCGTGGATGATGATCAGGCTCCTGCCGCCATGATCAAATCGAATGACGTCTTCTTCTTCGATGTCGCCTACCGAGCAGACGCGAACTTTCTCAACCATTTGTTGCTTTTCCTAGATGTTGTCGGTGCTGTGCAATAGCTTTTCGTGCTCGGCCTCAGACATGGCCGGCGTGATGTGATCGGGCGGAAAGGCACCCGATGTGGCCGCCTCGCGAAACGCCGTCAACGCTGCGATGCGTGCGTCATGAACCTTTTGGTGCAGCGACGAAAAATTGCCGAAGACCTGAACGTGCCTTGGCGGATTTGGTGTCTCACCGGTCAGATCTGTCTGGAATAGGAAGTTCACATCCCCGCCTTTGCCTGAACCAAGCGAGACGCAGATCAGCGGCGTGAGCATTGCGATTTCGGCCATGGTCTGGGCCGCGATCACCTCGGATTCCACAGCGAATGCTCCCGCACATTCCAGGCGCTTGTAGTCGCGGAACAACTCCAACGCCTCTTCAGCCGTCTTGCCGACCGCGCGCATCCCGCCAATCAAGACCGACTTTCGCGGCACCAAACCAAGGTGCCCCATCACCGGAATGCCTTCCCGGGCCAGCGTTTCGACCACCTGAAAACTGCGCGGCGTGATGATTGCATCAACACCCGCTTGCAGCGCGCGGAACGCCTCGCGCAAGATGTCATCGGTCGTCGCATGCTCGGTCATCTTGATTGCGGCCGTGCAAAAGGTCGTCTTGTTGTGCTGCCGGATGATGCCGGCGTTGGCGGCGTCGCTAACCATCATGTCGATGCCAGCTTCCTCGGTCGCGCGGAGTTCTTCCGGAGTGTTCGCCGTCACCTGCACAAGCTTCCGACCCTCGGCTTTTGCCTTGCGCATGCACGGAATGGTCACGGTGCGCTCAGCCGGTTGTGTAGATCTTCTTCTCGTCTTTCCTCCCGGAGGCAGTCGTTTGATCCCGAAGCCAATCGGCTCGATCCGATTACCCGGCAATTCCGGGTCGGCACCCCAAAGTCGCGTAATTTGACCGCTTAACGAACACTTCGGGGAAGCATGAGGCGCATCGCCGCCCAGCACCCAGTCGCTCGCCTGCATGGAGTCGAGGCGGCGCGCGTCACGGAAATCAAACCAAAGGTCATGCCAGGTCAGACCACCCGCCAACAATAATCAGCCGCGCCCGATAAAGGGCATTGTGGTCGCCATGATGGTCATGAACTGAACATTCGCCTCAAGCGGCAAATCGGCCATGTGCAGCACCGCATCGGAGACATTTTCCACCCCCGTGACAGGTTCGGGCTTCATTGATCCATCCGCCTGAAGAACACCATCCGACATTCTTGATGTCATGTCCGAGGCAGTGTTGCCGATGTCTATCTGTCCGCAGGCGATGTTGAAGGGCCGTCCATCCAGGGAGATCGAACGCGTCAACCCCGTAATCGCATGTTTCGAACTCGTATTTGGTGACGAACCAGGGCGCGGTACGGCGGCCGAGATCGATCCGTTGTTGATAATGCGCCCGCCTCGCGGGTCCTGATCACGCATCAAATTGAATGCGCCCCGGGCACACGGAAACGCACCAAAGACGTTCACGTTCATCACTTTCAGAAGTCTTCGTGAGAAATGTCGCCGATAGGGGCGGCAGGCACATTGATCCCGGCATTGTTGAATAGGATGTCCAATCGGCCGCAGGTCTCTTCGATACGGCGATACAGCGCGTCCACCTGGCCCGCATCTGTCACGTCGCAGGCGAAACCATGGGCACCGCCCATGGTTGCAACAGTGTCATTCAGCCCATCCTGTCTCCTCCCCGTCACGACCACCGTATATCCGTTCGCTGCCAGCTTGATTGCGCAGGCCTTTCTGATCCCGGACCCGCCTCCCGTGACCAGTGCAACCCTGCCCATGTCTATGCTCCCTTGGGGGCCAGCCGTTTGAGCTGGCGATTATTGTTTTCGTAATGAACCAAATGTGTCCGGACCGCCACATGGCAGGCGGGCAAATCTCGGACAATGGCGGCATCACAGATCGCCCGATGTTCCTCCCGCGTGACTTCGGAGAACCCGAAGCCGGAGATTTGCGACACCGCATACATGCGGAACGTGTCATAAACAGACCTGTAGACTTGCATCAGCGTATCTGACCAGCAGGCCGACATGAGCGTACTGTGGAAATGCCAATCTTGCCGGGACCAGCGTTTCACGAACAGGCTTGCATCATCGGCCTCCGCCATCCGGTTTTCGATGTACTCAAGATTGTAATTCGCCGCGTTCAGCGCCATTTCCCAATCGAAGTCACCGTACTTCAGCGCCAGTTCAACCCCTTCGGTCTCCAGCACCAGGCGCAGATGCGCGACCTGCCGGAATGTTTCCTCGGAGTGTTCAACGACGCGAAAACCCCGGTGTTTTACAACCGCGACAAATCCCTCGCCGGCCAGCCGTAAAAACGCTTCCCGCAAAGCAGCCGATGTGCAGCCAAGCTCTTCTTTCAGATGTTGCGGCTTCAACCGCTCGCCCGATTTCCATCGTCCCCAAATCAACCCGTCGCGCACCGCATCGCAAGGGTCTTTGACCGATTTCGGAGAAGGCGGCATCTGTATGACATTTGCCTAAGCCGCCATATAGCCCGCGTCAAGATTTTTCATAAAGGCCGTATCATTCGAGAATATGAAAAATTTCGAAATTTCATTGACTTTGAACCGGTCGCGATGCTAACGATCATCGAATGAACAGTAGCGGATGACGCAGGCTGAATCCGGGAAAACCGCACGGTCCGCGGGGGCGGCGGGAAAGACAACAAATGGCCAGAAAGCCAAAAGTCACGATCGACGAACACGGCCAGGAACGGAACCGTCGCGGCGAATGGTGGTCAGGTCGCCCCGTTCTTCTTGAACCCCTGTTCGATGATCCCCTGAATTTCCCGAAGATCTTCAAATCATTTTTCGGTTTTCCCGGCTTTTTCTTTCCATGGTTCGCCATCTACATGGTGCTGATCGGCGCGTCTTATGTCTGGTTCACCCCGGAACTTGCGCGAATGGAAACCTTCCAGATCGGCTGGATGAGTGAAATTCTTCTGCGAAACCTTGTGCTTGTCTGGGTTTGGACCGGTGCGTTCCACATGTGGTTCTGCGGGAAGAAAATGCAGGGGCGTCTGAAAAAGTATGACGGCAACTGGCTGTCAAGGAACAATCCGACCTTCCTTTTCAGCGATCAGGTTTGGGACAATATCTTCTGGGCCCAAATCGGCACCCTGATCTGGACGCTTTACGAATGTGGCTTGTGGTGGGGCTATGCCAACGGCTGGATGCCTTACCTTGATCCGGCCGAACACCCGATCCTGTTCTGCCTCCTGATGATGGCAATACCTTACTGGCGGAATTTCCATTTCTACTGGATTCACCGCCTGATCCATTGGAAACCACTCTATGATTACGTGCACTACATCCACCACAAGAACGTCAACGTCGGCCCCTGGTCCGGCATTGCAATGCACCCGGTCGAACACATCATTTACTTCTCCAGCATACTGATCCACGTCGTCGTCCCCTCCCATCCCTTGCACATGATGTTCAATGGATTCCAATCTGGCCTCGGCCCGGCAATCAGCCATTCCGGCTTTGACGAAATCGTCTTCGGCGACGAACTTGCCCTCAGGACCGATCGCTACCTGCACTACCTGCACCACCGCTATCACAACGTGAACTTTGGCGAGAGCAACGTGCCGATGGACAAGTGGTTCGGCAGCCTGCACGATGGCTCACCTGAGGCGGACGAGTACTTCCGCAAACGCCATACCGAACGGGTAAAACGGAGAAGCACACCGCAAACACAATGACCGGGCTGATCGTGATCGGCTGCGGCCATGCCGGTCTGCGCGCGGCCCTTGCTGCCAGGGCGCATGGGTTTGTCGGTGCGATCACCATGATCGATCGCGATCACGCTTTTCCGCCCTACGAGCGTCCTCCCCTTTCGAAGTGGAAGGACGACGAGGTCGCGACCGTTCCCATACTGCCGGAAAACCGGATCGAGCAAGCTGACCTGACAGTCTTGCATCAAACCGTCGCCCGTATCGATCCGACCGCCCACTGTCTGACGCTGGCTGACAGTACGGAGTTGTCCTATGACAAACTCCTGATTGCCACCGGTGCGCGTGCGCGGCCATTTGCGATCGACGGTGTGGGGCCGATTGCAACCCTGCGCAGCAAGGCTGATGCCGACGCCATTTTCGCCCGTGCCCAATCGGCAAAATCCGCTGCGATTGTCGGCGGCGGCTTCATTGGCCTGGAGCTTGCCGCCAGTTTTCGCAGGCTGGGCCTGCCTGTTCGCGTGCTGGAAGCCGCACCGCGTATCCTTGGGCGAGGCGTGCCGCCACGGATCGCTGGAATTGTCCAAATCCTCCACGAGAATAACGGCGTGTCGCTCCAGACCGGGGTCTCTGTCACGCCTGGCGACCTCGCGTCGGTCGACCTCGTTGTGGCCGGCATCGGTGCGGAACCGAACGTTGAACTGGCGCAGGCCGCAGGCCTGGACATAGACAACGGCATTCGCGTCGACGCCCATTTTCGCACGTCGAGCCCAGGCATTTTCGCCGCTGGCGATTGCTGTGCTGCGCCCATTTTCGGCGAAGATCATCCGCTCGTCCGGCTGGAGGCCTGGACCACCGCCGGTCAGCAAGGCGACATTGCCGGGCAGAACATGGTTGCGTCCGAACCGCTTCATTGCCGTCTGACGCCTTTTGTCTGGTCCGATCAATATGACCACGTCTTGCAGGTTGCCGGTCACCCAAACCCATCGCAAGTCATGGTCGAGAGGGCCTATGCGCCCGACCACCACATCTCGTTCGGGCTTGAACCGGATGGCCAACTTGGGCTTGCTGCGGGCATCGCGCCGGGCACAAGAATTGCCAGGGACATTCGATTTGCGATGAAGCTGATGGAAGTTCGGATCAAACCGCCCGCCGAGGCCTTGGAGGACCCATCGATCAACCTCAAGAACCTGCTGCGTGGGTAAGACCGGCAGGAGCATCCAATGACCAAGCCAAACATCCTCGTCGTAGGGAAATACGACGATTTCGATAGAGCGCCGCTGGAGGCCGCGTATCAGGCCCGGTCCATGACTGAATGCGGCGCGCCGGACCACTTGCCGTCCAAGGTCCGGGACGCGTCCCGCGCCATCGCTTTTCGTTGGCATTCGCTTCTTGGCGGGAAGATAATGGATCAATTCCCCAACCTTGGAATGATTGCAAACCTTGGTGCGGGTAATGACACCATCGACGTCGCGCATGCCGTGCCTCGCGCCATCCTGGTCTCGAACCCACCCGACGTTCTAGCCGAAGACGTCGCGGATCTGAGCATTGGTATGACGATCGGACGGTCGTGAAAAATTCCGGTCGCACATGCTTGGATTAAATCCGGCGATTGGGCAAAGCACGGTGAAAACTGCCTGCAACGCCGGGTATCGGGCAAGAAAGCCGGGATTGTCGATTGTCGGCCCGGGTCGCATCGGACGCGCTGTCGCCGAACGTTTGGTGAGGTTCAACATCGACGTCAGCTATTTCGCGCGTGCGCCCAGAGAGACGCCTGACTGGACCTAATGCAACGACATTGCCGCCTTGGCGGCTGACGTGGATGTGCTGTTTGTCTGTTTCTCTGGCGATCCCTCCACCGTGGGAATTGTCGGTCCAGATGCCATCCGCTCACTTGGACCGACCGAATTGTTGGTCAACGTTTCACGCGGCGCAACCGTGGACGAAAAAGCGCTCCTGGAAGCGCTCGAAACGAAAACCATCGCAGGAGCAGAACTTGATGTTTTTGTTAATGAACCCGATATCGATCCGTGCTTTCTGATGCTGAACAATGTCCTTCCGCAACCGCACCATTCCTCAGGCACGGTCGAAGCACGTACCAGAATGGGCGCGCTTCAGCGCGAAAACCTCACCGCGTTTTTTTCAGGCCAATCCCTCATCGCTCCGGTGCCTGAGTGTGTATAGTATCGCATCCATTCGGTCGTGGCGGTCAAGGCACCCGATGGACAATGGATTTCAAGGTTTTGACAGACACCACTTTTTGCGCGAGGGATGATTTGTCCGACCCGAACCCGCTGACAGACCGTCTGTTTCTCGAACCGAGCGGGATGGCGGGGCAGCGACATTCGCGGACGGTGTCGCTATCGAGTTCGCCGACATCGATGTGGTGGTGTTTTCGGATTCCGCCGCCAATGAGCAATCCACGATGGCCTTTTTCCTTCCATTACCGGCACTGAATGCTCGTAAGGGCGCATTCGAGCACGACGACATGCCGCCTCGACATACGCGCCAGACGCGGTCGCAAAACCGGGAACGAGAACAGCGATTGACTTGGGGATTATATCGATAACTTGACATTCATGCTGCCAGTTTCCGATCGATTTCACGGGTCATTGAGGTTGCCGACACCTGATCGTGACCTTGGATGATTCCTTGACAATTCAGTCAGATCGTGTCA
>JAPOVX010000361.1:45651-45795 GCA_026707935.1 Paracoccaceae bacterium
CTGATTTTCCCGTCACCAGACGAACCTTGTGCCGAAGGCCCGACCGCGTGAGCGAGACCTCCACATACCGCAACATCATCTACCGGCTTCTGCCAGGCTCCAGGGCCAACGCACGGCGCCTGGCCGGACAGGCGGGCGCCTGCC
>JAPOVX010000218.1 GCA_026707935.1 Paracoccaceae bacterium
TGCTATCATGTTGGCCGAACCGAAGGCGATGTCACGACGCGGCTGCGGGATCTCATGCCCATCATTGGACATATCCAGTTTGCCTCGGTCCCGGACCGCGGCCCGCCGGACCGTGGAGAACTGAACTATCGCGAGATCTTCCGCTCGATTTCCGACCTGGGTTGGACCCGACCCCTTGGTGCCGAGTACAGGCCTGTCGGACAGACAGACCAAAGCCTGGGATGGATGAGCGAATTCTCGTTGCTTCGGTTTGCGCATTTGCCCTGATAATGGCCCGACTTGCGGTGGACGTGTGCGGCGCGGCTTTCAGCATGCCGGAACCACGACCCGTAAGGCGAAGGTCAAGAAAAACGCAAGTGTTCTGGTCGACCGCCCTTCCGGCCTCATTTCCCGCTCGACCACGGCATTCCGCCGTTTCTTCCGCGGTGTCTGCACCATGCGTTTTCCGGCTCATCGAATCCGTGTAAGGCACGATGGTGACTGCAGCCGCCTGGACGGTGTTGCCGGATGCAGTTCGGATTGTTTCGGGCTCGGCGAAAACGGTTCGGGCACTCGCCAACAGGGGAGATAGATCGGTGACCGGAATTTCCGTGACCAGGCTGACCCCTTCGATTGGCGCGGAAGTCGCCGGCATTGACCTTGCCGATCCGCCCGACGACGAAACCTGTGACGTTCTCTATCGGCTTTTGATGGAACACCAGGTCATATTTCTCAGGGATCAGTCCATGAGTCCGGCAGCACACATGGCGCTCGCGGAAAACTTCGGGGCGCCTGAACCGCCTCACCCGGTCTATCCTCACCTCGAAGGTTATCCGTCTATCATGCGACTCGATTTCGGCGGAGATGCAGTTCCCGACACCGACGTGTGGCATACGGACGTGACGTATCGGGGCTCGCCGCCATTTGCATCGGTACTTCATGGCCATACGATTCCGCCCGTCGGCGGCGATACCCTGTGGCTTTCGATGACGGCGGCCTATGAAGGGCTCTCCCCCGGTCTCAAATCCGACCTTTCCTCGGTCCGATGCGTTCATGACATGGGGGACTTTCGGAACAGTTTCACCAGGGGCGAACCTGACGGACAGGCGTTGGCGCTCGCGGATGCGCACTCCCGCATGGGAAGCGCCATCCATCCGCTCGTTCGGACGCATCCGGCGACCGGCCGAAAATACCTGTTCTGCAACCCGGGCTTCACGGTCCACATCGAGGGAATGACCGCTTCCGACTCGAGGAGTTTCCTCGGTTTCCTGTTCGATCACATCATTCGGCCCGAATACCAGGTCCGTTTTCGATGGACGCGCGGCGACGTGGCAATCTGGGACAACAGATGTACCATGCATTACGCACTCGGGGATTACGCCCCGCAAAGAAGGATCATGCACCGGATCACGGTCACCGATGATCGAAGACTCGAGACCTCTCCTGCGAGATGAGCGCCGCGCCGGAGCTCCGGTTCAGGCCGATTTCATCATTTGGTCGCAGCATTGCGTCGAGGGAACGGCCCCGGCCCCGGACGGGAACCGGTTGACAGCAGAAAGAACGCCGGTCGGGGCAGCATGCCGGTGCGCGTAATCCCTGATCGACTCCAGCCTGCCGATCGCCCGTCCGGTCTGCAGTGAATCAGCCGATTTCGTCCACCCTGACAACCCGGCCTTCGGCAACCGATTTCAACGCTGCCTCGGCGAGTACCAACGCTTTCCGTCCATCCTCGAAGTCTACCTGGACCTGCCGGTTGTTTTCGATTGAATCGACAAAGGCATCGATCTCGGCGTCAAACGCCTCGCGGTAGCGCTCGATAAAGAACTCCAGGTACGGTTCGGCCGCTTCGACATGGTTTGCCGAAAACCTGCGCATTTCGTTCGGCTTTCGATTCAGGCTCTGGACCATCCCGTCGGTACCCAGAAGTTCAACGCGCTGGTCGTAACCGTACGTCGACAAGCGCGACGTGTTAATGTGGCATTGCTTTCCGCTGGCCGTGCGCATGATGACCATCGACGTGTCATGATCGTCAAGTTCATCCATCAGCGCAGGATCGATCAACCTCCCTCCAATGGCAAAAACCTCAACCGGTTCTTCGCCCAACATGAAACGTGCAAGGTCGAAATCGTGGATCACCATGTCGCGAAACAGGCCTCCCGATTCCGCGCAGTAGGACCTTGGCGGCATGCCAGGATCGCGCGACGTAATGATGACCTGTTGGAGATCGCCGATTTCACCTGCGGCCGCGGCATCGTGGGCGGCCCGATGGCTCGGATCGAAACGGCGGTTGAAACCGATCTGAATCGGTACGCCCTTGCCCACGACCCTTTCGGCGCAGGCATTCACGCGCGCAAGCGAAAGGTCAATCGGCTTTTCGCACAACACTGGCTTGCCGGCAGCGACGGCGGCTTCAATGTAGTCCGCGTGGGTCGGTGTCACCGTCGCGATCAGAACCGCGTCCACATCGTCTGAAGAAAACACGGATTCGGGATTCTCCGCGGCGGAGATCCCGTGCGTTTCGGCAACGTCTTCTGCTGACGGTGCGTGGATATCGTAAACGGTCGCGAGGCGAGCGCGCGGGTGGGCCGCAATGTTGGAGGCGTGCATCCGCCCGATCCGGCCGCAGCCGAGAACCGCGATTTTGAGCATGTTCGTTCTCCCTGTTTCGCCCGCAAGCTTCATTGCAATTTGATCGAACTGTCAATCGCCACACTGCCGTGGCGTGAAAATCAAGTGGTCCGGCGATCAATTTGAAGAGGATTTTCCGGTCATCAACGCACGCGCATCTGACAACAATCCATTTACCCCGTGTCTGCCGGACAACAGCGTCGATGCCAGTATCCCAGATTTCGAATCCTGTGGGGAAAACCCTGCTCCGCAGGGCTGGTTGCCGCACGCCAACTGTGCACTGATTTCGCAAACCAAGAGCCCAGGCACGGCTTGGCCCGATAAAATCCCTGCATGTACCGGCAGGCCGATCGTCGCTTTCCGCCATTCGATGCAGAGGATCGGCGGCGACGGGATATTTGGATGTGCCTGGCGGAACCACCAAGGGCGCGTTCCTGATCGCAGGCGGTCGCGCGCGTAGCAAATGGGCTGTTGGCGGACCCGTCTGCGACGGTTGGCCTGTCAACCACGTAACAGGCGACCCCGAACCGGCACGATCACCCGGCCGCGCCCGGGGATGGCGAAACCGGACACTGCGCGCGCAACATGATGCGCGCGCCGGGCGAGGGTGATGCGCTTTTTCAGCAGAACCATCACGGGGTCTGGCGCTCGAACGACTGACGACGCAGCTGGGACGACATAAACGCCGGCACGTCGGATGGACTGTTCCCCTGCCGGCACCCCGAGAATTCCCGCGTTTGCGGCCGTGCGCTTCATGAGCCGCATTCAAACCGGAAAAGAACCGATGCACATGCAGAAGATTCGACGACCGCCAGCAGACGAAATCAGCCTGGCTGACCCTCCACCGGCAGGGCGGACCCGAAGAGAAGGTCCCGGGTCGGCCATGGCGATGAAGCGCCGTGTTGCAACGACCGCTCAAGAAGATCGCGAGATGCGAAATGCCTCGCGCGCCGCGCGGGAGAACAGCGGACTCGAAAATCATTTGGGAAATCCAGCCCGGAACGACGGTAGCACGCTCCCCAGATCGCCTGCGATTATCCGTTCTGCAGATCTCGGCCGCGCGACCCTCCCCGACCCGTGCCGTCACGTCGTCGCGGATTCACCGATGTTGTCGACGCCGCGTTCCTCCAGGAGCGTGGTCAGCCAGTCCGGATCCATTTCCGGTACCGAAGACAGCAACAGGTCCGTGTAGGGATGGTGCGGCGGTTTGAACATTTCATCCTTCGGACCCTGCTCGACGACCTGGCCCTGCTTCATCACCACCACCTCGTCGGCGATTGAACGCACCGTGGCGAGGTCGTGGGTGATGAACATGTAGGCAAGGTTGAGTTCCTGCTGCAGCCGGTCGAGCAGTTTCAGGATGCCTTCCGCCACCAACTGGTCCAGGGCGCTCGTTACCTCGTCGCAGATAATGAAGGTCGGATCGGCCGCAAGCGACCGGGCAATTCCAACCCGCTGCTTTTGGCCGCCGGAGAGCTCCGGTGGATAGCGGCCGTAGAACTTCGAAGGATCCAGCTCGATCATGTCGAGCAACTCGTCCACCCGGTTCTTCAGATCGGTTCCCCTCAGGCCCCCGTAAAACTCCGCAGGCCGGCCGATGATGTCACCGATGCGGACCTTGGGATTGAGGGCCGTGTCGGCCATCTGGTAAATCATCTGGGCTTGCCGAAGCTGATCCTTGGTGCGTGAAAGATAATTGGCGGGAAGTTCCTCTCCCTGGAACAGGATGCGGCCACTCAGGGGCGGCAGCAGGCCGGTGATGCACCGGGCTGCCGTGGACTTGCCGGAGCCGGATTCACCCACCACGGCAACCGTCATGCCCGCGTGGACGTCAAAGGATACGTCTTCGAGAACTTTCACCGGTCCATATGCCGCATCGATGTTTTCAACCGCAACGACGGGCACGGCATCACCGCCCGGCCGCGGCTTCTGCTTGCGCTGGAAGCTGCGGACGGCCCACAGGCTCTTGGTGTAGTCCTCCTGCGGGTTCTCGAGCATCGACTTGGTGTCGGCCTCCTCGACCTGGTCGCCCTTCAGCAGCACCTTGATCACGTCCGCCATCTGCGCCACGACGGCGAGATCATGCGTGATGTAGATCGCGGCCGTGTTGAACTGGTCGACGATATCGCGAATTGCGGCAAGGACCTCGATCTGCGTGGTCACGTCCAGTGCGGTCGTGGGTTCGTCGAAAATGATCAGGTCCGGCCGGCAGGACATGGCCATCGCCGTCATTGCCCGTTGCAGCTGCCCGCCGGAAACCTGGTGCGGGTAACGGAATCCGATCTCCCGCGGGTTGGGAAGGCGCAGGCGATGGTAGAGTTCCATCGCGTCCTCCTGGCTTTCCATGCGCTTGCGGATGCGATAATGGACCGGCGCTTCGGTATGCTGGTCGATCAGCTTGTGGGCTGGATTGAAAGAGGCCGCTGCGGATTGCGCGACATAGGCGATCCGTGAACCGCGCAAACGTCGCCGGTCCGTCTCCGTTGTTGTCGTCAGTTCCAGGCCGTCGAATTCGACCGAACCTCCGGAAATCCGGCACCCGTCGCGCGCAAAGCCCATGGCGGCCAGCCCGATGGTCGACTTTCCCGCGCCGGATTCGCCGATCAGCCCCATGACTTCGCCACGCCGCAGAACCAGGTCCACACCGTGAACGATTTCGAACCATTTCTCGTCGGCATAGGCCTCGATCCGGAGACCCTCGACCTTGAGAAGGACGTTACCCTTTTCTGCCATGTCGATTACTCCTTCAGGCCGGTCGAGCGGAACAGCATCCAGTCGACGACCATGTTGACAGCCACCGTCAGCAAAGCGATCGCGCCTGCGGGGATCAGCGGAGTGAGTTCACCGAACGAGATGAGCGTCGCGTTTTCCCGCACCATCGATCCCCAGTCGGCCGTCGGGGGCTGGATGCCCAATCCGAGGAAAGACAGCCCCGCGACAAGCAGGAACACGAAACAGAATTCGAGCCCGAACTCGGCAATCAGCGGCGCCGTCGAGTTCGGAAGGATTTCCTTTCGGATCAGGTACCACATCCCTTCGCCCCGCAGCTTGGCGGCTTCGATGTAGTCCATGACGACGACATTTCCGGCTACGGCCCGCGTCAGGCGGTAGACCCGCGGCGAGTAGATTACGCCGATGATGATCACCAGGATAACGAGGTTCGTGCCGAAGATGCTGAGCAGGAGCAGTGCAAAGATGAGCGACGGAATCGACATGACCACATCGATCACCCGGCCCATGATCTGGTCGAACCAGCCCTGCTTGACGGCGGCGATCATGCCGAGGAGAGCGCCGATGACGAATGCGATCGACGTGGCAACCAGCGCAAGCCCGACGGTATTCCGCGCACCGTAGACAAGTCTGCTGAACATGTCGCGGCCAAGCTGGTCGGCGCCAAGCAGCATCTGTTCGTCGGCCGGGGCAAAGGACTGCGAGATGACTTCGGCCTCGCCGTATGGCGCGATCACCGGCGCGAAGATTCCAAGGACAGCGTAGGTGAAGATCACGAACATCCCGAAGGCCGCCGTCAGCGGCGCTGTCCGCAGCGCCCGCGCCGTGTGCGGCCCGGAGATGATGATCAGGAATTCGCGGAACGAATAGGCCGTCCCGGCGGCAAGGGCCAGAAGCCCGGCGGCTATGGTAACGGCCCAAAGCGCATCCTCGCCTCCGACAATCCCCATGACGAACGACGCGAGGGTGAGGGAGAAAAGCAGCAGGAAGGCTTCACGCTGCCTGAAATGGGCTGCAAGGCAGGAACCGCTGATGAGCAGGGCGTAGTAACCGATGACAAAGTAATTCATGACGGTCGCTCCCTACTTCGGATGACGCAGGCGCGGATTGGTAAGGATCGCTCCCACATCCGCCGCGAGGTTGAGGAGGATGAACGTCGCCGCGAAGATCAGGCAGCAGGCCTGCACCACGGGGAAGTCCCGTTTTGTTACAGCGTCAACCAGGAGTTGGCCGATCCCCGGGTAAACGAAAACGACCTCCACGAGAACGACACCGGTGATGAGATAGGCAAGGTTGAGTGCCACGACGTTGATGATCGGTGCCAAGGCGTTGGGAAGTGCGTGCAGCGTGATCACTTTCCAGCCCGGCGCCCCCTTGAGGCGGGCCATCTCGATATAGGGTGACGCGAGCAGATTGATGATTGCCGCACGGGTCATCCGCATCATGTGTGCGACAACGACCAGGACCATGGTCAACGCCGGCAGAAACGTTCGTTCCAGAAGCTCGAAAAATGACATGTTTTCGCTCAAGCTGGCGATGGAAGGAAACCAGCCCGTCTGGACCGAAAAGTAGAGGATCAGGATGTAGCCGAGGAAGAATTCCGGCGACGAGATCGAGGTCAGCGTTGCGACGTTGGCCACACGGTCGAAAATGGAGTTTCGGAGCAATGCGACGATAATTCCGAGTATGATCGCGACGGGAACCGCGATGACCGCGGCGTAAGCCGCAAGGAACAGGGTATTCGCGAACCGCGCACCGATCACCTCGGAAACCGGTTGCTGGTTGAGAAGGGAGACACCGAAATCTCCGACAACGGCGCCAGCCAGCCAACTCATGTAGCGAACGGGCGCAGAGCGGTCGAGGCCGAGTTCCTTGCGCAAGGCGGCCAGTGTCTCGTCCGTCGCTCCCTGGCCGAGAACCGCCTGCGCGATGTCTCCCGGCAACAGTTCGACCGCACCGAAGATCAGGGCGGAAATCACAAGCAGTGTCACAAGGCCCAGGCCGAGCCGCAACAGGATGATTCGACCTACGTCAGCCATCGTGTCCTCCGTATGCCCTGGTTACCCGAGTTCGAGGTGGATTGCATTCGATCGTTCGCGATGAAGGCGCAGGCGGGCCAACCCGGAATCCGGGCGTGCATGTCGTTTCTCTGGCCGACGACCACAAGGTTCCACGTTGTGCCGCAAGCAATCCCCCCGGTAGGCCAGCGCAAATCGGAACCGGCCCGATAACCTCGAATATGATCGAAAAACGTTTGTTCGCAAGTGGAATTTTCTGTACTCTCGGCGCACGCATCCAATTTTCAGGACAAAGGAGCACCGTGCCAATGTCGAATGCAGAAATTTCCAACGTCGTGAAACGCATAACGGCTGCCGGTCGGCGGAACAGAATTTCCCGCCGCGAGTTCATGGTCGAGGCCACGGCCGCCGGAATGACCATTGCCGCCGCGTCTTCCCTCTGGGCCAGCAATGCCGCGGCGGAAACCCCGAAACAGGGTGGGACGTACCGGCTTGGCCTGCATGACGGGAACACGGCCGACCAGATGGATCCGGGCAGGTACCAGAGCGTCGGCGAGATCCAGCTTGCCCATACCCACCGCAGCTACCTGACCGAGATCACGGCAGATAACGGGCTCGGCGGAGACATGGCCGATTCGTGGAGCGCCACGCCTGACGCAAAGGTCTGGACCTTCGAATTGAACACGGACGCCACCTTCCAGGACGGCCGGAAATTCACGGCCAACGATGCCATCGCGTCGCTGAACCATCACCGTGGCGAGAACACAACATCAGCGGCGAAACCGCTGCTCGAGAGCGTGACGGACATTCGCGCGGACGGCGATCACACGATCGTCATCGAACTGAACCAGGGCTTCGCCGACCTGCCGTGGGTGATGACCGACTACCACCTGGCCATGTTGCCTGCCAACGAAGACGGTACGATCGAGTGGGATACCGGCGTCGGTGCAGGACCCTACCGGATCGAAAACCATGATCCGGGAGTTTCTACCAACCTCGTTCGGCATGACGGTTGGCACCGGGAAGGCGCTTACTTCGACTCGATCGAAATCACCATCCTCAATGACCCGAATGCGCGGCAGACGGCGCTTGTCACGGGAGCCGTCGACGCAATCTCCTCGGTCGACCTCAAGACCCTCGCGCTCTTGAGCCGCAGCCGCGATGTCGATGTTGAAAACGTGCCGAGCGGATCCGCAATCACGCTGCCGATGTTCTGCGACCACCCGCCGTACGACAACGTCGATGTGCGTCTGGCGCTGAAGCACGCGATCGACCGCGAGGAAATCGTGGAAAAGATCCTGTTCGGAACTGGAACCCCCGGCAACGATTTCCACGTTTCTCCCAACATGCCCTACTGGCCGGATATCGAGCAGCGGAAATACGATCCCGACCAGGCGAAATTCCATCTGAAGCAGGCGGGCATGGATGAACTCAACGTGGAGCTTTCCGCGGCGGACAGCGTGCTTCCCGGAGCGGTCGACATGGTGGTTCTCTACAGCGAGCAGGCAAAGAAGGCCGGCATCAATATCAAGCCGGTCCGCGAGCCGAACGACAGCTACTGGGCGGATGTCTGGCTGAAGAAACCGTTTGTCTTCGTGAAGTGGGGCGCACGCCCGACTCCGGACAACATGTTCACGCTGGCCTACAGTGCAGATGCCGCATGGAACGAAGCGCACTGGAAAAATGACCGCTTCAACGAATTGCTGCTGCTCGCCAAGGCGGAACTCGACGAGACCCTGAGAGCCGAGATGTACCGCGAGATGTGCCAGATCGCCCGTGACGACGGAGGCACGATCATTCCGCTCTTCGTCAACTTCGTTTACGCCCGGCGGTCGAATGTTCGCCGGGGGGAAAGCCTGGCCGCGAGCTGGGAATGCGATGGCGCCAGGTCCGCACATCGCTGGTGGTTTGCCTGATCCCGGGACTTAGTCCCGACGTCGCCATGAATGCTTCGGCAGTGATTTCTGCCGGGCATTCAGGCGGCTTGCCAGCGTCAAGGGAAATAACCGGCGCCACCCGGATACGCAGACCGTCTCATACTCATACCCGGTGAACTGAATGCGACCTGACCGGTTCACCGGTTGCGCCTGCATGATGAACACTGCGAACCTGGTGAAATATGTTGCATCGAGAAAAATCCGGAATTCGGCAAGACCGCGGGTCATCGTGTTTCAGGGGCGAACGGAACGGTAAGGTATTCCGGTCGTCACGTCCGCATCCTTGTTTTGCGGCGTAGAGACCCGTACAACACCAACTGAGCCCGAAGATCCCTGCGCCAGCCGGGTCGCGTTGGCCCGAGCGTCGTCGCTTGGCGACGTGACCGACCGGTCAGGAAGCTTCCGGCCAATTCCCCCCGGCGCTGCCGGACATAGGCGCGATTCTTCTCCGGGAACCCATCAGGCTGTCGCTTGCCTCAAGTGACAATGGTCAGGAAAGGTTCAAACCGACCGGAAACCGCATGGATTTTCGGAACTCTGACTTCATGCGGTTTCACTCGGCAAGTCGTATCCGCTGTTCCGGAATCCGGAATTACACGGCGTTCCGGGAAACCGGAACACGAAGTATTTCCAATCCGACGTCCGACAAGCCATTCTCATTCCGAATTCTGAATGGAGCGTCGCCGGAGACAGGCATGTTCGGTTTCTCCTTTTTTGGGGTGTTGGCGGGAAACAGGAGGTGGACTCGCGTTCTGATTCAGCATTATCCTTTTGCGTAGAGCGGCAGAAGCGTCCAAACCCAGGGAGGGAGAAATGGACACATCTAAGAAAACGGAAACGTCTGGCCGCACTTCGAAAGAGGCACGGACTGAGCACGCAGAGTGGTCCGCGGCGATCACCGTGCACGGAAAGACAGACGCAAACCAGGACGGCGAAAGCGCCGGGCCAAGAAAAATCAAGAACAGTCGCTACGAGAAGGAACTGTTCAAGCTGCAGCTCGAGCTCGTGAAGATGGTGGCGTGGATCAAGCACGAAGGGCTCAAGGTGGTTGTCATCTTCGAGGGTCGTGATGCAGCCGGTAAGGGTGGCGTCATCAAGCGGATCACCCAACACCTGAGTCCCCGCATTTGTCGGGTCGTCGCACTGCCCGCCCCGACCGAGCGCGAAAAGACGCAGTGGTATTTCCAGCGCTATGTACCCCACCTGCCGGCTGCGGGCGAGATCGTGCTGTTCGATCGCAGCTGGTACAACCGTGCCGGTGTTGAGAAGGTCATGGGATTTTGCACCAACCGGGAGTATCTCGAGTTCATGCGCACCTGCCCGGAGTTCGAGCGAATGCTCGTGCGTTCCGGCATCAAGGTCATCAAGTACTGGTTCTCCGTCTCTGACGAAGAGCAGGAGCGCAGGTTCCAGAGCCGGCTAGAACAAGGCCACAAACGCTGGAAACTGAGCCCGATGGACCTGGAGTCACGGCGCCGGTGGGTCGATTACTCCAAGGCAAAGGACGTGATGTTCGCGCACACCGACATCAAGCAGGCGCCCTGGTATGTCGTGGATGCGGACGTGAAGAAGCACGCGCGGCTGAATTGCATCAATCATCTCCTGAGCATGGTGCCGTACGATGACCTGACACCGGAGCCCGTCAAGCTTCCGAAACGCGAAGACGCCGGTGCCTACGTGCGCCCGCCGTTTTCAGACCAGACCATGGTTCCGTCCGAGTATCCCTGAACGGATCGGTTCCAAACGAGTTCGGAGTTCCGGGCACGTGCTCCCGTATCAGGATCCGGTGAACGTACGCGCACTCGCCTGAAACCACAAGGGCGCTTTCAGGTTCCGAAGATTCTCGTGACCCAAAGCGCGAGTGGCACTTGAACGCGCCGGGCTGCCGGCCGGCGAGGCCAGCCAGGCATCCCGGCTCAAGTGCACCTGAGCTTCCGTCACACACACCGACATATCGACCCGACGAACCCTGCGGGACGTTCAGGAAAACGCCTGAACTCCGCCCGCGCACTTCGCATGTCGTATTCAGGAAAGAAAAGCCGGGAAAGAACAGAAGTACACACAAGGTAACTCAAAACCGACAGATCAATCCGGCGTGTGAAAGTTCTGGGTAACCCATTACCGGCCAGTGAGAATCCCGGCAGACCGGCCGTCCGGCACCCTCGATTCGCCGTGCTCGTTCCGGGCGTGGCGTGACCGTTGCGCAGCGTGTCGCGAGGATGAACGGAGGGAAGGATGACGGATCTTCTCTCCGCGACGGCCCTTGGGTTCGGCTTCGGCCAGGCCGCTGTTTTCCCGGATTTGTCGATTGCCCGGATCCCGCGAGGTTCGAAACCCGACGCCGTCGAAAGCGATTTCAAGCCGCGGCACTGTCGACGTCAACTGCTTGATGAATGCAGCATTCGGAACACGGCCCTTCGCAACCAGGCCTGCATTTCGGCAGCGGCAGGAGTCGTGACACCCGGGTTTGGCGAGCATCCCGTGGCGTGTGACGAATTCCAGTGGCCTATGCCCGAATCGCACACCAATCCGGTGCATGCGGCACGAATGGTTCACCTGATCCGGAGGAATGATGACTGAGGCGCCAATCCCTTCCGGCCGCCGGATCTGGAACTACACACCACGACTGCCAATCCAGGTCGCTCCATACTGGGACTGGCCTGCGCGCCCGATTGCATCAGCAATCGACCTGTTGCGCAGCTGGAACCCTGTCCAGTTACGTTGCCTGTTCCTGCTCGGCGCGGTCATTACCTGGGTGTTCTTCACGCCAGAGATTGGCCGAGCGGAAACGCTGGCGTTTGATTGGATCGCCGAGGTCTGGGTGCGCAACACGATCATCCTGTTTTCTGTCGCCGGCGGCCTGCATCTGCTGCTCTGGTCCTTCCGTGTTCAAGGCGACGACTTCCGCTACGACAAACGCCCCATGATGAAGAAGGCCCGGACATTCTGGTTCAGAAATCAGGTATGGGACACATGTTCTGGTCATGCGTCGCCCTCCAGTTCTGGACGTTCTGGGAGTGTTCCATCTGGTACGCCTACGCGAACGGTTGGGCGACAATGATCACACTTGAAGCGAATCCGGTTTGGTTCGTCGCGCTGATCATATTGATTCCGATCTGGGCCGGATTCTACTTCTACGCCCGTCACCGGCTGCTGCATGTCGGTTTCCTATGCCGGCATGCGCACTCCTGGCACCACAAGAACATCAATACAGGTCCTTGGTCAGGCCTTGCGATGCATCCGGTCGAGAGCTTCATCCTCATGTCGGATACATTGTTGTTCATCCTGATCCCGGCGCATCCCGTCCACGTCATATTCCTCCTGTTCCACCACGGAATCGGAGCTCCAACATCCCACGCGGGTTTCGAAAGGGTAAGAGTCGGCGGGAGGTCCGGTGTCGAGGTCGGGGACTTCTTTCACCAACTGCATCACAGGTTCTTCGACTGCAACTACGGAACCTGGGAGACCCCGTGGGATTCATGGTTCGGCACATTCCACGACGGTACGAGCGAGGGTGATCAGCTGGCCAGGGCACGACGGAAACCGATCCTGTCGGCAGAGACGGGAAAGCCCGTATGAGTTGACCGCGATTCGGGCAAAGCCCGAAATCACGGGCGGAATTCCTTGGCCCGAAACATCGCGAACGCGGCAGTCAACCCGAGTATGGTCATGCGTTCGGCATTCTCGGGGCGCGGGTTTTGTCCAACGACTGCCAGGGCCCGGGCATAGGCATCCACGAGGCGGGCCTGGCCAATCAGGACCACGTCTCTTCCGAGCCAATAGGTGCGCGCGGCAGCAAGTTCGGCGCCGATCAGGGCGCCTGACAAACGCCCGGTCGCCTTCGCTGGTTCCAGGTCCGAAATCAGCGACTCCGCCCTGGCCGTGAATATCCGGGCAGCGAGCGCTTCCGGACGCGAAATCTGCGTCTCGACCGACGAGGCGAACTCGGCCGCGTCCCAGTTCGACCTGTCCAGAATCTCCCGCAGGACCGAGTACCTCTGGAGTAGACCGAACAATTCACCGGTCATGAACGTACGGAAACTGACGATTTCACCTGCGCTCAAATGAACCCACTTCGTATGCGTGCCCGGAAGGCAGACGATACCGTCAAACCCCGGATTCACCGAGAGGAATCCGGCGATCTGGGTTTCCTCGCCGCGCATGACGTCGTGGGCGGGCCTGGTCTGGCTGATCCCGGGAAGTATCCGGACAGCCAGCCGACGATCGGCTGTTCGCGGCGCGACGGATTCCTCCGCCGACAGCGGCAAACACGGCGCTGCCCGGTAAGGCGCGGTTTCCCAGCCGCCTTTGGCGCCGGCCATGCCGCAGACAATCACCGGAACAGGACCGGATCCCGGCAACCACTCTTCGATGTTATTCAGGAGAATCGGCTCGAAATCCTCTGCATGAAGGCCATTCATTCCCTGGTCCGTATTCACTTGGGCAAGAACCGTGGAATCCCTCGACATTCCCCAAACCCTGAGATTCGAGGTTCCCCAGTCGACACCAATCCAGTTCGGGTTTGCCATGGACGTCGGCACCTCCTGCCCTTTGAGCCCGCCTTTCCGAAAACCCTTCCCTTCTGCGATCGGGTACGGTTTTCCGGATGTGCGGTTGGCGCTCGATCTTTCTTCCCGGTTCCGCCACCAAAAGAGACAAGGCGGTCAATGACCGGGTGAGTAGTAATCCCGGAAAAACAGAAAGAACCGATCCCGGAAAGACACAATCTCCACACTCGAACGATCAAGCCGCGCCCGTGCCACCCTGCATCGTTTCACATGCTCAGCCTTCGAATTCGTTACGGATGAAGGCGTATACGAAACAGAGTCCCGTCGAAATGCCTGGGCACAGTTTCCGAACCGTGCTCGCCAACTTCGTTACCATCGGCCGACGATAAGAGGTACCGGGCCGAATTTGCGGTATCGCGTTCGGCTGGTTGCACGGATTTCCGAACACGAGAATTAACCTAAGGGTCCGTCAGGAAATAACCGAATTACGGAGTTTGTTGGCTCCAGCATGAATTCGATGGAACCGGATTGTGTCGGAATTTTTGATGGCCAGCGAATGCAAACGGTTTGCTTCCCGAAATGTCGTGAATTTGACGAAAACCAATGCGAAACGAGCGTGAAAGCAGGCAATGACCAGATGGAGGCGATGAGTGACTGGTGCACGGCTTCAACCGGGTCGAAGAACATCACCATTGTCCTCAGCCTTGGAATGAAGCGTTTTTCTCGTGCTGAACCCGCCGACGGCCGTGTTGTATCCAGTATGGGATCTCAGCATCCGGTCGCCGGTTGCCGAATTCAACAACATCCCTATATCCCGTCACAAATTCAATTCAGTCTTCGAAAATGGAAGGATTTTCTGCCGTGATCCAATCAGACAAAAAAGACATGATGACGGTCCTGGATCTGGCGATCGCCGAGGTCGCAGAAAAGGAACTACGTCGACTTCGTCGCCGATTGAGTGACGATGACGTCAGCCTTAAGATTGGCGAGGCCTTTGAGGAACTCGATAAACTCCAATCCAGGATTGCAACACCGGACTACCAAAATGATTGGGTTTCTCTCTTCTATCTGACTTGGTACCAGCCGCGACAAATAAACTTGATCTATTCATATCTTGATCAAACGATGACCAGACTACCTTCTCGGTTGAATGTGTTCGACTTTGGGTGCGGCGCTTGGGCCGTGCAAGTCGCGTTGGCCATTTTCGCTGCAACCCATTCGCAGACCAAATCCAAAATTGCGGTACATGGTATTGATCCAAGCCCGGCCATGATAGGGATTGGAGAACAACTGTGGCAAGAACTTGGGAAGCTTGTTCGTCAAGACCGGAAACTCATTACTCTGAGGCAAGTGATGAAGACCATGTCGAAGGAATGCCGTACCTTTACTCCCCGCGCGGATAATTTCCCGTTATATTCCGACGTTGACGGAGCGTTTTCGGATCGTGAAAGATGGGTCACATCAATTCATGCCGTGTATGGGCAAATGCACCCAAAACTCGGGAAGGAACTGAAAAAGGCTCGTTCCCGTGTACAGCCGACGCGGATCATCGTAACTTGTGATGATTCCAAACGCGAACTATTGGATGAAGCCCTGGATGCCGTGGGCTGCACCTTTCGAACGGATGACGTGCGCAAAGTGAAATTCAAGGGAACACTTCCGAACACCTCTGAATGGCGGAAGACCGTGAGACAGCAACAGATGAAATCATTGTCCGATCAGTCCCGAAATTATTTGAAAGGTAACGTCAAGTGGTGGGATATAAAGTGGAGTCCGTGCGTCAGGATTTGGGATGACTCGGGCAACGGAGATCTGTTCCTGTGACGGGCTCGGAACAGTTGACATTTTTTGAGGAACTGTCCCAACGGGAACGTGCGGACACTGAGCCGCGGCATTCACTGCCGACACGCATGGGCGCCGCCACGATTGAATACAGATCGACACGCGATATTCTTACGAAGGCAACCGGTTTTATGGATGCATATGATTTCACATTGAATCCATACACCGGTTGCGCGTTCGGCTGCACATATTGCTACGCCGCATTCTTCTCGCGTGGATTGGACTCCGTATCCGGTTCAGATAGGGGCGGCAGTTGGGGACGGTGGGTTGAGGTCAAGGAAAATGCGGTGAGCCTGTTGGAGGCACGCCGTTCGAGCCTGGACGGGAAGCGGATCTACATGAGCACCGTCACCGACCCATATCAGCCATTAGAGCGGAAACTCGAGATCACGCGGAATTTGCTGAGTGTTCTTGCCGAACGGCACCGTCCAAAGCTGGTCGTGCAGACGAGAAGCCCGGATGTATTGAGGGACGTGGAATTGTTCCAAAAGATAGCCGAAAGGGGTGGACAGGTTCAGGTGAATCTGACGGTGACGACAGACGACGAAAAGATTCGACGGGAGTTCGAACCATGGTGCCCAAGCAACGGGAAACGCCTTCTGGCGGCGAAAACGCTGGCGGAAAATGGGATTGAGACCTGTGTGACGATGACGCCCCTCCTGTTGATACGGGACGCAAAAAAGTTTGCCGAGGATCTTCTGACTACGGGCGTTAAGAAATTCATCATCCAGCCGTTCCACCTTCAACGCGGCAAATTCGTAGCCGGGACGCGGGAAACGGCATTGAAAATTATGGCGGAAAGGCTCTCTTGCGATAGGGGCAGCATAGTGAAACGGTACCAAGAACAATACGATCGGGTGCGAACAGTGCTCAGTCGCGAGTTGCCTTCGCTCGGTGAGGGCAAAGCCGGTTTCGAGCCACCGTTTTGACAAAAGGCTCGAGATTCATATCTGTGAATTTGTCCTGCAGCCCTGAACGTCGGACTACGTTCATTGAAGTTACCTTGACAGCCAAACAACCCAGCCAGTTAGCTCAAACCGGGCTCCGGACACATTCCGGTTGCGGTTGATCCGTCGCTGGACCTGGAGGCAAGGATTTCCGGATTCCCGACTGGAGCCACCTCGTGGCGGGCAGTGGCCGAACAGCCAGAAATGATTTCAGCGGGGAAGAAGGAATGACGCGGGAGATCGTCTGGCATCCCGATCTCATGATGATCCGGGCAAATGAACTGAGGCGGCTTGTCGAACATCTCTAGGAATTACGGACAGACGGTTCATCGTTGGAAGGAACGAATGTGGCAGTCCCGATCCTGCTGTCCCTCGCCACC
Source organism: Paracoccaceae bacterium (assembly GCA_026707935.1). GTDB lineage: Bacteria > Pseudomonadota > Alphaproteobacteria > Rhodobacterales > Rhodobacteraceae > JAPPHA01. Next base: position 16,970 of record JAPOVX010000218.1, read on the forward strand.
GAGATCGGTTTGAAGGCTTGGCAATGCAAAGAGCGCGCCGGGCTGCCCGATCAGACTCACGATTTTCTGAAGCTGTTTGATGGCTTGGCAGAGACAACGCGGAGACGGCTTGAGGAAAAAATGCCGGAAGTTCCGGGTCCGGTGGCGGGATTGCCGCCGTACTGTCCGGGGATAAGAGAAGCATTGTGCCAAAACAGGAATCTGTTCGTGGACTGGAGGTACGCGCATGAACACCATGCTTTATTCGCCGAAACAGGTGTCCTAAAGGCCGCGCTCACGGCAATTGTCGAGTCGTATTTCGTTTCGGTTCCCGAGAGACGGGTGTCCGGAAGCTAGCTCTTTCCGGCAATGACCCGAGCGACCGCGGCTACGAACCTTTCTGCTGCCTGCGCCGACCGATTCAACGCCGTCAACCGGATGGGCTGGTGTCCTGCCGACGGAGCGTTGCTTCGCTCCGGCAACATGCGCATTGGCAGAATTTCTTTTCCAAAGTTCATTGTCCGTCAAGCGGCAGCGGGCTCAAGGGTGCATCCCTGATCGGAGGCAAGTGCCCGGATCAGTCTGTCGCGGGGGGTTGTGTTGAGTGTAGGAACGGTGCGGGTTCCGTTCTTTCCTGTCGGTGTCTCACTTCGCCCTGCCTGTTCGGGCGATCCCTCTCTTTCATGCCTGTCGCTTTTCCCGCTTCCTGCAATGGGACCGGCGATGACAGCGGGGCGACGCTGCGCCCGTAGACATCCTCATTCCTGTCGCGGCCGTGAAAGGGCTTGGAAATCCAACGACTGAAGAAGGGGACGAACCCTCGCAAACAAAGGTTGAACAGGGGGGTAACCAGTTACCGGCGGAGATGGAAAAAACCGTGTGATTTGTCCGCGATTCCGACAAAACCCTATCACGGGCGGAATTCCTTGGCCCGAAACATCGCGAACGCGGCAGTCAACCCGAGTATGGTCATGCGTTCGGCATTCTCGGGGCGCGGGTTTTGTCCAACGACTGCCAGGGCCCGGGCATAGGCATCCACGAGGCGGGCCTGGCCAATCAGGACCACGTCTCTTCCGAGCCAATAGGTGCGCGCGGCAGCAAGTTCGGCGCCGATCAGGGCGCCTGACAAACGCCCGGTCGCCTTCGCTGGTTCCAGGTCCGAAATCAGCGACTCCGCCCTGGCCGTGAATATCCGGGCAGCGAGCGCTTCCGGACGCGAAATCTGCGTCTCGACCGACGAGGCGAACTCGGCCGCGTCCCAGTTCGACCTGTCCAGAATCTCCCGCAGGACCGAGTACCTCTGGAGTAGACCGAACAATTCACCGGTCATGAACGTACGGAAACTGACGATTTCACCTGCGCTCAAATGAACCCACTTCGTATGCGTGCCCGGAAGGCAGACGATACCGTCAAACCCCGGATTCACCGAGAGGAATCCGGCGATCTGGGTTTCCTCGCCGCGCATGACGTCGTGGGCGGGCCTGGTCTGGCTGATCCCGGGAAGTATCCGGACAGCCAGCCGACGATCGGCTGTTCGCGGCGCGACGGATTCCTCCGCCGACAGCGGCAAACACGGCGCTGCCCGGTAAGGCGCGGTTTCCCAGCCGCCTTTGGCGCCGGCCATGCCGCAGACAATCACCGGAACAGGACCGGATCCCGGCAACCACTCTTCGATGTTATTCAGGAGAATCGGCTCGAAATCCTCTGCATGAAGGCCATTCATTCCCTGGTCCGTATTCACTTGGGCAAGAACCGTGGAATCCCTCGACATTCCCCAAACCCTGAGATTCGAGGTTCCCCAGTCGACACCAATCCAGTTCGGGTTTGCCATGGACGTCGGCACCTCCTGCCCTTTGAGCCCGCCTTTCCGAAAACCCTCCCCTTCTGCGATCGGGTACGGTTTTCCGGATGTGCGGTTGGCGTTCGATATTTCTTCCCGGTTCCGCCGTCAAAAGAGACAAGGCGGTCATCCGTTGTCAACCACGGAGCACCGCCACGCAACCCTCGAGATTGACATTGCCCGGGTTCTTCCCGGCGACGTGGTTCGGTCGCATTCAGAACAGGCACCTGTCGCAATCAAGACAGCCGGATGGAAAATTTCGTGAAAAACAGGGCCAGAATTTCACGAGGGTCTCGAAGTGCTGACAGAACCGGCAGTTGACAAACTCCCGTCCCTCGGCGCCGACCTGCGGGCACTGCGGAAGTCCAGGCGGATGACCCTCGCGGCGTTGTCGTCACGGGTCGGACGATCAGTCGGCTGGATGAGCCAGGTCGAAAGGGATATTTCCCAGCCGTCGATAGACGAGCTTCGCCAAATTGCCGACGCCCTCTCGGCCTCGGTTTCGATCTTCTTTGGCCAGTCGGAATCAGTCCCGGAAGAGTCGGGTTATGTCGTGCGCCGCCAGAACCGGCGCCGGCTGGGCCGCCCGGACGCGGGCCTGGTCGAAGAACTGCTGTCGCCCGACCTGACCGACGATTTCGAGGTCGTCCATTCCATCTTCGAAGCCGGAGCAAGCATGGACCATCCCATCCTCAGGCCGACGACCGAGGTCGGCTATATCATTTCCGGCCGCCTCGACATTGAAATCGGCGGCAGCAGGAGGTTTACACTGCAATCCGGTGACAGCTTCCGGTTCAGGCGCGAAGCATACAGATGGTCGAATCCGTACCCTGAACCCGCGACCGCTGTCTGGATCGTTGCGCCGCCCGTGTATTGAGGTCACCCCCGGCGCACCGATGGAGAACGCGCGACAGGAGAAAAGACGTTGGACGAGGCCGCCGAAAAAAACAGGTTGACCGGATCATGCCTGTGCAAGGGCGTGTCTTTCGAAATCCGGGGGACACATGACGGAGTGATTGCCTGCCACTGCAGCCAGTGCCGCAAGTCTTCCGGCCATTTTCAGGCCGGCGTCGAAATCGCGACGGACCAGCTGGTCGTGTCGTCCGACGATGGCCTCGCCTGGTATCGGGCGTCGGAGATCGCGACCCGGGGGTTTTGTTCGACATGCGGCTCAAGCCTGTTCTGGAAACCTTACCACGGCCGGTACATTTCCGTCATGGCGGGCGCGCTCGATCATGCCACCGGCCTTCGCCTCGAAAAACACATATTCGTCGCCGACAAGGGCGACTACTACGAGATCGGGGACGGTGTTCCGCAGGAACGAACGCCACCCAGGCACTCTGCGCAAGGATCGAACCAATCGACCTGACTAACCACGGGAAGGGAACGTAGACGATGGCAGAACTCCCGACGACGGCGAGGGTAATCATTATCGGTGGAGGAGCGGTCGGTGCGTCGTCGCTGTATCACCTTTGCAAGTCGGGCTGGACCGACTGCGTACTCCTCGAAAAGAACGAGCTGACCGCTGGTTCGACGTGGCACGCCGCGGGAAACGTACCGACCTTCTCGACGAGTTGGTCGATCATGAACATGCAGAGGTATTCGGCGGAGCTCTACCGGGGCCTCGCGGACGCGGTCGATTACCCGATGAACTACCATGTCACCGGCTCAATTCGGCTCGCGCATTCGCGCGAGCGCATGCAGGAGTTCGAACGCGCAAAGGGGATGGGCCGCTACCAGGGCATGGACATCCGGATCCTGTCGCCGGACGAAACCCGGGAGCACTATCCTTTTCTCGAGACGCATGAACTCGAAGGCTCTCTTTATGATCCCTATGACGGCGACATCGACCCTGCGCAGCTGACCCAGGCACTTGCAAAGGGCGCACGGGACATGGGCGCGCGCATTTTTCGCATGACGCCCGCGACCGGCGTCAGCCGGAGCAACGGAGAATGGATCGTTCATACCGATGCGGGCGACATCCGCTGCGAGATCGTGGTCAACGCGGCAGGCTACTACGCCCAACGGGTGGGAGAGTGGTTCACCCGTTTCGGGGGACGCCGGGTTCCCATGGCCGTCATGAGCCACCAGTACATGCTCTCGGAAGAAATCCCGGAACTTGCGGAATGGTCCCGTGAACACGGACGCAAACTCCCGCTTCTTCGGGATGTCGACTCGTCGTATTATCTACGGCAGGAAAAGAATGGCCTGAACCTCGGCCCGTACGAACGGAACTGCAAGGCACACTGGGTCACCCCCGGTGATCCGTTGCCGCAGGATTTCAGCTTTCAGCTGTATCCCGATGACCTTGACCGCCTCGAATGGTACCTCGAAGACGCAATGGCACGGGTGCCGCTGCTCGGTTCCGTCGGAATCTCGCGGGTCATCAATGGCCCCATACCGTACGCACCCGACGGAAATCCGCTGATCGGCCCCATGCCGGGCGTGCCGAACGCTTTTGAAGCCTGCGTATTCACCTTCGGAATTGCGCAGGCAGGCGGCGCGGGCAAGGTCCTCGCCGAATGGGTAACCGAGGGTGAGACCGAGTGGGACATGTGGTCGGTCGACCCCCGCCGGTACACGGATTATACCGACCACGACTTCTGCGTTTCCAAGGCCGTCGAGGTCTACGGGCACGAATACGCGATGCATTTTCCGTGGTACCGCTGGCCTGCCGGCGCCGACCGCAAGCTTTCGCCAGTGCACGACAGGGTCGTGGAACTGGGCGGGCAGATGGGCGCCTACGGTGGCTGGGAAAGGGCCAACTGGTTTGCCCGGCCAGGCGATGACACTTCGGCGGAGGCGGCCCGCACCTGGCGGCGCAGCGGCCCGTGGGAGCCCAGGATTCGCGAGGAATGCGAGGCCGTTCGGGACAGTGTCGGCGTCCTGGATTTGCCCGGGTTTTCCCGTTTCCGCCTGACGGGATCCGGGGCCGCCTCCTGGCTGCGTACGCTGATCGCCGGCGGACTTCCGAAAACCGGGCGGATGAACCTCGCGTATTTCCCGGACTCACGGGGACGGATCCTGACCGAGATGTCGCTCGTGCGCCATGACGAGGATGACTTCACCCTGATCACTGCCGCGGCCGCCGAGTGGCACGATTACGAGTACCTGGAACATCGCCTCGCCGACGGCCTGTCGCTGGCCAACCACACGGCGGAAGTCTCGACCCTGATCGTGACGGGTTCGGCATCCAGGGAAATGCTCGAAGGGCTGGTTGAAGCCGACTTCACGCTACCTTGGCTCACCCATCAGCCGGCGGTCGCCGCGGGCTGTCCTGCATTGCTCCTCCGGGTCAGCTATGCAGGTGAACTCGGATGGGAGATTCATGCGGCAAATGAACACGTTCCCGAAATCTTCGCGGCGGTCACCGCCGCCGGCGCAAGACCGTTCGGAATGTGGGCCCTGAATTCGCTGAGGCTGGAGAAAGGGTACCGGGCGTGGAAAGGAGACCTCTCCACCGATTACACCCTCCTCGAGGGTGGGCTCGACCGGTTCATCAACTTCGACAAGAACGAGGATTTCCCCGGCCGATCCGCCCTTGTCGAAGAACGGCGCACCGGTCCCGTCAAGAGATTCGTGACCATGACGGTCGAAGCCGGGGATTGCGATGCGCCATATATGTCGACCGTCTGGCACGACGGGGAGGTCGTTGGCGAAACCACTTCCGGAGGTTGGGGATACCGCGTCAATCGCTCGATCGCACTGGCGATGGTTCGATCCGGATTGACCCAACCCGGGACGGAACTCGAGATCGAGATTTATGGCCAGCGGTTCCCGGCCCGGGTGGAACAGGACCGGCCCCTCTGGGACCCGGGCAACGAACGCCTGCGCAGCTGAGTTGATGAACCTTGGCCCGAACCACGATACTTGACGGCGGCATGGGGCAGGAACTCCTTGCCCGGACGCGATCCAGACCAACTCCGCTATGGTCTGCGCGGGTCATGATCGACCATCCCGAGATCGTGTGCGAAGTTCACGACGACTATTTCCGGGCCGGCGCGGAAATCGCGACAACCAACACTTACTCGGTACTTCACGACCGGCTGATTCCCGCGGGCCTGGACCACAGGTTCCGCGAACTCCACGCTCTTGCCTGCCAGATGGCGGTTTCCGCGCGTGACGCACATGGAAGCGGCCTCGTTGCCGGGTCTCTCGGCCCGATCGGCTGGTCGTACCTGCCAGAACTTGCACCGCCGTGGAACGTCGCAGCGGAAATTTATGAAGAAATCGTTCGCCTGCACGACCCGATCGTCGACCTGTTCCTGATTGAAACCATGTCTTCGATCGATCAGGCCCGGGGCGCCCTGGCAGCGACCGCGATTTCCGGAAAGCCAACATGGCTTGCGCTGACAGCCGATGACGACGACGGAAGCCGCCTTCGTTCGGGCGAGGCGGTCACCGGGATCCTTGAACTCGTCGAGGAATTTTCCCCCGAAGCCCTGTTGGTCAACTGCTCGAAGCCCGAGGCGACGACCACGGCCATCGGGGAACTTGCACCGAACCTGGAATCAACCCGACTCGGTGCCTACGCGAACGGCTTTGCCGGGATTGCCGATGCGTTCAAGACCACGCAGGGCACGGTGGACCAACTCGACGTGCGCACGGACCTGGGACCGCAAAGGTACGCCGACTTTGCCGCGGAGTGGATCGGGCTCGGCGCTGAAATCGTTGGCGGCTGTTGCGAGATCGGGCCATCGCACATCCGCGTGCTGGCGGAGCGGTTCGGGAGGCCGGAACGATGCTGACGAAACTTGCCAGGCAAACGATCGAGACGTGGCGGCTCGGCTTTGTCGCGACTGTCGGCGCCAATGGCCTGCCAAACCTGTCTCCCAAGGGGACTTTCGTCATCGTCGATGACGCCTCGATTGCCTTCGCCGAAATGCGCTCCCCGGTCACGGTTGCAAACATCATGGTCAATCCCGAGGTCGAGATCAACTTTGTCGACATTCTCAGCCGGCGGGGAATCAGGATCCGGGGGCGCGCCGAGATCCACGAAAAGGACTCGGAGACCTACGCCAGGGTTGAACCATTGTTCATGGAACACTGGCCGACGCTCCAGGAACTGTTCAATCTCGCGGTACTGGTCCCGATCGGGGAAATCCGCCCCCTGACGAGTCCGATTTACGAAGTTGGAGGCCTGGAAGCCGACCTCCGGAAACACTGGAAGGACCGGATCGCCGCGCTGTGACCTGGCCGTTTGGATCGCCCGACGGGTCGGGAACCGGCGCGGAAACAGGACAAACAGTCCGGGATTATGAGAAGGAATCAAGCACATGGCTGCACATCGTAACCACGCCAGGGTCGCGATCATCGGCGGAGGTGTCGTGGGATGTTCCGTCGCCTATCACCTGGCGAAGCTGGGCTGGACCGACATCGTCCTGTTCGAGCGCAAGCGACTGACCTGCGGGACGACCTGGCATGCAGCCGGCCTGATCGCGCAGTTGCGCGCGACAGCAAATATGACGCGCCTCGCCAAGTATACGCAGGAACTCTACGGCAGCCTTGAAGCCGAGACGGGGATTGCGACGGGTCTTCGTCGCTGCGGCTCGATCACGGTCGCACTGACTGAAGACAGGAAGGAAGAAATCTTCCGGCAAGCGGCCATGGCCAGGGCTTTTGGCGTCGAAATCGAAGAAGTCACGCCCGGCGAGATCGCGAAAAAATACGAGCATTTGAACACCGACGATGTGATTGCCGGGGTCTGGCTTCCGCTCGACGGCCAGGGAGATCCGGCGAATATCGCCCTGGCATTGGCACGAGGTGCGCAAAACCGGGGCGTTTCCATCCGCGAGAATAGCCGGGTGACCGGAATGACCGTCGAAGGTCGCCGGGTTTCAGGAATAACCTGGGAGTCCGGCGGTGAAACAGGTGAAATGAGCGTTGAGGCAGTGGTCAACTGCGCCGGGATGTGGGGACACGCGGTCGGCAAACTTGCCGGGGTCAATGTTCCGCTGCATGCTTGCGAGCATTTCTATATCGTAACCGAGCCTATTGACGGTCTTTCCCGTTTGCCGGTTCTGCGCGTTCCGGACGAGTGCGCCTATTTCAAGGAGGACGCCGGCAAACTGTTGCTGGGTGCATTCGAGCCTGAATCCAAACCCTGGGGCATGAACGGAATCCCGGAGGATTTCGAATTCGACCAGCTGCCCGAGGACTTCGAACATTTCGAACCGATTCTCGAGAAAGCCTGCCAGCGTATGCCGATCCTGGCCGGCACGGGGATACAGACCTTTTTCAACGGGCCGGAGAGCTTCACGCCGGACTCTGCCTACCATCTCGGGTTGGCGCCCGAACGGGACAATGTCTGGGTGGCCGCGGGATTCAATTCGGTCGGGGTTCAGTCGGCGGGCGGCGCCGGAATGGCTCTCGCCCAATGGATGGAAGACGGCTCCAGGCCATTCGACCTCGGTGACGTGGACATCGGCCGCATGCAGCCGTTCCAGGGGAACCGGCACTACCTTCTCGAGCGTTCCCGCGAGACGCTTGGCCTGCTTTATGCCGATCATTACCCCTTTCGCCAGAAAGCGACCGCCAGGGGAATCCGTCGCTCGCCTTTCCATCGTGAACTCCTGGACTGCGGCGCTGTCATGGGCGAAATCGCCGGCTGGGAGCGCCCGAACTGGTTTGCGCGGGACGGCCAGGAGCGCGCGTACAATTACAGCTGGGGGCGACAGAACTGGTTCGAGAACTCCGCCGAGGAACACCGGGCGGTCCGGGAAGGCGTCGGCATGTACGACATGTCGTCGTTCGGGAAAATCCGGGTTGAGGGACCGGACGCGGAAGCCTTTCTCAACCATGTCTGCGGCGCGGACCTGAGCGTACCGGACGGCAAGATCGTCTACACGCAATTCCTGAATGACAAAGGCGGAATCGAGGCAGACGTCACGGTCACGAGGCTGTCCGAGACGCTTTATCTTGTCGTCACGCCCGCGGCCACCAGGCTTGCCGACCAGACCTGGCTCGCCCGGCACGGCGACGGTTACCGCGTGGTACTGACGGACGTCACGGCCGGGGAGGCGGCCCTTGCAGTCATGGGTCCCCGATCCAGGGAACTGCTGAGCTCGGTCTCACCCGGGGACTTTTCGAACGAGCACAATCCGTTCGGAACCGCGCAGTCGGTCGAGATCGGGATGGGGCTGGCCCGGGTCCACCGTGTTTCCTATGTCGGTGAACTCGGGTGGGAAATCTACGTCTCGTCCGACATGGCCGGGCACCTGTTCGAGACCCTTCGGGAAGCCGGTGCCGTCTTCGGCTTGAGGCCGTGCGGCATGCACATGATGGACAGTTGCCGGATCGAAAAGGCGTTTCGACACTTCGGACACGACATCACCTGTGAAGACCACGTTCTCGAGGCTGGCCTGGGTTTCGCGGTCAAGACCTCGAAGCCTGATTTCATCGGTCGCTCCGCGGTCCTCGAAAAGAGGGATGCGGGCCTGGACAACCGGCTGCTCCAGTTCCTGCTCGACGATCCCGAGCCGCTTCTCTACCACAACGAACCGGTGATCAGGGACGGGGAAATCGTCGGCTATCTCTCATCAGGCAATTACGGGCACACGCTCGGTGCCGCCGTTGGTCTCGGATACATCCCGAGCCGGGGAGAAAGCGCGGCCGACCTCCTGGCGTCGTCCTACGAAATCGACGTCGCGGGAACCCGTGTCCCGGCAGCAGCGTCCATTCGCCCGCTCTATGACCCTGGCGCCTCCCGCGTCAGGATGTAGCGTTTGCGGGCCGGGTGCACTTTACCTGTCGGCATGGACCAGCTCATGAACCATGTCGCGGGACAGGTTGCCACCGGCGATCTACCGGACGCCCGGCACCTGCGAGAGTGTTTTCGTCCCACTCGGGCCGGATCGGACTACAATCCTCCGGAGTCACCCCTGGAATTCGTCCACGCCGACGACCATTTGCTGGTCGTCAGCAAGCCGTCAGGATTGCTGTCGGTGCCCGGGAAAGGACATGCATTGAGGGACTGCCTCCTCGCGCGTGTTCAAGCGGAGATGCCCGCGGCGCTGCTCGTCCACCGCCTTGACCGCGACACCTCCGGGATCACGGTTTTCGCACTGACGTCTCACTCACAGCGGCATCTTGGTCGCCAATTCGAAGATCGCATCGTTGAAAAGACCTACGTTGCGCGGGTACGGGGTCGAATGCCGCTTCCGGACGGCGTGATCGAACTCCCGATCATCGCCGACTGGCCCAACAGGCCTCTCCAGAAAGTCTGCTTCGAGACCGGCCGCCCCGCCCTGACTGCGTGGCAGGTGGAACATTTCGAAGACGACGCCACGCGCGTTCTGTTGTATCCGAAGACCGGGCGAAGCCATCAGTTGCGCCTCCACATGCAGGCAATCGGCCACCCTGTTCTTGGCGACCCCCTCTATGGCGAACCGGACCTGACTGGATCCGTCGACAGGCTGCAACTTCATGCATCGCGTCTCAAGCTACGACATCCCGACGGCGGCGCGTGGATGGAGTTTTCCAGCCCGCAGCCGTTCTGAATGGTCCGGACCAGCACACCATCCGGACCTTCACAGCCAGGCGATTGCCGATCTGCCGCGACCCATCGCATCAGAACGCTGCCTCCAGGACGTCCCGGTATCCAAACGTCGCGGCGAGCCCGCCCGTATGAACAAAAAGCACCCTGCTTGTCTTCGGAATTGTTCCGGCAGAAATCAATGCCGGAATTGCAGCAAGGGCCTTGGCCGAATAGACCGGATCGAGCAGGATTCCCTCACGGCGGGCCAGCATCTTCATCGCGTCGACGACCGCATCGCCGACCTTTCCGTAACCGGGTGCAAGCGCCCCGTCCCAAAGGTGCACGGGCAGATCCGGCGAGAACGACGCGCCTCCGGCAAGGCGCGCCAATCCCTCAAGGACGACCCCAAGTCTTTCTGCCTGTGATGACGCGGTTCTTCGCACGCAGCTTCCGATCACCCGCGCCTGGCTGCCGGCTTCCCGCAGCCCGGCGAGAAGCCCCGCGTGCGTCAGACCGCTTCCCGAGGGGACGATGACAAAATCGAAATCAGGCGCCTGGGCGGCAATCTCCTCGGCGGCCCGCATGTATCCCAGCGCGCCGAGCGGCGGATTGCCGGCCGAAAGAGGAATGACGTAGGGACGCGCTCCTTCTCCCCGAAGTTGCCGTGCCCGCAAACGCAGCGCCGCGTCCGCCTCTTCCTCGTTTTCTCCTTCGGGAAAGCGAACGATCTCCGCGCCGAGAATGCGGAGCAGGAGCACGTTTCCCGAGGCGTGGTACGCGACGCCCATGCCCGGAACACGGTCCTCCAGCTGGACAATCGGCTTCATTCCAAGCGAGCGCGCAGCCGCGGCAGCCGTTCGAACAAAGTTTGACTGAACCGCACCGGTGATGAAGATGGCGTCGGCTCGTTCCGCCTGTGCCGCGCCCAGGTAATACTCAAGCTGCCTTGCCTTGTTTCCGCCAAAGGGCGCTCCGGCAAGGTCATCACGCTTGATGTAGAGATTGACGCCCAGATCTTCCGAGAGATTGTGTAACCGGTAAATCGGCATCTCGCCTGCAACGAGCTGCACCCGGGGATGCTTGTCTCCAGACATCCGTTTTTCTCCAGATTTGCTCAGGTAACCTATTCAGAGCCCTGACACGCATTTTTCCAGCTTGGCGGCAAGCCCGAAACCCGTCACCAATATGCTGAGAGCCCGTTGCGCAGAACCTGCAACAGTGCGGTCTCGCTTGAGACAGGGCAATCCTTGTCGGCCCATCCCCCGTCCCTTCAATTCGGGCAAAGCTATTTCACACGTCAGACGGCATCCCCAGGCGTCGGCGGAGTTTCCGGCGCACGGTCAAGAAGCTTTGTCAGATCGCCCCGCTTGGCCGCGTCGGCGCGCGCTTTAAGGAAATCGTCAGCCGTCTCCACGGCCCCGATCTTCTGTGCAACGGCTGAGACGATCCACTGGTTGAGCGACACGCCATCCTCCTTGGCAAGGCGCGTCGCCGTCTCCTTGAGCGACTGCGGCAGCTGCAGCGGGTACTTGTAGCGTTGGGTCTGCGTCATGTATTCAGCCTCCTCAAGATTTCTCCGGGCGTTGCGATGGTCACACCCAGCCTGAGGGCCGGGAGGAAATCCTTGACGTTATGCGTCACGATAGCCCCGGCGTCTCCATTCAGGGCAGCCTCAAGCACCATCTCATCCGCGGCATCGGCCAGTATCGGGCGCGTGCGAAACGCGATATCGACGCCTTCGGAAACGGCGGCAAGCGCGTTCATGACTGCCGCGACATCCTCAAGGCTGTGGCCCGTCGCAATCAGGGTCTCCTCCCGGCTCAACACCGCCTCATATTCCAGAAACAGTGCCGTGGAACAAAGCGGCGTCACCATGCCCCGGTCAACGAACCGCAACAGCAGGTTGCTCGCCCCATTGCGGCTCCGGAACGCCGCTACGATCACGTTGGTGTCCAGAACCAGCCTCATGGGAGACAATCTATGGACATCTCATAAGATGTCAATGATGGACTCACGACATCCGTTAATGCGTGGTTTCCCGCGGTTGCGTCGAGTACGACGTCATCTGTCATCGTGGCCTCCGCCGGAATTGTTGTTGTCATTGGCCGCACAAATAGCTTTCTTGAAATCCTCGCGCGCCATCCGCCTGGCGATCAGCGGGCAATGAACGGCACCACCACGACCAGCTGCACGAAAGCTTCGGCATCGCCCCTCGTATTCCGCACGTCCGGTGCACGACTGTCGATTGCTGGTTTCTCTTCGCCGGAAAACTGCTCGCCACCGGCCATCGCCGGCTTCTTCCGCCAGTCGCCAATTTAAAGGATCGGCGGCCAATCGGTTGATGTCCCCTTGCTGCCATCCTGCGCCATTGGTGCTGATCTAGAGTTGGGCCAGGGAATGTGCCCACGGCGATCTTGCGGTAGTTGGTTAACCGCAACAGGCCCGTGTGGGCAAGGACGGTCTTCAGGCGGACGATCCAGACTGGTTGCCGCATGGCCGCGCTGCCTCTTGCTGGTCGTTTCTGAAGATTGCAAAGGCCGGGCAGAAAATCGATTGTCGTTTTGCAAGAGATATTTCGACTTCGTGTTGGCGATGGCGTAGAAACGGCGGCAAATGGAGAAGGTTTTAACCCGATTCCCCGGCCCCGGCCGAGGCCACGACTGATGGCAAGGTCGCGACCGAGACTGTCGGCCAGGTCGAAGTCGTTGCCCGGTTCGCGCCAGCGACTCCGACACAGGGATTCAATCTGTGCATCGCGTCCGAGGCCATCGCCAATTTGCCCATCTCCTTGCGCACTACCCCGTAACCGGAATGGTCGCCCACCGCATTTTTCTGCTCACCGGCCCGGTCGAACGTCTGCCAACACTCCACGCAGCGATCCGCCCGACCTTGCAAATCGGTGCGGATTTCGGTTTCCAGTTGCTTGGCCCGGACGGCACGGCTGATCCTACCCGTTCCCGCTTAACGGGCGAGGCTGAGTTTTCCTTGGAGTTAGCGGCCTCCGCATCCTGCCAACCGCGACGGCGCACATCCTCGAATGCGCACCATACCGCACCGAGCTCTCGTCGCTGGTCGATGGAGGGCGTGAGACCCTGACGTTCGGCTTCTGGAATCGCATCAGACGCACCGGCATGGCGGAAAAGCGTTCGTTGTCATCGGGATGCCGCCGAACACTCAAATCTCATGCGCTCCGTCCAGATACTTGGCGGCAATGACCGCCGGGTTCGGTTCGCCATCGAATGGCGGCTGGCAGGCGATGATGCGCGGCTCGTCAGCAACCGACGCCGCCGCCACCGACATGTGGGCCGAAGCGACCATCGGGAACTAGCCGCCCGGCACATGGCAGCCAACCAGTTGGACGAGGTATCTTTGTGCCCGAGGATGACGCAAGGCAGGGTTTCGACCTCGAAATCTGTGATGGAAGGCGTTGCGCAAGGGCGACATTCACGACCTGCACATGTGCAAATTTGATGTCCTCCATGTCGCGCGGACCGACCTTTGCGATGATCGCTCCGATCTCAGCTCCCGACAGGTGACAGCATTCGCGATCTTAATCGTCGAATTAGACGGCGAGTGCTTTGACAGCCGCATCGCGTCGGGCTTCGATTTCCCTCATCGTGCTTTTGACGACATCGCGCACTTCGCGTCTTCTTCGGCACATCCGGTCTCGGGTTTGCCGCGCTTGAGATTTTCGATAGCCGTATGCATTCTCCATGCATTGTGACGCTGCATTGAAAATCTGGTCGTCCAAAAAAATTGATCAGTCCGCACTGCATGGTCGGGTGGTTTAACGGCAATTTTCGTAAGTGCCCGAAAATGAATGCGTGTAGAGTTCGATGACCGTCCCCAAAGGACCGGTGCAGAAGACCATCCGCTTGGATAGATCGTTCGGATTACGCTGCCAGCTGCAGCTCATCCGCTTGCCACCTGGATCGAGAATTCGCCTGAGGGATTCACCGTTATCTGGCGCCGTCATGCAACTGTGAAACATCCCGCTCTTCCAGTATTCATGTGGTGGGTCGCGCGGTTCGTGGAGCGCGTTGATAATGCTGCGCTCCTGTCCGCCCGGAAGCGCCGCTTCAGTATTCGGCCTCGGTTACAGGATGTTTTCAGCGCATACTTGGAAACCAGGGCTCTCTAATGGGTATCGCTTTGCAACCCGTGGGCATCCGACAACATCTCAAACACCTGCAGGTTGATCAGCATGACAACCAAATCGATCCGTCGGGTGCTACCCGAGATCGTCGACAGTATCCACATCGGCAAGAGAATCGACGTAACCGATCCGGTCACGCGGCAGCCGGCGCCCAAGCACATCCCTGGCGTCCTCAAGTGCATGCGAAGTTGACCAGCGGACGCCGAGGAAAAGTCCCTTCGGCGTGCTCTGCAATCGACGCAGTCCGATAGCCCAGAAACCGCCGTCAGCGGATGGTCCGAGCACGGCATCGTGGCGAGCCAACCCCCGAAACGCACGTTCGATGTGGCCGGGCGCGACATCCGGAACATCCGTTCCGATAATGAGAATCGGCCCGACCGGAGAAATACGGAAAACCCGCTCAAGGCGATCGCCCAGATTCCCGTCTCCCTGTGGCCAGAGCGCGAATCCGGAAGGCCAGCATTTCGAGTCCGTCGCGGTCTTGTCAGGGCTGACAGCAAGCACGGTTTTCCAGCGCGGGTCGTATCCGACCCGCCTGATCAGGCTGCCCAACTGGTGCCTGTACCACCAGAGCGCATTGACCATGCCGATGTCCTGCCCGAGGCGCGTCTTGACGCGACCGCACTGGGGCGCTTTCGCCATAATGAACAGTTGGCGGTTCAAGCAAAGTAGTCCGAGAGAACCCGCTCATAGACCGCCTTGAGGCGGCGAATCTCGTCAACTTCCGCAAATTCATCCGCCTGATGCATGGTCTTTCCACAGAGTCCGAACTCGACGACAGGACAATGGCACCTAACGAAACGGGCATCCGATGTCCCACCAGATGTCGCATACTCCGGTCGCAATCCGGTTTCCGCCTCGACCGCAGATGCGACAAGTTCAGACAGCTCGCCTGGAGGTGTCAGGAACCAGTCGGTCGGAGATCCGTCGCATTCGACCTCAATGTCAACGCCGGTCAATTGAGTTGCACGTTCTGCATGGCTCTGCATCAGTGCCACAAGACTTTCGATCGTGTGAACATCGTTGAAGCGAATGTTGGCAACTGCTGTACAGGAGGCGGGGATGACGTTGCTCGCGGGGTTTCCTGTATCAATTGTTGTCAACGAGAGCGTCGATGGATCGAAGTGTTTCGAGCCTTCATCAAGCGGGCTTTCGGAAAGCTCGACCGCCAATGCGGCGATCGCCGGAACCGGATTGACGGCTCGTTCCGGGTAAGCCGAGTGTCCCTGCACCCCCCTTGCGGTAAACCGGACCGTGAGGGAGCCTCGGCGACCGATCTTGATCCGTTCGCCAAACTGCTCGAGGCATGTCGGTTCCCCAACGAGACAATGATCCATTCGTTCCCCGTGTGCTTCCATCCATGACAGAATCGCCCGGGTTCCATCAATGGCGGGGCCTTCCTCGTCGCTGGTGATCAAGACGGCGATGGATCCCCTGATCGGTCGCGCGGATACCGTGTCGATGGCGGCTGCAACAAAGGCCGCGACCCCGGACTTCATGTCGGCGGCCCCGCGGCCATAGAGCTTTCCGCGACGAAATTCACCTCCGAAAGGTTTGACCGACCAGAGCGAATCGTCGCCGGGAGGGACGACGTCAATGTGCCCATTGAATCCGAATGTCCTGCCCGCTTCAGCCTGTCCCCACCGACAAAACAGGTTCGACACGTTGTTCCGGTCAATGCGGGTACACGCAAAGCCGGCGGCAGCCAGTTCGCGCTCCAGGATTTCCAGCGACCCGGCTTCATCCGGAGTAACCGAAGGACAACGGACGAGTTCGGCGGCGAGAGACACGGGGTCAGTAGACATCTGAAAGGCTCACGTCGACCACAGATCGAAGCGCCATACTATTCGGTTACGGATTCGACAACCGGTGAAGCCAAAGTGAACCCTGCTGTTGTCATGGGGCCATAAAGAGCCGGTCGCAAGCGGTCGCCAACCGCAACTTGCCCTGTAGGTTTGCCGGGCAAGCCGGTTAGGGTCTGCAAGGATCGGTTTCAAGTCCTGTAACATGGCCGTCGATCAATCAAGGCATTCGATCGGCATCGGAGGCCCGTACCCGTTCGCACCATGCCTCACCTGCCGTGAATTGCCGGGAATACAGCTTCGCTCGGAATTCTCGCCCGAATCCGAACGCCACATCACCGAATGAATCCCGAATTCCGAAAACAGCAGCCCGATCCTTCAAGTCCCCAAGTCCAACAGGACATTCACGGTACCAGGCATTTCATGACACGGCGAAACCAAGTGCACGTACAGGCGCTCGGCCGCCCATGGCCTGCCGTGGTTGCAAGGTGCGCCCAATTCCTCCCAACGCCCCATGCGGCTGACATGGGAGCATACATGGTTCCCGTACCGATTGGTGCCCTGCCTGTGCGGCGCTTCGTCTTCGGTCAAATGGCGACGGGAGCAACCCGTCACTTCCGATAATCCAAACCAAGGGAAGGCCAGCGACGCGACCGGAAGTTCAAATCAACCCGGATGACCAATTGCCTGCCGCCCGGCAGACCCACGGAACGCAAAGGGCGTTTCGGATGCAAGCCCAAATCCGCACCGGTCCGGAATTGCAATTCGCGAACGCGAACCGATAATGATCGATGACACGCGTCTACTCTTCGCGATGATGAAACACGAATTCGGCCAGAATACAATGAGTCGTCAGCCAAACATTTCTGAAGAAAGCTTTGATTCCTGGATCAGGGGATTTGCAGAACGGGCCGGATCCAGTGGTATCGACAAGTCTGTTTTTCATTCATCGCTGGATCGAGTGGCTCCGAATCCTTCCGTCGTCTCCGCGGACCGAAACCAGCCGGAAACCGTTGTCGCCGCCGGTGACTACCTTCGTCGCGCCATGCCGCCCGACCGTATCGCCAGAGGTGCCGAATTTGGGACTGTTCTCGGTGAGGAACTCTCCGGGATCGAAAGAAAGTACGGCGTCGAACGCTGGATCATTCTGGCCATCTGGGGCGTTGAATCGGATTTCGGCACCAATACCGGCGACTATCCCGTTGTCGAAGCTCTCGCGACCCTGGCGTGCGACGGGAGACGCAGGGACCTGGCCGAACGCGAACTGCTCGATGCCCTCAGGATTCTCGAAAACCGGGAAGTCCGGAAGGACGAAATGCTCGGATCGTGGGCCGGCGCCATGGGTCACACGCAGTTCATGCCTTCGAGCTTCCTGGCGTTCGCGGTCGACCATGACGGTGACGGACGGCGAGACATCTGGAATCCCTCCAATCCTCTCGACGCATTGGCATCGACCGCCAACTACCTTGCGCAATCCGGATGGAAGCAGGGTTCTCCTTGGGGGATCGAGGTCGGACTCCCTGACGATTTCGACTTTCGCCTTGCCGACTTGCGAATAACGAAACCTGCGAGTGCCTGGAGAGAGCAGGGAATCACCGCCGCGGATCCCGCGGTCGGCGCGAGGTTGCGGGGACAGTGTAAAGCCGCCGTGTTTCTTCCGGCAGGCGCAACGGGACCCGCGTTCCTTGTCTCCCGAAACTTCACGGTTCTCCGGAAATACAACGCGTCGGGAATCTATGCGCTGGCAGTCGGCCTGTTCGGGGACCGGATTGCAGGTGAGGGCGCCATTCGGGCCGAATGGCCGGCTGATGTCCGCCCGCTGTCCATGAAAGATGTCACGACGTTGCAGGAAAAACTGCGCGATCTCGGTTTCGACCCGGGGAAGATCGATGGCCTTGCCGGGCCGGACACTCACGCCGCGGTTCGCAGTTTTCAGGAAAAGGCAGGGTTGGCACCCGACGGCCATGTCTCGAACGTGATTTTCGAACACCTGGGTTGACGCCTTTTTGCCGCGCTAACCGCCGCAATCGGCGCACCATTCTTCGGATTGCATTTCAACCAGTCGGGACGCGGTTCTTCGGAATTCGAATGCCCCCTTGCCGGATGGATACAGGTCCTCGGGCGCAGCCGCGGCCGACGCCACAAGTGGAATCCGTGCTTCGTAAAGGGCATCGATCAGGGTCACGAATCGCCGGGCCGGATCACGGTCGGCATCGCTCATGACCGGAATACCGGACAACAACAGCAGCCGGATCGAATTGGCGACAAGCAGCAGGTCTCCCGGGCCCAGCGCTTCGCGACACAGGTCCGAGAACCCCGCCTTGGCAATCCCGTTGCAAAACGCGGGGATCCTGATGTCGCGGCCCTTGTTCTTGAGTACCAGGGGATTCGACGTCCCTCCCGTGAGCTTGTCCCAGATTCCTTCGACGGCCCGTGACGCCGTATCGTCGTCCGGCCAGAAATATCGACGCTCTCCTTTCAATTGCTGTTTCCGGTGATCGACATCTCCGTCCATGTGAACGACATCAAGCTGATCCGTAAGCAGTCTGATGAACGGCAGAAACAGCTGCCGGTTCAACCCGCCCGCGTAGAGGTCTTCCGGATGGAGGTTCGAGGTCGTGACGACGGTCATTCCGGCCCCGAAGAATTGCTCGAACAATCTTCCGACGATCATGGCATCGGCAATGTCGGTGATCTGCATTTCATCGAGGCAGAGGAGCTCCGCAGAGCTGGCGATCTCTGCCGCGACCGGCTCGAGTACGGATTCGCTCCCCGACTTTCTCCGCGCGTGCAGGCCTTCCTGAACCTCCTGCATGAACGCGTGGAAATGGACGCGCCTCTTCGCCATTGGACCGGTTGCCTCGAAAAACAGGTCCATGAGCATCGATTTACCGGTCCCGACCCCACCGAATAGATAGATGCCGCGAGGCCGGGGCCGCGAGGATCGGACGAAAAGCCGTTCAACGAGGGATGGCCGTCGATTGGCGGTCCCGAGCGCCTGGCAGAGTCGCTCCAGCCTCGCGAGCGCATCGGATTGCGCCGGGTCGTTGCGGATTTCACCCGATTCAACCAGTCTTCCGTAGCGTTGAGTCAGCGTCACATGACCCTCCCGCCGGCGTTCGTGCGGCTTGACGACGCATATCAATTCATCCACGTACCGACAACAAACCGGAACAGGGCGGAAATGCAGTCTCGATCATCGTCAGTTTTCACACCCGTACTCATCGCAGGAAGCATCATCCTTCTCATCGGATTCGGGATTCGAGCGTCCTTCGGTGTGTTCCAGATTCCGATCGCCGCCGAATTCGGCTGGCCTCGAGCAGAATTCTCGATCGCGATCGCGATTCAAAATCTGGCCTGGGGCATCGGCCAGCCGATTTTTGCCGCCGTCGCGGAAAAGTTCGGGTCGCGCCTTGCCGTCTTGGTCGGCGCCCTGCTCTATTCGGCCGGTCTCGCCCTTTCAAGCTTTTCGGCAACTCCCCTCGGACATCAAATGCTTGAAGTCCTGGTCGGGTTCGGCATCGCCGGAACGGGATTCGGGGTCATTCTCGCGGTTGTCGGACGCGCCGCGCCGGATTCCAATCGCTCGCTTGCACTCGGAATCGCGACAGCCGCCGGTTCCGTTGGCCAGATCATCGGACCGCCGTTTGCCGCGGTCCTGCTCGCCTACATGGACTGGTCCATGGTGTTTATCGTGTTTTCCGTTCTGATCCTTTCGGTCCTGTTCGCCTTGCCGATGCTCGGCCGAAACGACCAGGTCGCCGTGGAAGATCTCGAGGAGTCACTGTCCGAAATCCTGGTCCTGGCGTTCAAGGACCCATCCTATTCAATGGTTTTCCTGGGGTTCTTTTCCTGCGGGTTTCAGATCGCGTTCTTCACTGCCCATTTTCCCGCGATGGTCACCGAGATGTCCAGCCCGGTTGATCCCAACGGATTTCTCGCCAGTGTTGGCGTCACGACAACCGCGGCGCTCGGCGCCATATCCATCGGATTGATCGGGTTCACGAATGTGATCGGAACGGTGCTTGCCGGTGCTCTCGGGCGAACCTACCTCAAAAAGCACCTGCTGGTTTTCATCTATACGTCGCGTACGATCATCTCGATCCTGTTCATTTCATTTCCCATAACCCCGTTTTCGGTCGTACTGTTCTCCCTGGCAATGGGATTTCTCTGGCTGGCGACGGTGCCGCTTACGTCCGGGCTGATCGCTGCCATCTACGGCCTCCGCTACATGGGAACGCTTTACGGCATCGTCTTTCTCAGCCACCAGATCGGCGGGTTTCTCGGGGTCTGGCTGGGCGGAATACTGCACGACCTTTACGGCAGCTACAGCACCGTATGGTGGGTCGGAATAGGCGTCGCGGCATTTTCCGCCGCAATTCACCTGCCCGTGAAGGAGTCGGCTCTCGAATCCCGCATGGTGAGAGCCGGCTGACAGTCAGGCGCAACACCGCGGATCGTGACCCGTATGTGCTCGGCAGGCCCGGCAGTCATGAATGGCGGGCTCTTGCCAGCCTCTGCCAGGAACAGCTCGAGGCCGTCGGCCCGTTCAATCTTGCAGGATTCATGCGGGAATCCGTTGTCGATACCGTGCTGCAGGACGCTGTTCACAGTCTCGAGACGCAGGCATTTCTTCACTCGTGCAGGCACAACACATATTTGGGATCTGACCCGCCCAAATTGCCCGACGATCATTCGCCCCGGCACGGATTCGAGAGGTCGAACCCGACTCTTTGAGGTGACCAGCTGCCAGGCGGCGGGGAGGTTCGGCTTTACGGGTTTTCCGGCTTCACCCGATGGCTGATCCGGTGGCCCCCATCAACGTCTTGCAATACGCGGCGGGGCCGGCCTTGCCCGGCATTTCGACAGGTCGGGATGTCGTTCGGACGGGATCAGGGGGTGAATTCCGGCGGAAGATCATGCGGCAAGCCAAGGATCATTGCCGCGACGATCTCTCCGACCATGTGGGCGATCGAAAACCCGATTCCGTGTCCCCCGGTCGCAACGTACAACCCGCGCCGGCCAGGGACGGGTCCGACAAGAGGATTTGACCGGATCGCCCGCGGCCTGAGACCCGCCCAGCGGCGCAACAGCCTTGCGTTCCGTAGGGCGGGAACGATCGAGCAGGCCTCGTCGATGACGTCGTCCAACCGCTCGTCCGTCCCGAACCGGTCGTCCCATTCGGTTTCCCTCGTGGAACCGATTCCGACGGTTCCGTTCGCGTGCGGAACGACAAAGATGCGTCCGGCCTGAATCACCGGCGCTCCCCGCAGGTCGTACTCCACGAGTGCGGCCTGACCCTTGACACCACCGCCAAGGATTTCGGGAACAGTGTTGTCGAGCAGCCGAAAGGTATCGGCACCCGCGGCCAGGACGGTTGCCCCGGACCTGATCTCGCCCGCTTCGGTAAGAACGCCTCCCGGTTCCGCGCCGACGACTTCGCAATGTTCCAGGATCTCGATCCCGAGATTTCGGGCGACCTGCCGCAGGGCCAGGCATGCCGCCATCGGTCCAATTCGGGCGGAAAGCGTGTCTCGGACAACACCGAATCGCCCGTGGCCGGATCCTGCCAGGATTCCGTCACCGGGCTCGATCGACATGGAGAACTGCCCGCCCCAATGACTTTCTGCGGCGGACGCGCTGATGAGCGCGCGTTCGCGCGCCTGTTCGCTCGAAAGGGGAACGATGCGGCCGACCCGGCCATAACCGGACGCGGTACCCGCTTCACCGTCGACGCCTTCCCAGTACGCCGCCGCCGAAACCAGCCCGTCGAACTGAAACTGTTTCAGTGGCGTCCAGGGGCGCGGGGAAAACGGCGCCAAGGCCCCGACCGGCCCCCCGCTCGCGCCGGATCCGACAGCATCCCTTTCCAGGACAATCGACGTGCGTCCTTTCCGGGCACATGCACAGGCGCAGGCGAGCCCGAAAATCCCGCCACCGACGATCGCGACATCCCATTCTCCGAGCGTTGCCATTGGCCGGGAATTTCCTATGGTCTGCTACTTTCTGCCGGGAGGTTAGGCCAGATGGAGAGACGGCTCCAGCCGGAGACGGATCATTTCGCGCAACTGGACTGGCAAGGTGAAGGCTTGCCGGTGTCGAGGCAGTTTGGCGACACCTATTTCTCGGCGGCGGGCGGGCTGGCCGAAACGCGTCACGTCTTTCTCGCGGGTAATCGCCTCCCCGAACGGTTCCGACCCGGCTTTTGTGTCGCCGAGCTTGGTTTCGGGACCGGCCTCAACCTTTTGGCAGCCTGGAGCGACTGGCTGACTTCCGGTCAGACTGGCCAATTGTCCTATGTCGGCTTCGAGGCTTTCCCGGTCCCGTCCTCGGCAATGGAGCGGGTATTCGCGCAGTGGCCGGAACTTTCGGAATTGTCCCGAAAGTTGATCGCCTTTTGGTCTGACGGCGGGACCCGGCTGCAAACCGCGTCACTCGACGCCGAAATCATCATCGGAGACGCTCGCGAAACGGTCGAGGCCTGGGATGGCGCCGCTGATGCATGGTTTCTTGATGGATTCAGCCCTTCCTGCAATCCCGAACTCTGGGAAGCCGAACTCCTTCGCTCGGTCGCCGTCCGTACCGTCCCGAACGGAACGTTTGCCACGTATACATCCGCGGGCCATGTCCGTCGCCGGTTGGGCGCATCAGGCTTTTCCGTATGCCGTACCCCGGGATTCGGCCGCAAGAGACACATGACCCGCGGATGGAAAGCCGGACCGGGTATCCGAGCCCGGCAATGACGCCGAATCGACGTCGACCTGTCGTGGGCCAGCTTTTGTTCTTCCAGCGTTCCCAAATGGCCTTTCGCCCCGGCGAAGACGTCCTCGCCGGCTCGACCTACGAGCCGCGCCCGATGTCCTCATGAATACGGATTCGACCCACTTGTCCCGCGACCCGCGCCCGGTAGACATAGAGTGATTCCATGACCCGCATCACGTAGTTTCTGGTTTCCCGGTACGGGATGTGTTCGATCCAGTCGACGGGATCGCTCCAGTCAAGGTGCGGATTCCCGAATTGCCCGATCCACTCCCGCGTCTGGCCGGGCCCGGCATTGTAGGCTGCAAAAGTCAGGACGTGGGAGCCCTGGAACTCCGTGAGAAGCTCTTCCAGATAGGCTGTTCCCATCTTCGCATTGAAATGCCAGTCATTTGTCAGGCGCCAATTCGAGTACCGCTCACCGAGTCGCTCTGAAATCTCCCGCGCGGTCGAAGGCAAGACCTGCATGAGCCCGCGCGCACCTGCGCGGCTAACAGAGTTGATTCGGAATTCGCTCTCCATCCTCGTGATTGCCAGGGCCATCTCCGGCGGCACCGGCCCGGAATGCCGGGCCAGATCGGTCACCGGAAAATACGAGCGGGGGAGTATGATTCCGGACTTGGCGGCTTCCTTGGCCACACCTATCGCCACGTGCGGCGAGCCGAGGTGGAGCGCCATGTCTCCAAGCCGAATCAGGTCGGTTCGGTCGAGCTCCTCGGCAACATGGGCGAAGAACCACCGCGCATGGGGTTCCCAGCCAGCGCGCAAGAGCAGCCTGGCAGCGCGAATTGAACCGGAATCCACGAAATCGGCGGTGCGCCAGTCGGGCGACCGTTCCTTCCCGACCATCGCAGGATCGGGCCGGGCGCCGATCTTCTGGGCGGCCAGCTGACCGTAGAAGGTTGTCTGGTACCGGGCACCGATCAGGTAGAACTCGTTGGCGGCAGTGTGGTCTTCGAGTGCTTCGTGGGCGCGGCCAAGCCAGTAATACGCCCGCCCAAGACTGATCGGGGACTTTACGACGTCGCGAAACCGCAGGAAATGCCGTGCAGCCCGGTTCGGATCGTTCAGTTTTCGAAGTGCAATATATCCCGCGAACCACTCGAGCTGGGCGTAATCGGAACCTTCGGCAAGCCTGTGTCGACTGGCAAGTTCATAAGCCAGACGGTTCTCTCCAGCCTCCATCGCATCCCTTGCCAATACGCGGCGCCTGTATGACCACGCATCAGGCCGACCCAGCGCTTCCGCCGATCGCGACCTCTCAAGGATCAGTTCCCTCGCCGAATCATCGAAACCGGAACTCAATCGCCAGATGAACCGGTCGTAGGCGAGCCCGCCATCGCTCCGTACCGATTTCGGAAGTCCACGAATCATGGCGTCGACGCCCGAGACCTTTTTTTTCAGGGCGATCCGGGTTTTTGCCAGTGCACTCCAATCGGAGGGTACGAGATCCAGCATCAGTCGTGCCGACTCGATCCTGTCCTTCCACAGCAAATGGTCGAGACGCCGGACATGGAGGTCGGAAATCGCGCCGCGGAAGTCCGAGACAAAAGCCTCGTGAGCTTTCCTGTCCATGCCAAGTTCGAGCCAGGCGTTCCGTGCTTCGGCCCTGGCTTCGTCGCCCCGGCCCAGCTGTCTCAGTGCCGTTGCCAACCGCAAGGCGCCCGTGCCGGTTTGCGGAGGCTGTATTTCGAAGTATTGCGTGACCGCGTGCGGGTTGGCGGATTCCGGAATGTGGGCTTCACCTCTCCGGCGCAGCCGCTTCAGCCCTGGCCAATCCCCGTTGCGCTCCAGGAAATCCCGATATTGCTGCCATGTTCCATCACCTGCTCTCAACCTCCACCAGGCGAT
The DNA here is from genome assembly GCA_026707935.1 of Paracoccaceae bacterium. Lineage (GTDB taxonomy): Bacteria > Pseudomonadota > Alphaproteobacteria > Rhodobacterales > Rhodobacteraceae > JAPPHA01. The sequence goes on from JAPOVX010000218.1 coordinate 41,833, forward strand.
CAGGTCGAGCGCGTCGGGGTCGCCGAACGCGCGCGCATGCCTTTCTGCCCTGGGCCAGTCTTCCCTGTAGGCAGCTTCGATCGCCGCAGCTATGACGTCATCGCCTTCACCAGGCGATGTGTCATGTGACTGCGCCAACGCGAAAATCGGCATGGCGGAAATTGCCGCCAGAGCCAGGCGGAGGACAAAAGTACTCACAAGGCTGATCTCTGCTCTTTGGTTCCTGGTTTTTGTTGTTTCTTGCGGTCAAGTTCTACTGCAACTGGGCAGGAAACAACAGTCCGGGATTCCGATTGACTTGAATTCGCCGTGTATTCGCCGCTTACATTCCGGCCGTCCTGGGGTATTAGAAATTGAATCGGGAGAATGGGGAGCAAGTTCATGTTCAGGGGATCGAATCCGGCTTTGGTCACTCCGTTCCGCGACGGCGCAGTCGACGATGACGCCTTGAAGTCGCTGGTTGAGTGGCACATCGACGAGGGGTCCCATGGCCTGGTGCCGGTTGGCACGACCGGCGAAAGCCCGACACTCAGCCATGAGGAACACGAACACGTCATCGACGTTGTCGTGAGGGCGACCGCGGGACGGCTGCCGGTCATCGCGGGAGCCGGTTCGAATTCAACCGCCGAGGCCGTTCGCCTGCTGCAATTCGCCGAACGCGCCGGTGCCGATGCCGGCCTCGTTGTCACGCCATACTACAACAAGCCGACCCAACGCGGGTTGATCGAACATTATCGCGCCCTCGGCGAATGTTGCGATCTTCCAATCGTCATCTACAACATCCCCGGCCGTTCGGTCATCGACATGGGCCCCGACACCATGGGCGAGTTGTCGAAGCTGCCAACGATCGTCGGTGTCAAGGACGCGACCGGCGATGTCGTCCGCGTCAGCCAGCAGCGCGCAACCTGTGGCGCGGACTTCATCCAGCTTTCAGGAGAGGACGCATCCGCGCTCGGATTCAATGCTCACGGCGGAGTCGGCTGCATTTCGGTGACGGCCAACGTGGCGCCGCGCCTTTGCGCGGAATTCCAGGAGGCGTCGCTTGCCGGCGACACCTCGAGGGCGCTCGAACTTCAGGACATCCTGATGCCGCTCCACACCGCGGTTTTCATTGAACCCGGCCTGGTCGGTGCTAAGTACGGCCTTTCGGTGCTTGGCAAGTGCAGCGAAGAGGTTCGCCTGCCCTTGACGCCCGCCTTGCCCGAAACGCGCGCCAGGATCGACGATGCCATGCGGTTTGCCGGCCTGATTACCTGACTGCATGGCCTCTCGGCGAAAGAAACGGGAGAACAGGAGCGGTCTCGTTGCGGAAAATCGCAAGGCGCGATTCAACTACGCGATCGAGGACACGCTGGAGTGCGGATTGGTCCTGACCGGGTCGGAGGTCAAGTCACTCAGGAATGGACAGGCCAATATCGCCGAAAGCTACGCCAGCGTCGAAAACGGTGAACTCTTCCTGATCAACGGGCACATCGCACGCTACGAGATGGCCGGGCGCTTCGGACACGAAGAGCGCCGCAGGCGAAAGCTCCTGGTCAGCAAAAAGCAACTCGCGAAGTTGAGGCAGGAAACCGAGCGACAGGGAATGACGCTCGTTCCCCTTCGCCTGTATTTCAACTCCGCCGGAAAGGCGAAAATCCTCGTCGCCGTCGCGCGGGGACGAAAACTCGTCGACAAGAGGGAGAATCAGAAATCCCGTGACTGGACTCGCCAGAAGGCGCGATTGTTGCGGGAACGGGGATAGCCGGGTACGGGTGATACGGATGGCCGCCGTCTCGGCCGGACGCGCCGTGTCGCGCACGCGGGCCCTGATCCACCATCTCCAGGACTTTTCGGCCTGACAGAGGTTTCACATGCCAGATGACGACAACACGATACTGGTTTCAACCGACTGGTTGCGGCACCGCCTGAATTCACCGGACATCCGGGTTTTCGACGCGTCGTGGTACCTGCCTGCGGACGGGCGCGATCCACGTGCCGAGTACGAGGCCGCGCACATTCCCGGGGCGCGATTTTTCGATATCGACGAGATCTCGGACTCGGATTCATCTCTCCCGCACATGGTGCCGCAACCGGAAAAATTCGCTTCGCGGATGCGATCGATGGGGGTCGGCGACGGGCACCAGGTCGTCGTTTACGACGGCGCCGGACTGTTTTCGGCAGCACGGGTCTGGTGGCTGTTCAGGCATATGGGCAAAACCGATGTTGCCGTTCTCGACGGCGGGTTCCCCAAATGGGTCGCGGAAGGACTTCCCGTTGAAAACCTGCCTCCCCAGACCCAGAGCCGCCACATGACCGCGCGACGAAACGCCGCCCTGGTCAGCGACCTGCCGCACGTCCTTGCCACGAACAAATCCGGCGAAGCCCAGATTGTCGATGCCCGATCGCCGGACCGTTTCCGCGGCGAGGCCCCCGAACCCCGGCCAGGACTCCGGCCAGGCCACATTCCCGGCTCCCGAAACGTCTACTTCAACGACTTGCTGAATCCCGACGGTACGCTCAAACCCGAAGCCGAACTTCGAAAGGCATTCGTTGACGGCGGGGTGGACCTGTCACGTCCGGTTATCACGACCTGCGGATCCGGAATCACTGCAGCGGTACTTTCGCTTGCCCTCGAAGTGCTCGGCCACCGCAGCCACTCGTTGTACGATGGCTCCTGGGCGGAGTGGGGCATGTCCCCCGACGTGCCGATCGAAACCGGGTGACCTGGCGGCGCGGAAACGCCTGCCGGCGCAGTCGACAGCCGAGATTTCGTCATCATCGCGCGTGTTCCCGAAAAGCCGGGAGGGAGCAACTGGCGCAACTGTGCGGGTGCGGGCTCGACAAGGGTGCATCCCGAATGCCGATCGGTCTTCTCCATGGCCAATTCCGTGATGCGGTGGTCTGAGAGCAGGTAGACCTGCGTCGATTCCACCGATATTGCCAAAAACAGAATTATCTCGGATCTTCGCGAAACCGCTGGCGGGCAGACACGCCACGCAAGGTCCCGGGAATGCCGGGCCCGCGAATGCTCCCGGGTCGTGTACGAATCACTCCGGAGACCGCAGCCTTGGATACCAACGTGTTTCTTGCAGTGCTCGTGGCTGCTCTGCTGCATGCGGGCTGGAACAGCCTGGTGAAGGTCGGATCCGACCCTTTCTCGACGATATGTGTCACCACGTTGGTGCAGGTGGCAATTGCGGTGCCTGTGCTCGTATTCGTGCCCGTTCCGGCCGTGGATGCAATTCCCTGGATCGTGGCGTCGGCCGTAATTCACACGTGTTACAAGGTGTTCCTCGCCAACGCCTACGACAACGCCGATCTAAGCCAAGCCTATCCCCTGGCGCGGGGAACCGCACCGATTGCCGTATTCCTCGTGACCGTCCTCTTTTTCGGCGCCGCGTTCGACCATTTCGAGACCGTGGCAATCCTGTCCATTTCGACAGGCGTCGTTCTCTTGGCATTCAAGGGACAGTACGGGCGACCCATGAATCGCAGGTCCGCCGGATATGTGATCGGCACCGCCGTCATGATCGCCAGCTACACGGTCGTCGACGGCATAGGGGCGCGGATCGCCGGGACGGCTTCGGGATACATCATGTGGATGGTGATTGGCGACGGGATCGGGTTGTTGGCATATGCCTCCCTGGTCAGGGGCCGCTCCGCGGTCCCCGCCCTGTTGCCGGTTTGGCGGACCGGACTCGCATCAGGTG
>JAPOVX010000259.1 GCA_026707935.1 Paracoccaceae bacterium
GGATGAAAACGGTTATCGAAATGGACTGAAGCCAGATCGAAGGCGAGACGTCCACAAGCGCTCCAGGAAGCCAGGCTCCCGCCTCTCGATCTCGGCCCTCGCGAGCGGTTGCATCTGGAGTGTTTCCATCCGGCTGGCCAGACTGTCAGCGATCCGTGGGAGGGTCAGCACATTGGCCGAGCCCGTGAGCAGAAAACGGCGTGGGCGATAATCTTCATCGACCGTCTTCTTGATCGCCAGGAGCAGGCGGGGCGCGCGCTGAATCTCGTCGATGATAGCCCGTTCCTGGCCCCGAATGAATCCGCTGGATCGGACCTGGCCGCCTCAAACTGCCTGATCGTCGAGCCGATATAGGTGCGGCCGGCTTCCCCCAAGCCCTTGACGAGCGTAGTCTTGGCCGCCCGGCGCGGCCCCACAATGAGAACCACGGGCGTATCCGAAAGAGCCTCCTTGCCCCTTCGCACGACAAACCGCTTGAACATCCCATCTCCATGTCGCGCCAATTGGAAACCGAAGGATCGCGATCTGGAAGGCGCGGGCGACCCCTTCGAGCGGGGGATTCCCCCCGCAACGCCCATTTCTTGGATCAAACAGCGACCGAAGGGCGACACCCACGGAAGCTGACGTTTATGCTAAGGGGGCGTCACGAAACAATCGACATAATATGTCGTCAGGAAAGCATCCGAATCGGCCATCAGGTTCAATGCACATGCGTCACTGCACGACATGGCAGTGTCCATAACCGGTTTTGAGCTCGTCCCCACGTCAGGATGAGCAATGGCTTTTCTTGTCCGCGGATTCCGAAGAACCGGGGCACGATGGCGGGCGCAAGAATGGGGGACAGTCCGAGCGCTGAACCACGCCGGGAAAGAACCGGAACGGAGCGTTCGAGACTAAATGAGCGAAAGAAGATTACGGCAAAAAATTACGCGAGATTCGAACCGGAACCTGAGGTTAAGGCTTGGTCCAACCCGGATGCCATGGCGAACGTTTCTTCGGTGTGCTCCCTGTACGGCGTTTCACCAAAGGACTGAGACCGTCTCGTCTGAACTCAAGCCGAACTCGCTTTTCCCGTGAGATTGCAAACAGCGCGAATGGGATTTGGGGACTTATGTTGGGGAACCACCTGACTTTTTTGGGGTCACGCGGCTTGGATATCATGTTTTCGAACTGTGTTTGCCGAGTTGAAACGGCCACAGCCAACAGCAGCCAACATGGTCTTCAGTACATTCATGTCAATCGACTCAGGGGATTTTGGTATTCCCCTACTTTGAGGAAACTTCAGACACATACGGTTTGGGATTGTTTGCGTTCCATTCGGTTGAGTCGTGCGGAATACACCCAGACTCCTTGATCGAAGCCGCGGTTGGCATTTCACAATCTATGGGAAAGGTCGTTGAGGTCGTCGCGCCGGAAAATCATGGTGTCCGGGGTGAGGGACCGAGACGTGGCTGAGATGACGGTTGAAGCCGAGCCAATTATGATTGCAGGTTGCTGAAATTTGAGGCCACGCTCGGACATAGCCTTTTGCTTGCGTGTTCTGTACAGGTTGAAAATGAAAACGATCTTTTCCATTTTGGATGATGTGCGGTGAATTAAAAAAAGAAACGATCGTTGTCTTTTTTGAAGTTGCGGTCTAATTTGACAGAAATGAAAACGATCTTTTTCTTTTTTGGGAGTCGCAATGATGCCTGTTCTCATCACCGACACCGCCACTCTAGGTGCCGAATTGCGCAAGGCGCGCAAGGCACTCAAGATCACGCAAGGAGAGCTATCGCTGCAAACGGGGATCTCGCGACCCACCATCCAGAGCATTGAACGGGGCAAGGAGACCGCCCAGGTGGGACTGGTTCTCCAACTGTGCCAGGATCTGGGTATCGCCATCGAGGTCAGGTTTCCGGAGGTGGTGAGCCGGTCGTGACCGTTCTCGATGTCTATCTGGAAGCGGTTCGGGAGCCCATTGGCCAGTTGTCTTCCGAACCTGGTGGGGACATGTCCTTTCGGTACCTGACGGACGCGATTCCGCACGCGATATCCGCGTCGCTGCCCATTCGTGAAGAGCCCTTCGGCGACGTTGTTGTGCGCGGCTTTTTCTCCAATCTCCTGTTCGAGAACGAGATGCGGGACCAGGTCATGCAGCGCCACGGTATCACGGAGCGCGACATCGTCGGGTTGCTTGCCCACCTTGGTGCCGACTGCCCCGGGGCGATCAGCTGCGTACCGGAAGGCGCGCCGCCAGGCAAGCGGCCCGGGTGCCTGGACACGGACTATGACGTGTTGGACGGTGCTCCCGTGGTGCCCGAGACAGCACCCGCAAATGACTTTGACATCACTCCCTTGCCGGTCGAAGGCATGATGGTCCGCCTGATGGAATCGCTTCGCGACCATCGGCGCCTTCCAGCTGGCATCGTCGATCCATCCCCACTCGCCGGGGTCCAGGGCAAGGTCGCGTTGGCGGTCTTGCCGGATGGGCGCATGGGTTTTCCCAAACCCGGCAGCGGTGCGCCCACAACACATGTCCTCAAGGTTCCGCGCGCGGGCGCAATGGCCTCCGTCGCCTGCGAACACTTGGCCACCCGGCTCATGGCGCGCGTGCAGAGACACCCGGTCGTCCAAACGCGTGTATTGGGTGAGGGGTCGCTGCAAGGGCTGCTGATCACCCGATTTGATCGAAACGTCACGGAAGGGAGGGTGTACCGCGTGCACCAGGAGGATTTCTGCCAGGCGCTTGGGCTCGGCCACACCTTGAAATACGAGCGCAACGGCGTGGGTGCGCGCGCCTTCACCGCAGCGGCCATTGGCGGGCTCTTGAGGGCAACAAGGGTGCCGGGAGTGGCGCGTCAGGCCTTTTTTGAGATCACACTGACCAACATGGTCCTCGGCAATTCGGACAATCACGCAAAGAACCACGCGCTCCTTTACACGGCCGCAAAGCCGGAGTTGGCGCCTGCCTACGACATCGATCCGGTCCTTCTGGATAGGGGAGTAACCCACGAGATGTCCTTCCGCATGGGTCAGGCGCGCATGGCGGACGATGTGGGTCGTGATGACTTGAACGCGTTCATGGCCGCACTTGGTGCGCGCGGTTTCGTGAAAACCCAGGAGAACCGTGTGGCCGGTATCGCCCAGGCATTGGTGCAGGAGGCGGCGGATCTGCCGCACCCGGTTGGGAAAGGTCTCTGCGACGCAATCCGACAACAGGCGCACAATCTGTCCGCTAACCTGGAGCTCGATCTCGCCGTTCCCGAATTCGATGCGGTGCCCGTCAACCGGCCCGAGCGAATGTAGGGGCTGGACTGGTACTCAATCTCTACGCCGTCTTCGTAAGCGATGGAGCGGATATTCCCTCAGAACTGCGTCACAGTGTACCAGAGGAAACGCCAGATTGACTGCGCGTGAAATCAAGGAGACGAGCGTCCATGGATCAGGTCACCATCATCGGCATCGACAATTCAAAAAGAAGTTTCCAGCGTAACCGGGTAAACTGCGGGGCCGCAGTCATGAACGTAACCACCGATTCCACGTCCGCAAAGGCCAAACGACGCTGCACACGAAAATCCGGGACGATCCCCTTTCCTTCGCACTGCCGCGCGGTCATGTGGGAGGAGCTACCAACTCCTTACACGATTTCCACACGCAAATCGGAGATCGAGGCCCTGGATATCAGGCGCGCCGACGACCAGGGCCGCTGGAACTACACCTTCCTTCCGAACCCTGAAAATGAATCGGGTGTTTCGTGACGAACCCTAAGTGAAGTGAACCGTTGGAAAGAGCACATTTTCCGGATTGCTGCGAAGCTTCGGAATGATCGCTATCTGCGCAAGACCGACATTCCCTTCGGCGAATACGGTTCCGAGCCGACTTCGATTGCCCTGTCCCGTTTTCACGCGACGCTCATCCCTTGACGGCCCGACATCGGCCCTGGATCCGAGAAAATCTGATTTCCGCCAGTTCGTACTTGCCGCGAAGTGATATCAAGGACGAACGGTCAGCCAAGCCACCTGTCAGATCTCTTCATGAACGGCCAGGCAGCTGACCTGATGGCCAGATGGCAGGGGCAACAGTCGTGGTGCCCGCGACCGGCATTCTTCCATCGCGATGGGGCATCTTGGGTGGAACCGACAGCCTGAGGGGGGCGAAAATGGCGAGGGCAACTCCCCCTTGAGCGTGTGTTCCTCGGACAAGGGCCTGTCCAGCGTGGGAACCTCGTTCAGCAGAGCCCGAGTATAGGGGTGCATGGGATTCGCCAGCAGGTCAACGGTGGCGGCAATCTCCACGATCTGCCCGAGATACATCACTGCGATTCGGTTCGAGACATGCTCGACCACGCTGATGTCGTGGCTGATGAACAGATACGACAGGTTCAAACTGTCCCTCAGATCAAGAAACAGGTTTATGACCTGTGCCTGAACAGACACGTCCAGGGAGGCCACGGATTCATCGCAGACAACGACGTCCGGATTGACCGCCAGAGCGCGCGCAATGCAGATCCGCTGACGTTGCCCCCCGGAAAACTGATGCGGATAGCGGTCCAGCGAATCTTCGTGCAGGCCGACACGGTCGAGCGCCTCCACCGCGAAGGCGCGTGCCTCGGACCTTTGGATCAGCTCGTGGGCAATGGGAGCTTCGGTGATCGCATCAACAATTCGCTGACGAGGGTCAAGTGCGGCGGCGGGATCCTGAAAGATCATCTGAACGCCCAGACCCGTTCCGGTCTTCTCTTTCGTCTTGTCCGCCATGGGTTTGCCGTTGAACAGAACATCACCGGAATCGGGCGGCAGAATACCCGCCACGATGCGCCCCAGCGTGGATTTCCCACAGCCGGATTCGCCCACAAGCCCCAGCACCTCGCCTTGCTCTATCGTCAGATCAACACCATCCACGGCCTGCAACACATGTGCCGTCGATTTTGCCCCAAATGCAGTTGCGATCCGATCCGCCAGGTCTGGCTTCCTGCCAAAACTGCGCCGGACAGACTTGAGTTCAATCACATTCGGCACGGGCAGCCCCAACATGCAGCGGAAATACGCAGCGAACGGCATGATCGGGTGATGTGAAGGTCAGGTCCGGCAACACTTCGCAGGCGTGGGTGGCATGGGCACAGCGCGGCGCGAAGGAGCAGCCCTTTGGAAGGTTCGAGAGTCGCGGAAGTCCACCGGGAATGGAAATCAGGCGCTGCCCGCGAGGAGAGGCCGCCGGCATGCTGGCCATCAACCCCGCAGTGTAGGGATGGGACGGTGATTTCAACATTTCCGCCGTCGCCCCCTGTTCCACGATGCGGCCTGCGTACATC
>JAPOVX010000076.1 GCA_026707935.1 Paracoccaceae bacterium
GATCTGCAGCGGATTGTCCAAGCGCGCAGGCGAACGATTCAAGGCCCCTGCCCTGCTCGAAAGCATGGCCCGGGCCGACCGGACGTTTTACCGGTAACCCGGCAACGCAATCACCGGAAAAGGTCGAACGTCGCAGGCCGAGGCCAGTCGCTCCGTCACCGGCGCGCCATTCTCCCGACGCGTCGCATGCGTTTTCTGCCATACCGCGGTGCCATGACGATTCATGGTGAATCCAGCGGAGGCGGACCAGGCAAGCGCACCCGCTGAAACATGCAAGGAAAAGATCATGAGCTTCTGGGAATCGATCGAAAGGAACAGGGACCAGCTCGGTGAAAAACTGGACATCATCATCATCGGGCTGATCATTTATTCGGCCGTCACCATAGCGCTCGAAACGATTTCCGGATTGTCTCCGGGCGCGCGATCGTTTCTCGACTATTCCCGTCTCGCCGTGACGGGAATCTTCACGGTCGAATACGTCGTGAGGGTGATTGCTTCAAAGGACCGGCTGAAGTTCGTGTTCAGCATCTACGGGCTCATCGACGTGATCGCCATCGTGCCCGTCTATCTCGGATTGGGTCACGAAGCGCAGGTCCTGCGTGCGTTTCGAATTCTTCATCTGTTCCGGATGACGCGTTACGAAACCGCCGTTCAACGTGTCGGCAAGGCGATGCGCCAGTCGCGGGGCGAGGCAACGATATTCGTCGTGTTTACCTTCGTGCTTCTCTACCTTTCCGCCGTCGGTATCTACCACTTCGAACACCAGGCCCAACCCGAAAACTTCAACTCGGTTCTTGACGGAATGTGGTGGGCAGTGGCGACGATCACCACTGTCGGATACGGCGACATTTACCCGGTAACGCCCGGCGGGCGCCTCTTTGCCGGGTTGATCGTGTTGATCGGCCTGGGAATCGTCGCGGTGCCTTCCGGCCTGCTCGCGGCTGCCATGACCAGCGTTCGGCGCGCTGAAGAAATGGAGGCGAACCGGCGCGACGCGAACAAGACCGGGGAATCCTCGAGTTGACGGCCTTGCCGACCCGCTCGGTCGCCGAAGCGGGAACGGTCTCTTCGCAGGTCTCGCCGCCAGGCCAGGCAGTCCCCTGACGTCGCGACATCTCCCGAATGGAGCCTGACCAGTTACGTGCGACCACGGCAATTGTTCAACAGCATTCTTGCGGTCAGGCAGCCTCGTACCAAGGTCGGCAACCGGCGCGGCGCAAGCAAGTGGAACGGCGGGTGTGATCGACCGAGGCGCAGAAACGAATGATGTCCGTGTCACCTGCATTCAACAGGTCCAATGACGCCGCAAGGCCGTGCAACAGGTGACGTGGTCTCGAGCGGCATCTGTCTCGACACAACAAGGCAACACCCATCAATTTCACGGTCAGATCGTCCTGTTGCTCCTCACCGCGATCAGGCACCCGCCGCCCGCGATGGCGAGAATGCCAAGGATGTCGAATATGTCGAGCTGCTGGCGCCAGAGTATCCAGCCCCATATGCCGGCGAAAAAGAGAAAGCTGAACTCGAAGACCGCCACGAGCGTCGGGTCGGCGATCTGGTACCCGCGGATCAGGCCGGTAACTGCGATCAGGGAACCCGCAGCCTGAATGACGGTCCAGAACAGGAATCGCTCGCTTGGAGCTACCCATCCCTGGACAAAGAAGGGGGCAGCTTCGAACCAGGATTCCGGCACCGGCAACAAAGCCAGGATGACCGAACCTGTCAATCCGGTCACACCGAGCGTCAGAAAGAACCAGAGCAAAAGCACGGCCGTCTCCTCGGTCGCACATTTGTGCCTCGTGATGAGTTGCCCTAATCCATAGAACATGCCGGCAAACAACGGGAAAATCGCGACGATCGTCAGGTTGCCGGGATCGGGACGAAGTACGACGAGAACGCCTGCGAATCCGAGTGCGACCGCCGCGATCCGCACCGGGCCGACGCGGACCCGGAACAAGAGGACGGAATACAACAGGATGAAAATCGGCGAGGTGAACAGGGCGGCGCCAGCCTCGGCGATGGGCAATACCGAGAGCGAGCCGAAATAGAGCATCATCGAGACCGTGATCAGGGCCGACCGCAACACGACCGCGCGGAGATTCTTCGGCATGACCTGCCGACGGGTCAGACGGCAGAACAACAGCAGCACCGAACACCCGATCACTGACCGCACGAGATGGAACTGCCACAGACCGGCTTCCTCGGAGATTATCAGGACGAAGTTGTCGATAAGGCCGATGATCGACATGGCGCCGACGATCATGGCTCCACCCTGCAAGGTCCGTGACGGAAGCGGTGACACCATCGATTGCTCCCTGATCCAGGCTGACCGCTCCCGGTTCCCACGACCGGCCGGATTTCCTGTTTGTCAGTTCACGACAAACTGCTATCCATTCGTCAAGTGTTTTCGAAAGCCCCGGTCGTCAAACCCGAAACCCGGCCGCACAGCACTGGTACAGAGTCAGGGAGGAACGTCATGGCAGCAATGGCTGACGAAACCGGCCTCGAAAAAAACCCGGCAAACTACGTTCCTCTGTCACCGCTGTCCCATCTTCGACGAGCACGGGACGTTTTCGGTCAACGGGAAGCGCTTGTCTACGGCGACCGTCGATACAACTGGAACGAAGTCCATGAACGGTGCAGCCGCATGGCGTCTGCACTGTCTTCGATGGGGGTCAAACCCGGCGATGTTGTGTCGGCCGTTTGTCCGAATATTCCTGCAATAGCCGAGGCTCACTTCGGAGTTCCTGCGGCGGGCGCCGTTCTCAACGCGATCAACGTCCGTCTCGACGCCGATACGATTGCCTATGTCTTCGATCATTGCGACGCCCGGGTCGCCCTGGTGGACAGCCAGTTCCTGCCAACGGTCCAGCGGGCACTCGAACTGATGGACGGTTCCGGCCCGGAGCTGATCGAAGTGGCCGATCCGGCAGCCGGATTTCCCGCTTCCGGCGAATATCAGGAATACGAGGAGCTGCTCGCCACCGGCGACCCAAGCTTCAGGTGGCACGATCCGGAGGATGAATGGGACTCGATCTCGCTCAACTACACGTCCGGGACAACCGGTCGACCGAAGGGGGTCGTCTGCCATCACCGCGGTGCGTATCTGATGACGATGGGGACGGTCATTTCATGGGAAATGACGCTCTATCCCCGCTTCCTGGCTGTCGTTCCGCTCTTTCACTGCAATGGATGGTGTCATACCTGGATGATGCCGCTCGTCGGTGGCACAATCATATGTTGCCGCAATATCAACGCCGAGAGCATCTTCGGCGCGATCCGGGACGAGCGCATTACGCATTTTGGCGGCGCCCCGATTGTCCTGAACATGCTTGTCAATGCTCCCGACGCGGTACGTGTCCGTTTTGACCACGAGATCCGGGTGTTCACCGCCGGCGCCCCGCCGTCACCCTCCACCATCGAGGCCGTCGAGGAGCTGGGCTTTACGATCATGCAGGTCTATGGCCTGACCGAGACCTATGGCCATGTCACCGAATGCCTGCATCCCGCGGAATGGCAGGGTATCGGCAGCGAGGAACGCTATGCCCGCATGGCGCGCCAGGGAATTCGCATACCGGTCATGGAGGACATAGACGTCGTCGACCAGCAGACCCGCGAGCCGGTTCCCCACGATGGCACGACCCTTGGCGAAGTGATCATGAAGGGGAATACGGTGATGCGTGGGTATTATCGAAATCCCGAAGCCACCCGCGAAGCCTTCGCTGGCGGAAGTTTCCAGACCGGCGACATCGCCTATCGCGACGAAGCGGGCTACATTCAGATCACCGATCGCCTCAAGGATATCATCATCTCGGGTGGCGAAAACGTGTCGTCCGTCGAGGTTGAGGCGACACTGATGGCCCATCCGGCCGTCAGCCTGTGTGCTGTCGTTGCACGTCCCGACGCGAAATGGGGCGAAACCCCGTGCGCATTTGTCGAACTCAAGGAAAACATGGTTGCAGGAGAAGCTGAACTCATTGCCTTTTGCCGGGAAAGGCTGGCCGGGTTCAAGACGCCAAAGTCCGTCTTCTTTCAGGAACTGCCCAAGACGTCGACGGGCAAGATCCAGAAGTTTGAGCTGCGGCAACAGGCAAGGTCCATGTGACGCCCGAATCCGGATGCGCAGGGCTGGAAAAGCAGAACTGAGCCTTCTTTGCGTTGCCTGCCGTGAATCGGGCTGTAACGTTCAATCGGGGCGCCCGAACCTTTCCCACCCGGAATCGACCGATTCGTGCGCTCGACGTCACGCCGACAGGGCGCATTGTGCCGTTCTCGGAGCCTGTTGCCCTCTGCGACCACCCGGATTCATCATAGAGACGGACCATGCGACGTGCCCGGAATCCCGGCTGTGGCTGTCAAACGCCCCGAAGTCGACGATCCTGACCGGTGACGGGTGGCAACGCCCGCGGAACCGGCGGAAAGCCGACCCGTCATCGCCCGTGGTGGCCATCCGGGTGTCCGGCCGACCTGCCGCGATTGACGAAAGAAACCGCAGCAAGGATCGGGCTCCGGGTCGGGGTCTCGAGCCCTTTGCACGAGGAGCATCGGACCATCAAGGGAGTTCATGGAGTTCATGGCCGGATCCACCGGGACCTCGGGCATGACCTGATGCTCACCTCGGGGCGTCCGCAGGTGTCGCACAGGTTTTTCGTGCCGATTTTTGTCATGTCACGCCATTTTCAATCGACACGTACAAATCATGCAAGTCATCCCATGGTGGTCGACGGTAGCGGCGCGCGCAGGCGGAGCCGGGCATTTTGTTTCTCCCGTGGATCTGCGGCCGTTGCTGATTGTGGAGGGCGCGTTTGCCGATGGGCGTGAGAGGTCGAATCCCGAACGCTACGATCAAGCCGAGCCGACAGCAGTGTCCGCGCATCGGGCATTTCGCCCGGGCGGTCTCGACAGAGTTGGTGTTGCGCCCGGCCCTGTTTCCATTTGCGCCCTGCGCGGCGGTTCCCGCACTGCTGTCCGGCCCGCCCGTACGGAACGGCCACCGATAGCAGGGAGATGAAGGCCGCCTGTGTGTGGAGCATCAACCGGGCCGGATGTCGCGCATGATCCAGGGTGTGGCCCGAGAAAGTCAATGCGTGACGACAGACCGCCGAAGCCGGGAAAATGATCCCGTCATTTCCCGCCGCGATTGTCCGGGTGCCCAGCCGACCGGCACACGCCCGAAAAAAACACTGCATCCCTGACATCTCAAGACAAAAAGAGACTGGCGGGCCTGACCGGCGTCAACTATGATCGGGGTAGTCAAACGTCACGAAGAATGGCGTATCGAGC
>JAPOVX010000062.1 GCA_026707935.1 Paracoccaceae bacterium
CCATGGTTGTTGGGGTAGGTGTAACCCGCCTCGAGACGCCGTGCGACACGGACCGCTCGATCCGAGTCCGCTGTCCAGACCGATGAACACAGACCAAGCTCGCTGTCGTTGGCGAGAACCACCGCTTCGTCCTAGGTCGCGAAATTCATGACAGGCAGACCCGAACCGAATTGTTCGTTCTCGACAACGGAAAGCCGATGATCGGCGTTGAGGCCGAGCGTCGGGCACGGGAAATAGCCGCCACGGTTGAAAAGCGCCTCGTCAGGCACAACGACGCATTCCACGACGTCGGCACCCTTGCCCCGCGCCTCGGCGATCATGTCGGTCATGACCTTGAGTTGCGAAGCATTGTTGACCGGTCCCATGGTTGTTTCCGGCAGCAACCCGTCTCCGACGATTGCGCGGTCGCACGCCGCCCGGAAGCCATCAACGACCTCATCGTACCGACTCGCATGACCGTAGAGCCGCTTCATGGCCGGCCACGCAGATCTGGCCCGAAGACGCGAAAGCGCCCAAGTGCATTTTCTGGAACACCTCCGGTCCGAGTTCCGCCATGGTCGGGCTGTCAGGGTGTTCCTCAGAGCGCTTGTCCGAAAGGATGGCCAGCGCACGCCAGCCGAACCTGGTTCCGAAATCGGCAATTCACGTCGCGGCATCGGCGCGGCCACCGTTGATTTCGGTCGCAATATCCCCACCGCCCTTGCTCGGAATGTACTGGGTCGTGACGCGGAGATTGTTGTCGAGCGTCAGTTGGGCGACATGGGCCATTGATCCGGGCCCGGCGCTGGCGAACTTGATTCCTGGCCCGTCGGCAGCGGGGATATAGTCATCCAGGGATGCGATCGGGCTGTCACTTCCAACGACGAGATAGAACGGCCATGGCTGACCATGCAGATCGGCGTCCAGCTGTTTGCGTTGTAGCTGGTTTCTTTTGAAAGGCGGCTGCGTCGTCGTCGTGCCGACTGGCAGGAATCCGAGATTGTAACCATCGGCCGCTGCCTGCGAAAGCTGGGTCCCGCCAACCGTACCGCCGGCTCCCTCCACGTTGCTGACGACAATGTTCTTGCCGAGAATTTTCTCCGTTTCCGCTGCAAAAAATCGAGCCGGCACATCTGTCCCGCCGCCGGCACCAAATGGAACGAGCATGTTGATCGGACGCTCCGGTTACTCCACAGACGCGGTTCCGGTGCCCAGCAACAGGCCAAATATGCCAACAAATGCAGCGAAACGTTTCATGGTTTCTGTCCTCCCTTGAATATGTCGCGGAGTTCCTCTTTCCATTAACAATCCATGTCCCGGATTTCTGCCAATGGATCGCCGGGCGCTGATCCTGATCCAGTTGCATCCACGAACCTGTTGCGCGACGTTGCTGTCACAGCCAGCGTGTCGCGAGCGGCCGCATCGGGGTCATGCGCGAATGCGGTGTTGTTCCGGGTCCCATACGGCGGGAATTGAGGGCGATTGAAGAACCGGTTCGCACCCTGGCAGGCGGACCAGGCCGCTGGTGTTCTCTCGACCCAGTCGGGCCGCGGTCATCGTTCCATCTTTGACTGCAGTCCGTACATGGAGCTTCACACGAACCAACTGCGCAGCAGCCAACGTGGCGGATGGTCGGGGTGGTCTTCGAAACCGTCACGGGCATGAAGCATCATCTTGTTGTTGACGATGACAATATCGCCCGTGCCAAGGGTGACCTTGATGCGAAGTTTTGGCATCAGGTCGCGGACGGCTTCGATCGCCTCCTGCGTGTGGTCATCCCAGTGCGCCGTGTAAGGCTTTCCGTTCTCCAGGAAAGCAAGCATCCACCTGAAATCGAGGTTTCCTTGATTGTCATACGAAACGATCGGGGCCTCGACCCGTTCGCCCCGTGCCGTGTCGAAGCAGAATGGTCGTTTCAGGACCTCAACATATGCGGCTTCGGTTGCCGCCAATGTATCCAGCAACGTGTAGGCGTTCACGAAGCGGTTGGCTCCACCCCTGTACGCCGGCTGGATGCTATGCAGCAAGAAAGCGCCGATCGGCGTGGGAAGCTCGGTGGACTCCGTATGTTCCACCGCCTCCTGGTTTGATGAGCTGAAATTCTGGTTCTTGCTGCTCGTAAAACGAACTCCCTTGTCCTTCACGTCCGTCACGAGGTCCTGCTTCAAGTGCTTCGAGTGATGGACAATTGGTTTGCCCAGGAAGGGCGCCAGGCGCTTCGTGAAGTGAACGCGTTGTTGGGGATCGAGGTCCGGGTAGCTGGCTCCATCGATGACGAAAAATCCGCGATTGCGGTAAACATGCCGATCCATTTGAGCAGATGCCCACTCCTTTGCGGGACCGGCAGGTTTTTCATCCCCCTCGCCCATCAGATCATCGAGGACCATTTCGGGAAGCGGAACATAAGCTTCATCGAGGTTGAAGTCCTCGTTCGGCCAGCGGGAAAAAACGGCAGACATGACTCGACTCCTCATTTGGCGTCCTCCGTTCCCCGGCGGTGGCAAGCCTTTTGAAAAAGGGGAGTTGGGCCAGACGATTTCAGTTCGAATTTTTCTTCATTCCTTACGTGATAGACAAGTCCTTTCCAAATCGCGTGGCCCGCATGAAACGACCGGTGATGGAGGCTGTCACCAGGAAAGCCAGCGTTGCAGGGCACATGCGAATACCGGCGAATTCAATCACGCTCTGCAATCAAACGTACCGTGGGTGTCGACCCAAACCAACTGGATGGTTCGCCCGAACGATTGGCGGGAGTAGAAGGAAACCCGACGCAGCCGGACAAAAATCTACGACGTGGGACATGCTGCACGCCTGGTCTCCACGACCACCTGACCAGGAACGATCAACCTGCCCGCCAACGTTCCTGTCTATTGTGAACCCGCCGGGATAAAGTCGACTGTTTTCCGTTCATCGCCGAGGGCCAGGGAGACCACTTGTGGTGCTGATTCCGCGATGACCTTTCCTCGTCGGAGTACATAGAGCCGGTTCGCACGCAACCGGATAGCTTCGACGGGACTGCGCGCCTGCAAGACCACGAGGTCCGCATTGCAACCCGGCTCGAGTCCGTATCCTTCGAGATGCATGACCTCGGCGGCGACCGTCGTCACACCTGCGAACATCGCTTCCATCTCGGAAACGCCGGTCATGTGGCCGACATGGACGGCCATATTGACCACCTCCAGCATGTCGTGGCTGCCGAGACTGTACCAGGGATCCATCACGCAATCGTGGCCCAGAGCGACCGGAATTCCGGCCTCGACCATCTCCTTGACACGGGTCAGACCGCGGCGCTTGGGGTAAGTGTCATGGCGCCCCTGGATGGCGATGTTGATGAGCGGGTTGGCGACGGCAGCCACGCCGGCTTCCACAATCAGAGGAAGAAGCTTGCTTACGTAGTAGTTGTCCATCGAGTGCATCGACGTCAAATGTGACCCGGCGACCCGACCGTGCAGTCCGAGGCGGTGAGCCTCGGCGGCAAGTCTCTCGACGTGGCGGGAGTTTGGATCATCCGTTTCGTCGCAGTGCATGTCGACCAGGAGACCGCGATCTGCCGCGATCCTGCAGAGGGCCGCGACCGACTCGCCGCCCTCATCCATGGTACGCTCGAAGTGTGGAATACCGCCGACCACATCAATTCCCCGGTCGAGCGCACGGAAGACATTCTCGCGTGAATTCGCGTGACGGAAGTAGCCGTACTGCGGAAAGGCGACGAGTTGCAGGTCGATCCAGGGTGCCATGTCATCACGAAGGGACAGGAGGGCTTCCACGGCGAGGAGAGCGTTGTCGGTAATGTCGACGTGGCTCCTGATGGCAAGGCAGCCACGGGCAATCGACCAGTGACAGAGTTCCCGCGCTCGCTCATAGATGTCATCGACCGTGAGCGTCGGCGAGAGTTCGCCCCAAATCTCGATTCCCTCCAGCAGGGTTCCGCTCTGGTTGACCCTTGGACGCCCGGTACTCAGCGTTGCGTCGAGGTGGAAGTGGGGATTGACGAAGGGCGGCGTGACGAGCCAGCCGTCAAGATCCAGACATTTGCTCGCCTCCCCGGGAACGCCGGGGGCGACATCGGCAATCTTGCCGTCCTTGATCGCGATGTCGATCCCTTTGCGACCATTTGGCAGACTGGCGTTTCGAATCAACAGATCATGCATGGGGCCTCCTGAGCGCCATACCTCGCGGGTTGCAGGGTTGATGTAGATTTTCAATGTCGCATTTCCGAATACCGTCAGGCGTACAAAGAGCAAGTTGGATTTCTCGCGGCACAATAGCGTATGTCGTGAATTCTTGGGTATTTTGAGTCTCGTACGACGATGAAAAGACTATGCAATACAACCGATCCCCTCGAAACAGATGGCAGAAACTTCCTTGCGCTTACATGCTTCGCACTTTGAATGTTTTCCACATCTTGAAAAATGTCTGTTTCTTTGTTCCGTAGGAAAGCCGAACTCACAGCCTGCCTGGTCGCTGAAACCCTCAAATTCGCCGGTCGCGGTGCGCTCCCAGAGCAGCCCGAGCGCCGGTTAGTCCGCCAGGAAATCCTGGAGGTCGTATCGGCGAAGCCGTCCGCGACGCACGGCCTGCCGTTACGGCGCTTCTAGTTACTGTCACCTTCTGCCACCACAGCTGTCGCGGCAGAGAATCAAGCTAAGCTATTGAGTAAAAAGATTAATTTTGTTAGGTTTTTTTCATTTCGCTCCAGTAAGTTCCAGGGGACCGTCATCTCCGGTACGCCCACATTCTTACGCTGGTGTTCTGGATTCGCTTTCGCGAATTATTCTGGCCACTTTGCAGGCCGCAGGAATTCAGCCTCCTGTTCTACCGGTTCCCATGTACTTGCAGCTGTACTGCTCCAGAGATTATGGATCCAGTCCAAGTCTGGAGTAGGCCTCAAGCGGTGCTTCATGGTGCTCCATGACACGGCGCATTTCCGACTCGAGTCGCGAGGTAACTGTGTCATCGTGGATCGGGAATTCCTGGCCCGGATCGTTTTCGAGATCGTACAGCACGGTGACAGTGTCTTCGACGGCCGCACCCTGCCCCCGGGAATTGACCTTACGGGCGGGAATCTTCATGACCGGACAGTTTTGCATGAAGTCGAAACCGCGAACGATTTCCGTGCCTTCGAACTCGGATACGGCAAAAAAATTCTGCTGGTGGGTCGGCATCAGCGTGTATTCGAATATCTCCTGCGCATCCAGGTCGTACGGACCTTCCGGGTAGAGAAAATATGTGTATCGGCCGTCAGTCGTGTTGAGGGCGGCGCCGAATTGCCCGTAGAGCGCAACCCTGCGATCGGTTGAGTCCGTTTCGAGGACCGGGTCCAGCCGGTGGCCACGGACCGTGCCGGGTGTCTCCAAGCCATGCCACTCGAGGAGCGTCGGCATGAGGTCAATGTTCTGCGTGAGCGACCGGCGCCGCTGCCCGGCCAGTTCCGCATAGCGTGGATGGCA
The DNA here is from genome assembly GCA_026707935.1 of Paracoccaceae bacterium. Lineage (GTDB taxonomy): Bacteria > Pseudomonadota > Alphaproteobacteria > Rhodobacterales > Rhodobacteraceae > JAPPHA01. Next base: position 5,430 of record JAPOVX010000062.1, read on the forward strand.
CACCACCAGGGGAATGTTGGCGATCTCGTTATAGAAAGGCATGCGACTCTTGGCCCACCAGTCGTGCTCGCCGAGCATGAAACCATGATCCGTGGTCATGACAATCGCGGTGCCTTCCCACATTCCGTGCGCATCCATGTAGTCGAGCAGCTTGCCGAGATATGCGTCGCACATGGTTACGAGCGCCATGTAGTTTGCGCGGATCTCCTCGATCTCGAGATCGGTCTCCTCGACCCGCTTGTAGATCGGCCAGTCGAGTCTTGGCCCGTTGTACCCCGTCACGTATCGGTTCCGGTAAGAATCCGGTGCCGCGAACGGTTCGTGCGGGTCGAAACACTCGAGTTGCAGGAACCAGTCATCGGCGTTCCGGTTCCTGTCCAGGAACTCGAAGGCGCGGTCGAAACACCGCGGCATCGAATAATTCTCCTCGGTCGTGATGAACTCGCGGTTGATCATGCCCCGGGCGCGTCCTCCGGGCGTTCCGGCGGGAGCGTACTGCAGAGGGTGGTAGGTCTCCCGAAACCTGTCATCCGGGACGTCGACCAACGCCTTCCAGGGATCCCATTCCTGGCCGCGCTCGAGTTCCCAGGTCGCGAACCGGTTCTGGTAGTTCAGGCCCCCGTCCTCGAAATAGTGGTAGTGGTCGGTGATCAGGTGCGTATGGACTCCGTTTCGTTTCATGATTTCCGGAAAGCAGATGTCAAACGGCTCGAGCGGCCCCCAGGATCGGTGCATGAAATTCAACCGCCCGGTCTGAATGTCACGGCGCGCGGGCATGCAGGGAAGCGATCCGACATAGTGGTTCTCGAAGGTCACACCCCGTTCGGCGAGACGGGAAAAATTAGGCGTATGCGCCGATCCGCCATAACACTCCAGCACCCGCCTGTTCAGGCTGTCGAACATCAGGAGAATCGTCTTCATGTCTCAAGTCCCTCGCTGCCTGGCTCTTTCGATGGCTTCCGGCGATGTTCGGCCCAGAGGGACCACACCAGCAACGCCAGCGCGATGACAAGCATTCCGACCGACAGGGGTTCCGTGAAAAGCGGCATGATGTCGCCACCGGTGAACATCAGGCCCTGGCGCAGTTTCGCCTCTGCCACCGTGGCAAGGACAAATCCGATCACGAAAGGACCGAGGTTGAAGCCGGCGCGTTCAAGGAGGAACCCGATCACCCCGAAAACCAGCATCGTCCAGACATCGAACATCGTGTTGTTGAGCGAAAAGACTCCGACCACGCAGAACACCATGATCACCGGCAGGAGGTACGACTTGGGAATCATCGAGACCCGGACATAGAGCCTGATCAGTCCGAGCATCAGTCCGAACATGACGAATGTCGCGACAAAATAGACACCGATGACATTCCACACGATGTCGGGATTGGTCGTAAAGAGGAGCGGGCCGGGCTGAAGCGAATGGATCGTGAGCGCCCCGATCAGGATCGCATCGGTGACGGATCCCGGAATACCAAGGGAGATCAGCGGAATCAGGGCACCCCCGACCGTGGCGTTGTTGGCCGCTTCCGACGCCACGATTCCTTCCTCGGATCCCTTCCCGAATCTTTCCGGAGTCTTCGAACCGAGACGTGCGAAGAGGTAGGCCAGGGCCGATCCGACGGAAGCGCCCACGCCGGGCAGGATGCCGATGAACGTGCCGACGACCGAGGAGCGAACCAGGTTGACAGCCTGCTCCTTGAGGTCCCTGAACGACATGAACATTCCCCGGCCGGTAAACTCGACCGTCTCCCGCCGGGATTTCATGTCGAGCGCGTCCGCGAAGATCTGGCTGACTGCAAAGACCCCGATGAGCACCGGAAGCAGCTTGAATCCACCGATGAGGTCGTTCGCACCGAAGGTCAGCCGGACCTCCCCTCCGGAAGGATCGATCCCCGGAAAGGTGACGAGCATGCCGAGGAACCCCGTTATCAGCCCCTTGATCACGTCTCCTCCGGCCACGGAAGCAATGAGCGCCATGGCCATCATCACGAGTGCGAAATAGTCGAACGGAGTCAGCCTGACCGCGAGTTCGGACAGGGGCTCTGAAATGGTGGCAAGGGCAACCCACGCAATCAGCGAACCAATGAATGAAGCGGTGATGCCGAAACCAAGTGCGCGCCCTGGCTGACCCGACTTCGCCAGCGGATAGCCGTCAAGTGTCGTCATCACTGCTGCCGGCGATCCCGGCATCCGCAGCAGGGTCGCCGTGATCAGCCCGCCTGCGATCGACCCCACGTACATGGCCACGAGGAGGGTCGTGGCATGGAGTGGCGACATGTGAAACGTGATGGGGAGAGACAAAGCGATGAGCATCGATCCCGTCAGCCCGGGAATCGCGCCAACCACGATTCCGGAAAACACACCGGCAAGGATGAAAGCCATCTGGAACCAGGTGAACGTGCCGAGGATTCCGTCGATCATCTTCGGCGCCTCAGAATGCGCCCGGAAGGCGGATCACGAAAAACCTCGTCAGGGCGAAGAAAAGGAACACGGAAAGGCAGACGGCAACCGCCGCCGAGACCAGCGCGGAACGGGAATCCCATCCTCGCAGGGCGATCGTCGCGAGAAAAACGAAAACGATCGTGATCGCAACGAAGTGTGCGGCCTCGTACTGGAATGCAAGGATGTACGCGACGAGGAGACAAAAAAACAGGATAAGCGAACGCGGCGTCCGTTCGGCGGCGTCATTTCCGGTCGCCGACGGGTCGGCAGGGAAGCTGGAATACCTGCCAAGGCCCGTCAACACCGAGCGAATCAACACGATCGTGCAGAGGACGATCAGGACCGAAGCGACCATTTCGGGCGCGGCACCGGGCCCGAGCGGGTCGAATTCACCTCCAGGCAATTTCAGGGAGTCGACCAGAAACAGGACGCTGGCGAGCAGCAATGCCAGCGTCACCCCGAATTCCGCCGATCGAAGCACGTGCTTCATGGACGCCCCCGGACCCGGCCGACGACAGCAACGAATGCGCGGCCGGCCGGGGTACTCAAATTGCCGCTTCAGGGGAAACGGCTCAGTCGGTCACTTCGTCGCGGCGCGGGCGGCGACAGGAGCAATCGCATCCCATTGCCGGTCCATCTCCATGTGAAGCTCGTCACCTGCCTGAAATGCACCGACCATGGCTCTCTTGGCGAGGAACTCCTGCATGCCCTCGTCTTCGAGGGCAACCTTCACCATGGCGGCAAAACCGGCGATCGCGTCATCCGGCGTACCCTTCGGCGCGAAGTACCAACCGTCCACGCAGAACTGGAAATCGTAGCCAAGTTCCTTGAACGTCGGTACGTCCGGAAAGTTCACGTGCCGTTCCGCCCCGGCATAGGCAAGTAGCCGGACAGGGCTTTCCGGATCAGGGTTTCCATCGGCACCGAGGGCGAAATTCGTGGCTCCTGCCGCCGAGAATCCCGCGACCTGGACTCGTCCTCCCTTGAACTCGGGGAAGGTCCCCGCATCACCGCCGGTCTGGACAAACCGAAACTTGGCGCCTTCGCGCAGGTCCTCAACCATGATTCCATAGACGTGGTTGATGGCACCGAGGTTGGCGCCATGCACCAACGTGTCCGGTTCCGCCGCTGCCCGATCAAGCAGTTCGTCGAGGGTTTCTATCCCGGTGTCCTTGTGGGCCGAGGTCGTCTGGCAGAACTGGCCAAGCCTCACGACAGGCTCGAAGTCCTTGTAGCCGAAGTCGATCTTTGCGGCTGCCTGGAGGGTCATCATGGCCGTGTGCATGACGACAAAGTTGTGTCCGTCCGGTTCCTGGTCCTTTGCCTGGCGCAGCCCGATGGGAATCGGCCCTCCGATGTTGAAGATCGTAATCGGCTGGCCAACGATATTGGCTTCGGCCACCGTCTTCTGCAATTGGCGCGTCATCTGGTCGACGGCTCCCGCCCCGGCCTTCCAGGGAATCGTAATCTTGATTGGTTTTTCAGGCCATTCGGCGAATGCCGGCACGGCCAACAGCCCAGCGATCAACCCGGCACAGATTGCTGTCATAGAAATTCTCATGGTTACCTCCGAGTCATTGGCCAACGACGTCCCGGTCGTCGGCGTATATCGATCAGGCCAGAGAATGCACCGCCGACATTCAAAAGAAAAATGAATTTCGGCATATAACTCATGAGGAAATTGCATAAGCGATGCTCAGTGATCCGGCATATTCTCACCGATGTCTCGCAGCGTCTCGATCAAGCAGGCCGAACGTTCAGACAACTCCCGTGACTTCAACCAGATCGCGGCGTACGACATCCTGATCGACGGGCGCCACGGACGCACGGCGATCTGTCCCTGCCGAATCCCGGTTGCGCTGAACGGATCGCTGATCCCGACACCGAGTCCTGCGGCAACAAGATGACAGCTGGCAATCGCGGTCGAGGTTTGAATTGCGATCGGTAGCGGGTGCTTTGCCTCCAGCATGCACTTGTCGGCGAGTTGTCGCAGCCTTGTCTTCCTGGCTGGAACGATAAGACGTTCGCCGCGGAAGTCGGACGGCCCAATCTCGGATTTCTCGGCCAGGGCGTGACCGGCCGGCAGCAATGCCACTGCATTCACGGAAACGAACTCGCGGGCCTCGAGCAGCGGATGCTCAACTGGCATGAGCGTCAGGCCGATGTCGGAGTTCTGGTTGACGATCCAGTCCTCGATGTCGAGCCTGTCGACCCAGCTCACGTCCAGTCGCAGGTCCGGGTAAACGGTCTGGAACCGCATGAGTGCGGTCGGAACAAGTTCGCTGAACATTAACGGACCGATCGCGGAAATTCGCAGCGGGCTTCCACGCTCTAGCCGGATGTCTTCGACGATGTCGGGCAGCGCATCCAGCCCGGTCAGGGTCGATTCGATCATCCTGTAGAACCTTCGGCCCTTGTCCGAATGAACCAGGTGCCGACCCCGACGTTCGAACAGTTGAAATCCGAGATCGGCTTCGAGTGCCGCAAGGGCACGGCTTACCGCCGGTTGCGTCAGCGAAAGAAGCTCGGCCGCTGCCGTCGCCGATCCTGTGCTGACAATCGCCTGGTATGCCTTGAGTTGCCTGATGCGGAGATTCTTCACGTGCTCCACCTGAATGCCGTCACGCCGATCGAAGATAACCGGCTCGGCGCGATGTTGAAAAGTCCGCACATCCTGGAGGCGCCGGTATTTTTCGCCGTCACCCGAGGCTCTCGGACTATCCGCTGGTGACCGATCCCTTTATGCATCGAATGCGAGTCGGAATCCGGAATTGCATGCCGAAGTGTCGCCCGGCCTCCCGGACCGCGCGGCTATGCGATAGCGCCAGCAGTAGGACTTGTGACAGAGAAACGAGCCGCCTTTCAGGACGTGTTCCCTCTCGGCGATCGCCTGTTTGTTGCGAACCCTGGCCGCCTTTCCGACCGAGCGAACGCGAAACCGGTCAGCGCACCATTCCCAGACATTCCCGCTCATGTTGAACAACCCGTACGGATTGGGTTCAAAGGCATCAACCGGTGCGGTCCCGTAAAAACCGTCGCGAACCGTGTTTTCGTCCGGGAACTCGCCCTGCCAGATATTGCAGAAGATGTTCCTGTCATCATCCGGTTCCGCGTCTCCCCAGGGATACCGCGCATTATCAGAGCCGCCGCGTGCCGCGTGTTCCCACTCCGGTTCGGTTGCCAACCTTCCACCCGCCCAGGCCGCGTAGGCCATCGCATCAGCATGGGATACATGGGTGACCGGGTGGTTTCCCGGCGCCCTGTCGCCAGAAGGGCCGGCAGGACATCTCCAGTTGGCGCCGTCAATGGCATTCCACCACGGCAAGTCGCGGGGACGGGGACCGGTCGCATCTTCCGACAGCCCCCGAAACACGTATGACCAGCCGAATCGATCGGCGCTGGTCATCCATCCCGATTCGTCGATGAAACGGGCAAATTCTGCAACCGTGACGGCGAACCTCGATATGCCGAACGCACGGAGTGTCGTCTGACGCCTTGGCGATTCCCCATCGAAACGGATTTCGGGCCTGTCGGTACCGACATGCGTCCTCCCACCATCCATCCAGACGATGTCGCTGCTGTCCAAATCGGTCTCCTTGCCGGTCAGGTCCGCAGCCTGAAACATGGTCCAACTGCCCGACCGCGTCAAATGACCTGGAGATCTTTCGTTACTCTAAGCGGCATCCGCAACCCTGTCGATTTCGATACAATCGCCAACTGTCATCCTTCGCAGGGCCCGCCGTGTTCCGGTATCCGTCGATGTTGAAGCGCGAGCGATTGCATGGAGAATTCGAGGGACGAAAGGCCCTCCGGCATGCATACATCGTCGTGGCTGTGGGCTACGAATATTCCGATACGCTGCTTCTCATCGGTCCTGCAACAACTCAATCATGTGCAACTGACCGTCATGCCGTCCAGGTCCCCGGGATGGAGAAAATGCGTGCAAGGCCGAACACCAAATTTACTTGACGAATAATGCTGGATGAACTCGACACGGATGTCTTTGAAGGGTCTTTCTGCTTTGCGGACAGAACACCTCCTGGTTCCTTCGGTCCGGAGTTTGCCAACCAACTGAAACGCGTTTTGCCCTTAGCTGCCAGTTCCGGTATTCCCAAGGTCGTAAATCGGCAAGAATAGCCAGATGCCCTGTTTCCGCATCACCTTTGACGCCTGGTGAGCCCGAAACCTGCGGCCAAGACGATCCTCAAAGCAGCTGGGAGGCCCAATGTACGTCGGACTTGATCTCGGAACATCCGGACTTCGAGCGCTGCTGGTCGACGGAGGCGGACAAATGCTCGGCGAGGCGGAAACCGCTTTCGGCACGATGCACCCAAGACCAGGCTGGTCCGAACAGGCGCCGAAGTCCTGGATCGAGGCATGTCGCATCGTCATGTCCGGCCTGGAACGCGACCACCCGGGAGCAGTTGAATCAGTGCGCGGGATCGGCATCAGTGGCCACATGCACGGGGCCACGTTGCTCGACGAGGACGGTGTCGCATTGCGCCCGTGCATCTTGTGGAACGACACGCGCTCTTCGGAAGAAGCTGCCCGTTTGGACGCCATTCCACGGATGAGGGAGATAACCGGGAACATCGTGTTTCCCGGCTTCACCGCACCCAAGCTCGAGTGGGTCCGTCTGCATGAGCCCGAGATTTTCAGGCGAACGGCAAGGGTTCTGCTGCCGAAAGACTTTCTGCGGCTATGGCTGACCGGCGAATACTTCAGTGACATGTCGGACAGTGCCGGAACCTCGTGGCTCGATGTCGGTTCCAGGGCATGGTCCGACGAGGCGCTGAAACTGACACATATGCGACGGGACCAGATGCCGGAATTGCGCGAAGGAGTCGATCGGGGCGGAAACCTGCGGCGTTCCCTGTGCCGTGAATGGGGCATCGCCGGACCTGTTTGCATCGCCGGTGGGGCCGGCGACAATGCAGCCGCGGCTTGCGGCGTGGGTTGCCTTGCCGAGGGAACCGGGTTCGTGTCGCTGGGAACCTCGGGTGTTGTCCTGGCCGCGCGGGACAGCTTCTCACCATCACCGGAGACGGCTGTCCACACGTTTTGCCACGCGGTTCCCGGCAGGTGGTACCAGATGGGTGTCATGCTCGCTGCCACCGACTGCTTGAACTGGCTTTCGCGAGTCTCAGGACGCTCACCGGCACAACTCGCTGAATCACTGCCGGACCGGATTGACGGGCCATCGAGCCTGGCGTTCCTGCCATATCTCTCGGGAGAGCGAACTCCGCACAACGACGCCACCATTCGCGGCGTTTTCGCGGGAATCGACGTTTCGATGGACACGGAATCCCTGACCAGGGCGGTGATGGAAGGAGTCGCATTCGCTCTTCGCGACTGCATCGAGGCCCTGCGGTCGACGGGCGCACGGCTGGAGACTACCCTGGCAGTCGGCGGCGGCAGCCGATCACGTTTCTGGCTCGAAACGATCTCGACAATTCTGGGCGTGACGTTGTCCTTGCCCAAGGGGCAGGACCTGGGTGCGGCATTGGGCGCCGCACGGCTGGCAATATGTGCCGACACCGGGGCTGACCCCGGCGACGTCATGGTCACCCCTGAAATCCGGGAAACAATCCATCCCCGCGCCGAACTGGTTGAAGCTTACGAAGCCGGTTACCGGCGGTTCCGCTCGCTATACGGTTCCGCACAGCCTGGTCCGGCCGCATGATCATGAATTGACGCGCAACGCGAACGCGAGTTGAAAATTCTGGCCTGTATTGCCCGGAATTCTCCTCCGGGATCGGCGTGATCTACTGTCCCGCGTCGTCGTGCGCTCGTTCTGCAGACGTCACCTTGTTATCCGCGTCCGACCGCTGAGCTCATTTGGCAAGTACCCAGAAAATCGTCCGCGATGGCCCCATCTGCGGGAACCGTCACCCTGTTCGCGAGACCGCCCGACCCGAGGGCGGCTTGATCCTTCGGTCGGCGGCTTGTCTCCCGATAACTGATGGTCGCTGGAATCGGCGACAGAAACAGCCTCCCGTATTTTTTCGTCCCGGTGCTGCGACGAATCACGGAACCCGCGTGCCTGCGGCAGGGCAAGGTCCGGGTGATCCCTGGCAATGTTCCGATGACCGGCAGCGCAGTCGGCTTCAGTGAGTTCGCATCCATGCCCCGCCACGGAAGGGACACCGTCCGGAACTCTCGAAATTTCCATCGCCCCGGACCCTTGTCCGAATTCAGGTGTCGAAAAGCTCCGGACTAACCGACGACGTTGGAAGGTTCACGAACTGGATTCGAGGATCATGTGGGCGACTTTTTCGCCGATCATCATGGATGGCGCGTTGATGTTGCCGTTCGTGATGGTGGGCATGATCGAGGCGTCCGCCACGCGCAGGCCGTCGATACCGTGCACACGTGCTTCCGGGTCCGTAACCGCCATGGCGTCATTCCCCATTCTTGCCGTTCCGCACGGATGATAGGCGCTGTTCGCGTTGTTCCGCACGTAATCATCGAGTTCGGAGTCGGACCGGACGTCTGTCCCCGGCGAAACCTCGGGCCCGCGGCAAAAATCGAACGCGGGCTGTGCCGCGATGGCGCGCGCGAACCGTATTGCAGTTCGAAACAGTGACCGGTCACGCCCGGTGCTCAGCCCGTTGAGCAGGATTCGAGGGGGCGCGAACGGATCCGCCGAGCCGAGCTTGACCCGGCCGCGACTGTCAGACCTCACGGGGCCGACATCGAAACAGTAACCGTCCTTTTCCGGCGGCGGGGACCATCCGTCCATGAAATACGGCCAGAAGTGGAACTGGATGTCGGGCTGGGCCGCGGACGCATCCGAACGAAAGAAGGCGCCGACCCGGGAATGCGACGTCGCGGCGGGTCCGGTTCGGAACAACATCCACTCCGCCCCGGCCATCGCGATTCTCGGCCACGCGAGCAGCTTGTTCTTGGTCATGCCCTTGTGCGGACACCTGTACATGACGTGGACTTCGAGGTGGTCCTGCAGGTTCTGCCCGACGCCGGGAAGATCCTGGACGACCTCGATTCCGAATTCACGCAAGTGATCCGCAGGACCGATCCCGGATAGCATCAGCAGTTGCGGGGACTGAAACGCCCCGGCCGACAGTATGACTTCGCGACGGGCACGTAGCAAATGATCCTGCCCCCGGTGGCGATAGACGACTCCGGTCGCGCGCCGGTTCTCGATCAGCACTTTCATGACATGCGCATTCGTCGTGACGGTGACATTCGGGCGCCTCGCGGCAGGCCAGACACACGCCCGGGCCGTCCCGGAACGCCAACCGCCGAAATGGTTGGCATCGAAAGCCGAAACGCCTTCCTGGCCGGCGCCATTGTAATCGTCGGGGCGTGCATGCCCGGCCTGGGATCCGGCCTCGATGAAGGCCTCTTCGACCGGGTGGTTGCCGGTCATTTTCTGAACGGCAATCGGCCCGGAATCCCCACGGTACGGGTTGGGGGTACCATGGTAGGTCTCGATACTCCGAAAAAACGGAAGGACATCGTCAAATCGCCACCCTGCCGCACCTTCTTCCGCCCACCTGTCGAAATCCCTCCGGTGTCCCCTGACGAAAACCATGCCGTTGAGGGATGACGACCCGCCCACTGTTTTCCCGCGCGGCTGGGACAACACCCGGCCGTTCATGTATGGCTCCGGTTCGGTCTCGAATGACCAATTGCGCCGACCACCGGTAAACGTATACCGCGAACCGGCGGGAATCCGCGTCGTCCAATGGGCATCGGTGGGACCGGCCTCGAGCAGCAGGACGCGAAACCGGCCACCTTCGGACAACCTGTACGCCAGGAACCCTCCTGCCGAACCCGAACCAACAATGATGTAGTCGTATTCGGCCATCGTGCCTGCCCCGTGCACCGGCGAATCTCCTCGCCGTTCCGGATCTTTACAAGGGACCGGACGCCACCTTCAAGAAGCCATCGAACGCGGTGATCGCGCTGGATTCCGATGCGTGAATCCCGTGTTTTCGTTTTCATGGGGTCGAGGAACCGCTGCTTCGCTGGCGGGATCAGGGACCCGTCGATCGGGCCGTTTGCGCCGGGATGCCCGTCCGACAACTGGATTTTTGAATGACGCCATTCAAATGCTGTCGGAATCGCTTGATCAACCGCGCTTTTGACGTAACAGTTTGCGACAGGGATCAGGTTCGATTGATTCGGGTTACGGAGTGCCGCCATGGGAGTGCGGTTTGCCGAAAGCCAACGGCCCGCAGATGGCCGTCCCCGAAGGCATGTATTCCTTCTCCTCGACAGCTTTTCCCTGGTGTCATTCTCCATCGCCTTGGATGCGCTCCGGCTGGCAAACAGGCACTGCATCGTGCCGCCCTATCGATGGCTGCTCGCAGGGGAGGACGGCCAGGTCGCAACCAGTTCGTCAGGAACGCAGATTCGGCTGGACATGGGGCTGTCACCGGTCAGGCATGACGATGTCGTGCTCGTGTGCGGCGGAATTGACGTGCAGCGCGCCACGACCCGGCCCGTCCTCAACTGGTTGCGACGCGAAGCGCGGAAGGGGATTTCGGTCGGGGGCCTGTGCACCGGGGCATACACTGTCGCCAGGGCGGGTCTCCTGGCAGGACGAAAGTGCACGATTCACTGGGAAAACAGGGATTCGTTCCAGGAGGAATTCCCGGACGTCGAGCTCTCGCGTTCCGTATTCGTGGTCGATCACAACCGCTATTCCTCGGCGGGGGGTACGGCGTCCCTCGACCTGATGCTCAAGCTGATTGCGGACGACCGCGGACAGGATACGGCCGACTGGATCGCGGATCAGATGGTTTACTCCTCCATTCGGACCGACCGCGACGAGCAACGGTTGTCGATCCCGGGCCGCATAGGCGCCCGTCATCCCAAACTCTCGGAAGTCATCCGGATGATGGAGGCAAACATCGAGGAGCCGAAGTCGCCCCGCATCATGGCCAGCGATGTCGGCATGTCGGGGCGGCAGCTTGAACGGCTCTTTCGCCGCTACATGGATCGTTCGCCGAAAAAGTACTACATGGAACTCCGCCTGCAAAAGGCGCGAAATCTCCTGATGCAGACCGACATGTCGATCATCAACGTCGCCCTTGCATGCGGATTTGCATCTCCGTCGCATTTCTCCAAGTGCTACCGTTTGTTCTACGGCACGACGCCTTACCGGGCACGCTGGGCACAGACGGTTGTGAAACAACCGTCGGCTGACGTTTCTTCCAGTACCCATTAATGAGGCGCTTCGGGACGGTTTCCCGGCGTTGACAAAGTTCGGGGTCCGGAGTTCCTTCTGGCGGACACGTTTCGCCGCTACTCCTGCAAATTGGTATTCGTATCCGGTTTCATTCCGGGAACGCGAGCGAAGTGCGAATCCATCCGCAGTCGGGTCCCGGACCGTCCCTTCCGGCAGGTTTCGAACACTGTTCGACTGCAAAAAATTTGTACTTTCCGGGTGGTTTGCTAAAGTGAGTTAACCACGCTGGATTTACCCCATTGAGGAGAGAGACAATGAATCTGGGCAGGCTGAAAAAAACTTTCCTGGCCGCAACGATCTTCATGGCCGGGACATCATTGGCAGAGGCGGAAGAAATCAAGATCGGGATCTTGCTGGGATTCACCGGACCGATCGAATCCCTGACGCCCGGAATCGGCAGTGGCGCGGAACTGGCCATCCAGGAAGTGTCCGATTCGGGGGCACTGCTGGACGGCGCGACGGTTTCGGGGATTCGTGCCGACTCGACCTGCATTGACGCGGCAGCCGCGACGACGGCCGCCGAACGACTGGTGACTGCTGACCAGGTCAACGCGATCATGGGCGCCGACTGTTCGGGCGTGACCGGCGCGGTCCTTCAGAACGTCGCGCGGCCCAACGGGATCGTCATGATTTCGCCGTCCGCGACATCTCCGGGATTGTCGACCGCAGAAGATGACGGTCTTTTCTTCCGCACGGCTCCTTCTGACGCCCGCCAGGGCCAGGTCATGACCGATGTCATCATGGACCGGGGGATCAAGTCCGTCGCTCTGACCTATACCAACAACGACTACGGCAAGGGCCTTGCCGACAGCTTCCAGGCCGCATTCGAAGCGGCCGGTGGCGAGGTGACGATCAACGCACCCCACGAGGACGGCAAGGCCGATTACAGCGCCGAAGTTGGCGCCCTCGCGGCGGCTGGCGGCGATGTTCTCGTGGTTGCAGGCTACATTGACCAGGGTGGTCGCGGGATCATCCAGGGCTCGCTCGACAGCGGTGCCTTCGACATGTTCGTGCTTCCGGACGGCATGATCGGCGAAAGCCTGCCGCAGGCAATCGGCCCCGACCTTGACGGCTCGTTCGGCCAGGCGCCGGGCACTGACAGCCCCGGGCTGGCGAAATTCACCGAGCTTGCAAGTGCCGCCGGCTTCGACGGTTCGGCCCCGTTTGTCGGTGAAGCCTATGATGCGGCAGCGCTGATCCTCCTCGCCATGCAGGCGGCGGGATCGTCAAGCAGCCAGGACCTCAAGGAACAGGTCATGAACGTCGCCAACGCTCCAGGTGAAATGATCTACCCGGGCGAACTGGCCAAGGGCCTGGAAATCCTCGCGGGCGGGGGCGATGTCGATTACGTCGGCGCGTCGGCGGTCGAAATGATTGGCGGTGGAGAATCGGCCGGCAACTACCGCGAGATCGAAATCCAGGACGGTGCCCTCCAGACCGTCAGGTTCAGGTAAGAAACACGGCATATCCGTGTTCCCGGCCAGTGCAGCTGGCCGGGAGGCCCCTGACCGAAGCCTCTGGCGGGCAACCGGGTGATCCTGATCGACAATATCAGTAAACGCTTCGGCGGATTTGCCGCCGTCGACGGGGTCAGTTTCAGGATCAGGGAAGGAACGATAACGGGCCTGATCGGGCCGAACGGCGCTGGCAAGACCACGCTCTTCAACGTGATCGCCGGAGTTTTCCCGCCGGCGTCAGGCCGGATCTTTCTTGAAGATGAAGACATCACCGGCGAAAAGCCGCATGCGCTTTTCCGGAAAGGTGTCCTTCGCACTTTCCAGGTCGCGCATGAATTTGCCACCATGACCGTCCGCGAGAACCTGATGATGGTTCCGGGCAAGCAAAGTGGCGAGAACCTGGTTCATGCCTGGTTCTCGAGGCGCCGCGTCGGCGAGGAAGAGCGAGCCATCGGGGCACGCGCCGACGAGGTCATCGACTTTCTCGAACTGAACCAGGTTGCAGACGAGCTTGCCGGAAACCTGTCGGGAGGCCAGAAGAAACTCCTGGAACTCGGACGCACGATGATGGTCGATGCCAGGATCGTTTTCCTTGACGAGGTTGGCGCCGGCGTCAACCGGACGCTGTTGCGGAGAATCGGCGAGGCCATCATACGCCTCAACCGCGAATTCAACTATACATTCTGCCTGATCGAACACGACATGGACTTCGTTTCATGGTTGTGTGACCCGGTCGTCTGCATGGCAGAGGGGCGGGTCCTCGCCACGGGTACCGCCGAAGAAATCAAGTCGAATCAAAGCGTGATCGAATCCTATCTCGGGAAAAGGTTCCGCGATGCAGGTCACGCCACGTGAGTTGCCTGCGCGCACTGGACATGACGGGCGGCTACGGCGAGGTCGACATCCTGCACGACTGTTCGATCACGGCCGAGCCCGGCAAAATCACGGTCATTGTCGGGCCCAACGGAGCTGGCAAGTCGACTGCCATGAAAGCGATGTTCGGACTCATTGAACTTCGCAAGGGAACGGTCGAGCTTGACGGGAAAGACATCACGCCGCTCGCACCCCAGGAACGGGTGGCGCTCGGCATGGCTTTTGTCCCCCAAACCGGAAACATCTTTCCATCCCTGACAGTTCGGGAAAACCTGGAAATGGGCGCCTTTCTGAGGTCCGATGACATCAGGCCCGCCATGGAGCGGGTCCTCGGCCTGTTTCCGGCCCTGGATGTCAAGAAAAACCAGGCCGCAGGGGAACTCTCCGGCGGGCAGCGCCAACAGGTTGCGTTCGGCCGCGCACTCATGACCGGACCGAAGATGCTCATGCTGGACGAGCCGACGGCCGGGGTGTCCCCTGTCGTGATGGACCTGCTGTTCGATCTCGTTCTCGACATCGCCGCTACCGGAATCGCTGTCCTGATGACCGAACAGAATGCCCGGCACGCCCTCTCGATCGCGGACCAGGGCTACGTCCTTGTACAGGGCAGAAACCGGTACACGGACACGGGCCGATCGCTTCTCGAGAATCCCGATGTCAGGAAATCGTTCCTTGGCGGTTAGGGATGCACACGCCCGTGCTCACCAAGTGCTTCCCGGTACCGGGGGAATCCTGCGCGAAGCATCCGGGCCGGGCCCAATCCCGTGCCGCGGGAGTCTATTGAAATGGACGTTCTGAACGGGGTCGTCCTCCTGGCGAATTTCGTCATCGTGCCGGGTCTCGCCTACGGCAGCCAACTTGCGCTCGGTGCCCTTGGCGTCACCCTGGTCTACAGCATCCTCAGGTTTTCCAACTTCGCACACGGTGACACCATGGCGTTCGGAGCCATGATCGCCGTCCTGTTGACATGGTGGCTGCAGTCGACGGGAATCTCGATTGCGCCGCTGCCGACGGCGCTGGTTGCGTTGCCGTTCGCCGTCGTTGCAACGGCGGCCATGGTTCTCGTGATCGACAGGACGGTATATCGGAGCTTTCGCCAGACGAAATCCGCACCGGTCGTTTTTGTCATCGCGTCGGTCGGGGTCATGTTCATCCTGAACGGCATCGTTCGCTTCGTGATTGGTCCCGGCGACCAGAGATTTGCCGATGGCGCCCGGTTTATCGTCCGGGCACGCGACTTCAGGCAAACCTTCGGCCTGGAGGAAGGCCTCACGATCAAGGTCAGCCAGTGCATCACCCTGCTGACGGCAGTCGTAACCGTGGTCGTCCTGTTCTGGTTTCTGTTCCGCACGAGAACCGGCAAGTCGATGCGGGCCTATTCGGACAACGAGGACCTGGCCTTGATTTCCGGGATCAGCACCGAGCGCGTCGTGTTCCTGACCTGGGTCATTTCCGCTGCCCTCGCCTGCCTCGCGGGCACCCTGTACGGTCTCGACAAGAGCTTCAAGCCGTTCACGTATTTCCAGCTGTTGCTGCCGATATTTGCCTCGGCGATCGTTGGCGGACTTGGAAATCCATTTGGTGCCATTGCCGGCGGCTTCGTCGTCGCCTTTTCCGAAATCTCCATGACCTATGCCTACAAAAAGTTCCTGGGCTACCTTTTGCCCGACGCTCTCTCTCCGTCAGGCCTCATGCAACTGCTCTCGACCGAGTACAAGTTTGCCGTCAGCTTCATGATCCTGGTGCTTGTCCTGATCTATCGGCCAACCGGAATCTTCCGGGGCAGGTCGGTGTGATGAAAGGCAGGGAAATTGGCAGACTGCCCGCGCTTGCCATGATGGCGGCCCTGCTGGTTTCCGTCGGCCTGCTCCAGAGCTGGAACGTCGCACTCTCGATTCTCAACCTTTGCCTGATCTCGGCAATCATGGCGATCGGCGTCAACATTCAATGGGGATACGCCGGGTTGTTCAATGTCGGCATCATGGGATTCGCCGCTCTCGGGGGTCTTGCAGTCGTGTTGGTTTCCACGCCCCCGGTTCGCGAAGCCTGGAGCGCCGGCAGCGGCGGATTGCTGGCGGCCGCCATTGTCGCCGGCACCGGTTGCCTTCTTGCCTTTGTCGCCCACAAGAGGCTTCCGCCCGGCAGGACAAGGACGCTCTCCATACTCGCCGTGCTTGTGGTCAGTTATTTTCTCGCACGGTGGTTCTTTGGTCCGGCAACCGATGCGGTCGAACGTATCGAGCCGGCCAAAACCGGATTCCTGGGCGGTCTCGGCCTGCCGGTTATCCTGTCCTGGATCATCGGGGGCATGCTGGCCGGAGGCGCTGCCTGGTTCATCGGTAAAATCGCCCTCGGCTTGCGTTCCGACTACCTCGCCATCGCCACGCTCGGAATATCCGAGATCATCGTTGCGGTCCTGAAGGGCGAAGACTGGCTGACCCGCGGCGTCAAGAATGTGGTAGGGCTGCCGAGGCCGGTTCCGTACGAAGTGGAATTGCAGGACAGGGACTGGCTCAAGGCCTTTGCCGAAAGCACGAACGCGGACCTTGCGTCACTGTCTTCGATCATCGTGAAGTTGACGTACTGTGCCTTGTTCGCAACCGTGCTGGCGGTGGTTTTTGTCTTGTCGGAACTGGCGCTCAAGTCCCCGTGGGGCCGAATGATGCGCGCAATCAGGGACAATGAGACTGCAGCGAACGCCATGGGCAAGGATGTCACGGGCCGGCATCTCGAGGTATTTGTCCTTGGCTCGATTGTCGTCGGGCTGGCGGGAGCGATGCTGACGACGCTCGACGGCCAAATGACGCCGGCAAGCTACCAGCCATTGCGGTTTACCTTCCTGATCTGGGTCATGGTCATTGTTGGCGGTTCGGGGAACAACTGGGGGGCGGTTCTCGGCGGTTTCCTGATCTGGTTCCTCTGGGTCGAGGCGGAACCGGCCGGCCTGTTCCTGATGGACTTCCTGACGGCCTGGCTTGATGAGGACAGCGGCCTTCGGGCGCACCTGATCGACTCCGCCGCGCACATGCGACTTCTGACAATGGGGTTCCTGTTGATTCTTGTTCTCCGCTTTTTCCCGAAAGGCCTGATTCCGGAGCGGTGACGAATGGGTTTCGAATCTGCATCCGTCACCGGCCGGGCGACGAAAGAATGATCCGGACCCGGTCAAGACCGACTGGCACGGAAGGGATCAACTGGCCATGATCGCGGTTTTCTTCGGCGTCGGAAGCGCGATTTCCCTCGGCATCGCCGACTATCTCGCAAATCGAAATTCCGTGCGGATCGGGGCCGATCGTACGCTTTGCGGCATGCTCGCCGTCGGGACCGTTGGCCTCAGCCTCCTGGGAATCGCCACGGGAACATCGATCCCGCTCGAACCGGTGGCTGTCGCCTATGTTCTCATCCATGGTGTCTGCCTTGCCTTGGCCCTGTTGACGTTCTTTGCCGCACTCGCCCGCGGGCCAGTCAGCGTCGTCGCACCCATCGTCGGGGCCCATCCCGTCATTGTCGTGGCTTTTGCGGTTGTATCTGGGCGCACGCCCGACCTTGCGGAATCTGCCGCGATTGCGGCAATCATTGTTGGAGTCGTTCTGATCGGAGCCGTCACCCCTGGGCCGCAAACCGAATCCGGTCCCGCGCCGAAGCAACGGTCCGTACTGCCGCCGACTCCCCGGGTGACCGGGTCCATCCTGGTACTGGCCGGTTTTGCCAGCGTCGTCTACGCAATCGCCGTGATCACCGGACAGGAGGCATCCGCCCGAACGGACGGATTCGTCGCGCTCTGGATGGGGCGAACCGTCGGCTTCCTGTTTCTGCTGGCATTGCTGCTGCTTCGTCGGCGCGACGTCTATTTCTGGCGTCTTCCGGCACAACGACAGGGCATCATTGTCGCCCACGGATTTCTCGACACGTTCGGATTCTTCCTGCTGTTCGCGGGAGGGATGACCCGAAATCCCGAATTCACCGCCGTCATTTCATCGACATTCAGTGTCGTTACCGTCATTCTTGCCTGCGTCCTGCTCGGCGAACGCATGGCCCGGCTACAGATTTTCGGTCTCGTGCTGATCGTGTCCGGCGTTGCGATGCTTGGCTACGCCGGTGCGTGAATCGTGAATTCCGTTCACGCTTATCCGGGGCGAACAGGACCAATACAGGAAAAGCCGGGTTGTGAAACCGGGCACGACGAGATTTCAACACGACACGACACCGTTTCGGGAAAAACCTGCTCATTTGACCGTACCTTGACATGACCATGTCATGTGGCCCGCGCTTTCATGACACATGGAGACGGACATGCCGGAGTCCATCCACGGTGCTTCGAGACCGGTGTCGTGCAGTCCGTTGCTGATCGTAACGAGATTGCCGTCATCGAGATGGCCGTCGTGCACGCAGCCGATGCAAAATCATTTACGACACGAAAAAAACTCCACAATGACAATGATTTACACGTCGAAAAAACCATATTCGGAACGGCAGTCGACGAATGGAAGGATTCGAACCCGTGTTGAGCGGGCAGGTGGCCGAGGACTGCTCGTCGGCGACGACTGGAGGACCGGTACTCGGGAAATCCGCAACACCCTCGGGATCCGTATCGGACGCGATCCATGGGTTTGCCGCGGTTGCCAGCGGCCGTCACCCGATCATGACGGCCGCCTCCGGGCGGTCTTCAACCGGTCAGTCCCAGCAACCGGGCCGCGTTACCGCCGAGGCACCTGTCGCGTATGTCATCGCTGTCAAAGGGAAGGGTCTTGAACGAACGCACACTTTGTCCGAGAGGCCTGACCGGGTAGCTGCTGCCGTACAGGAACCGGTAGCTCAGGAAGCCGTTGGCTGCACGAAAGTAGTCGTCGCTGCCGGGCAGTCCGGGAACGTTCACGTAAATGTCGGGTATCAGGTAGACGTTTGGCCGCTGGAACGCGACACCGCACATCACGGCGGCCCAGGGAAAGGCAGCATGTGGAACGACGATCGTCAGGTCCGGAAATTTCTGGGCAACGCGGTGAATGTGCACTGGCATGCTGTAGCCGACATCCGGGCCGACATAGATGCTTGACGTCAGTGACACGATCAGCCCGCGCTCTGTGCATTTCTCGTAGATCGGATAGAGCCGTTCGTCATCATCGTACAGCGGCGGTTCCGACCAGCCGTTGTCCAGCGCGGCGCCCTTGAAGCCGAGGTCCACGCAGCGATCTATGTCCTCGAGAGCGCCGTTGACATCGACGCCGTTGAGCCCGCCGAAGCACACGAAACGCCCGGGAAACAGGTCCCTGAGCTCGACGAGTTCCTCGTAAGGAACCGAACCGTGGGGACCTCCCGCCTTCCGACCCATGGCAACGGCAACATCGATGCCCGCCTCGTCGAGTTCCTCCACAAATGCGTCGATCGATGTCTCTTCGTAAGACCGGTACGGAGGCTCGATGTTGGTGAACAACGGCGAAGCCGTTACCGGGTCGGGGTTCTGCGGACGCGGATTGTAGATTCGCAGTTTTGCGAAACTCTTGAACGGGGGTCGTACCCGAAAATCTATAACCATTGAGACCTCCTCATTGACTCGTATCGTTTGGCCGAAAACCGGGCCCGGCTGTCATCGCATCGCCAGCAGCCCTCCATCGACGTAGATGCTTGAACCGGTGATGAAACTCGCATCCTCGGTCGCCAGGAATACTGCAAGTCCGGCCACATCTTGGGGCGTACCGAAGCGGCCGAGCGCCACGCGCGCCAAGGACCGTTGGCGTTCCGCCGGGTCGGACAGGCGCTCCTGGTTCAGCGATGTCAGCACCGGGCCCGGTCCAATCGCGTTCACCCGGATTCCGAGTGGCGCCAGGGCGGCGGCAAAACCTTGCGTCAGGGCACGCACACCTCCTTTGCTGGCCGTATAGTGGACGCTCGTTGCGCGGGACACCACGGCGGATGTCGAGGAGATGTTGATGATCGAGGCATTCGTGTGTGGCTGCATGTGCGGCGCAAACACCTGTATCGTGAGAAATGTCCCCGTGAGGTTGACGCCGATGATCCTGTTCCATTCCGTTTCCGGCAACTCCAGCGCCGGATAATGGCTGTTGACCCCCGCGCCATTCACGAGAATGTCGATCCTGCCGGCCCATGACTTGATTTCCCGCGCAACCCTTTCGGTGTCAACCCGGCTGGTCACGTCCAGTTCGAATGCGCAGGCAGATTGTCCATCGGCGTCAAGTTCGGCGGCGACGGCGCGCGCGCGAACCGCGTCGATATCCACGACCGCGACCCTTGCGCCCTCTGCGTGCATCCTCCGGGCGATCCCCGAACCCAACCCGCCTGAGCCGCCGGTGACTGCCGCCGCCTTTCCCTCAAGCCGCATGAGAGTCAGGGTCCGCAACCGGGCATGTATGCGATCCGTGGCATGGTCGAAACCGTGCCGGGCACCTCATCATGTCTCCCCCAGGAATTCGAGAAGATTTGTCCGGAGTATGGCGTCGCGGTTCGGTTCGGGAATCCCGGCCTCGTCGAATCCGGACATGGACGCTTCGAGGGATTGCGAGGGATAGGCGGTGCCGAAGATGATCTTCTTGCACAGGATCGGGTGCCTTCCCGCTTCGACAAGGTCCGTGCGGCCAGGCAGGCCCGGGGTGTTCATGTACAGGTCCGGAATCAGCCAGACGTTCGGCAGCTTTGCGGCGACCGCCAGCATGGGAGTCACCATCGGCCAGGACGCATGGCTGACAACGAGCCGCAGGTTCCCGAAGTCCATGGCAACGCGCTGCAGTGTACAGGGGTCGCAGAAACTGAGGTCCGGACCGGAGTTTATACTCATGGAGACGGATACGGGAACGCCCCTGGCTTCGCAGTATGCATAGACGGGGTAGAACGCCGAATCGTTGACCCGCAGGGGTGGATTCAGCCAGCCCGGGTCGAGCGCAATGCCATCGAGGTTCATTTCCTCGATGCAGCGCATGGTTTCCTTGAGGTTTTCCAGTGGAGTTGCTTCACCGACTCCGCCGAATGTCCAGAACCTGTCGCCATGCTCTCGTCGCAACGAGGCGATGGTGTCGTTCGGGATCCAGGCATTGGTCGCTGTATGCCGCCCCATTGCAAGCCCCCGGCTAATGCCGACTTCATCCATCTCCGAAAACAGTGCTGGCATCGAGCGTTCGGAAATCGAAGCCGGCGGGACCGCGTAGCTGACGAGGCCCTGTTTCATCTTCGTGTTGTAACGCGGCAGGTTCAGGAATTCCCCGAAAGGCGGGCGAATCCTCGCGTCAAAATATCCATCTCTGTTGCTCATGGGCCCTCGCTATTTCTTTTGGCCTGGCCGGGTTCGCTGGCGGCGGCGGTTGCCGAAACGATGCCGGGATCCGAAAATACCAGTACATCGCGCGGCAAGGCGCTGACATTGACCCGGTCTCCGATTGCAAGCGGCTGCTCGCTCGTGATCGTCACGACATTCACCGACGCGTTGCCTGCCTGAACCGAGTATTCGACGGCAGTTCCCTTGTATTGCACCAGGGTGATCGTCGCCGTGCCGTCGTCGGCCGGCTCGATCCGGAGCCGTTCAGGGTAAATCGCCACGCGGGCCGGTCCCTTCCCCGTCGTCTCCTCGCTCGAGAGTACGCCGAAGGGAGTTTCGACGGCCCCGCGCGCATCGACGGTCGCGTCGAAGACATTCGCGCCCAGGAACCAGGCGACATATTCCGAAACCGGACTGTTATGCACCTCCTGGGGAGTGCCGATCTGTTCAATCCTCGCTGTCGTCATGACCGCAACCGACGTACCGAGAGACAACGCCTCGGCCTGGTCGTGGGTCACGTAGATACCGCTGAACTGCAAGCGGTTGTGCAGGCCGGCAATCTCGTCCCGAAGCTGTCGTCGCAGGTTCGCATCCAGATTGCTGAGCGGTTCGTCGAAGAGCAACACGGCCGGTTCGGCAACGATCGCCCGTGCCAGCGCGACCCTTTGTTGTTGACCACCGCTCAGTTGGCCCGGGTACTGATCCGCAAGTTGGCCGCATCGCACGAGATCAAGTGCCGCGTTCGCGGTCGGCTTGACATCCTTTTGTGCAAAACCGCGGCGCTTTAGCGGAAACGCCACGTTGTCACGCACCGTCATGTGAGGCCACAGCGAATACGCCTGAAAAATCATTCCCAGGTTCCTGCCGTTCGGGGGCACGTTAACCAGGCCTTTCGAGCCGAACACCTCGCGGCCCGCGATCGTGATCTGTCCCTCGTCCGGCTTGAGCAGGCCCGCGACGGCATTGAGAAGCGTGCTCTTGCCGCAACCGCTCGGCCCCAGGAGAACCAACAGTTCGCCTTGCCTGACCTCGACCGAAATCCGGTCGAGTGCGAGAATCTCCTTGCGTCCCAGCCGGTAGGTGATTGACAGGTTATCGACACCGACCCCTACCGTTCCGCTACTGCTGGACGCGGCCGGCCTCATGACGCCTCACCGGTCGTGCGTCCGCCGAGGATCGTGATCAGGCTGACACCGATCAGGGAGACGCTGATCATCACGATGGCGATCGCGGCGGTATCCGTGAAGGTGCCGTTGTTGTAGCTGTCGAAGAGCCGTGTCGACATCACCTGGTTGCTGGGGGTCCGCAACAGCGACGACGCCGAGAACTCCCTGGACATGAGGACAAACATGAGCAGCCCGGCCGACGCAACGCTGCGACGGAGCATCGGGAGGATAATCCAGACAACGGTCCGCAGGCGTCCGGCTCCACAGACCCTTGCCGCTGCCTCGTGCGACGTGCCCATCTGGACGAGGCCGCTTTGAATCATCCTGACACCATGCGGAAGATACAGGACGAAGTAGGCGATGACGAAGAGCCAGCCCGATCCGTAGAGGCCGAATTGCCCGACCGCGAAAATCAGAAAGATCCCGAGCCCGAGCACGATGTGCGGAATGGTCAACGGAAGATTGATCGTGTAGTCCACGAACGTGCTGAACCGGCCGGAAGTCGCTGACAGCATGTACCGGGCCACGACGAACGAGCCAACGAGCGCTGCCACCACGCCGATGGCGCTCAGTTGAATCGAATTGAGGATCGACGTCCGGATCGTGGAATTCTGCCAGATCTCGACAAAGGAATCCAAGCTGAACTTGTCGACCCTGATGGTGGCCGACCAGAAAGGTGAAAGTGCGACAATAAGCAATGCCGTGACCGCGGGAACAACCGCGATGAAGGCATAGATGATGATTGGAATGATCAGGTAGTTGCGCGGCTGCCTATGGCCGCCAACCCCCTTGCTGGCAACGGAAAACCGGTTTACGTCCCCGACGGCCATGCGCTGAATGAACACGAGGGCGAAGCCTGCCAGGATGAGCGGCAATGCCAGGAATGCCGCCGTCGCCTCCTGGGGAATGGACCGCACTTCAAGCTGGTTGAAGATTTCCGTCGTGATGACGTTGATCCCGTGATTGGATCCGAGCACCAGCGGCACCGTAAATTGGCCGAGGCCGAGCAGCATCACGATCACGGCTCCATAGATGATCGCCGGGCGGATGATGCGCAGGACGATCCGGAACTGGGCGCCGATCCAACTCGAACCGGAGACCATCGCCGCACTCTCGAGCGCGGGATCGACCGCGCGGAGCGCGGTCGAGACATACAGAAAGACAAACGGAATCAGGTAAATCGTGTCGATAACGATGATTCCCGACAGGGAACGAATGTCGACAGGGCCGGAATTGCCATCAAAGAAAGGAGTCGCCCGCAAGATAACGTTTGCATAACCGATGCGCGGCGAGAACAGGAAAATCCAGCCGATGACGCCGGCGATCGGCGGCACGAAGAGCGAACTTGTCGTCAGGATGGAGGCAATCCGGGCAAAACGCGGCGACAGTTGTCCCGTCGACCATCCGAAAAATGTTCCGAAGGTCAATGCGAGGACAAGGGTTCCGCCGGCGAGCACGAAGGTGTTGATGATCGTCCGGCCGATATTCGGGAGTGCGGCGACGACCTGCAGCTGCTCCCAGAACCGGGCCATGGGTTCGAACATGACCTGGATAATGGGGGCGAAAATCATCGCGAGGATCAGGACAATCGCGGCCCGGCCCGATACCAGCGTCCAGTCGACAGTTCCACGCCGCACAAAGTCCATGAGCCGGCTTGTCCGCGATGCGTTTTCGCGGCAAGCCGGCTCAGTCGCGGACCCGCGTGTTATCAACAGCCTTGCGACCTACATGCTGCCAAGTACTCTGGCAGTGTTTTTCGTTACTGCGGGATCGCCTGTTGGAAGGTTTTTTCCCACCACCTTGTCAGGTTTATGGCATCCTGTGCCGTCACGGCCTCTTCATTGACGTTAATGGGCAGTTCGTCCGTCCCGATCACGCTGACGCCACCGTCCGTATTCAGGATCGCCTGGCCTTCCGGTCCCATCATGTAGTCAAGAAGCAGCTTGCCGGCATTCGGGTTCGGGCCTCCTTCCAGTGCCATGGCCCATTGCGTGAGAGCCCAGACCTTTGAATCGGGTGTGGCCCAGTCGATCGGTGCACCGTCGCGCTTCAATCCTGCGGCCTGCCAACCGAACGCCAATGCAATGTCGGATTCTCCGGCTGCGATTCCCTGGACCAGCGCGTTCACGGATGGTCCGGTCACGATGCCGTCCGCGGCGATCGATTCCCAGAACCCGTCGCCGAGAAACTCGCGGGTCCGGAGATAGTAGGCTGTGCGGAACACGGAGGCCGGGGAACCGACGGCGGTAATGTATCCCTTGCCGATCATGTCCTCGTATTTCGAGGGAGCCGGTTGGACGGCGTCGGTGTTGTAGATGATCACGACCGGGTCGGCGGTCATCTGGACGCTGCCATGCGGAAATGCGAAATCCTCCGGCCAGTTGGCGGCGTTTGGCCCGCTGGGAACCCAGACCGGGGTCTGTTCGGCAATTCGCGAGTGGGAAATCGGTCCGGCCGTGTAGAACACGTCGGCCTGCGGCGCGCCCGCCTGCAACTCGCCCATCAACCGTGACGTCTGTGCCCGTGCCGAACCACGGAGCCACTCGCCCGTTATGCCGTATTCCGCTTCGAACGCCTTGAGGAGTGCTTCCGCCTGAGCGTTAGACTTCGCCAGGTACAGCACGACCTTGCCTTCGGCCTTGGCTGCATCGACAACATCCTGCCACTCGTCCGCAGATGCGCCGACACCTCCCAACGCCGAGACAATTCCCCCAACTAACAGCGATTTCAGCATTCTTGGAACTTTCATTTTTCGTACTCCTCCCGAGCATTTGCAAATTAAGGCGACGAAAATCCGAACATAATTCATTACCTGCACTAGAACCCACCCGACCAATGTCGTCAACGGCAAACTAGCATGACGCATTTGCGCCGCGACGTCTTTTTCTGGCGTCTTCCGGCACAACGACAGGGCATCATTGTCGCCCACGGATTTCTCGACACGTTCGGATTCTTCCTGCTGTTCGCGGGAGGGATGACCCGAAATCCCGAATTCACCGCCGTCATTTCATCGACATTCAGTGTCGTTACCGTCATTCTTGCCTGCGTCCTGCTCGGCGAACGCATGGCCCGGCCACAGATTCTCGGCCTCGTGCTGATCGTGTCCGGCGTTGCGACGCTTGGCTACGCCGGGGCGTGAATCGTGAATTCCGTTCACACTGAACTGCGGGAAACAGTAGCAATTCCGAAATTGCCAAGTTGCGAAATCGAACTAAACGAGGCCTTATCGGGAAACCGTTCCAGGCAAAATTTTCTCCTTTGATTAAGTCTTGACAAATTCTTATCATATGATATGTATTATGTCATCAAATGGAGAGATTCATGCTGCAACCCATCCGTAATGCTCCGGAACACGGCAATGTGCGGCCCGTTTCCGATAGTGACAAGACTGCCGTGATCGTGAAGGCCGTCGTTCGCGTAGCTGACGCATGGAACCTCTCCAATGCAGAGGCCGCGACGCTCTTCGATGTTCCAACAGCGACTTGGAGCCGGATGAAGGCCGGAACGTACAAAGGGATCCTTGATCAGGACAAAATAACGCGCGCGAGTCTGCTGATCGGGCTCTTCAAAGGCTTGCGATTGCTATTCAACGGGCCGTTAACTTACGGTTGGCCGAAAACAGAAAATTCAGGCGCCGGCTTTAATGGAAAAACTCCAGTTCAAGTCATGTGCGGCGGTGGAATTCCGGCCATGATCAGTGTGCGTCAGCACATCGACGCATTGCGGGGTGGGGCTTGATTCGAGCATCCGATCTCGAGGAAATCGAGTTCACGGACCCTGCTACGATACGGCTCATTTCGACGGCTTATATCGACGAGCCATCGATGGCTCCGCTAGCGGACAACAAAAGCGAGCTCGCGATCCTTGAGGAGATCGAGGGACAGACTTCTGCTCGCCAGTCGCTCAGACTACCCATCCCCAGCGGCCTGGACCCGAACGAATTGTTGACCGAGGCAGCCGGTTACGGGTGGACTTACGTGAACGCCGCGTTTTGCTACACGCGGGCGACGGGCAATCGGTTCAACGGGCCAGAACGGGGCGCCTGGTATGCGTCCTACGGTAAGACAGCAATCGAGACAGCACAAGCTGAAGTGGCTTGGCATCTTACGCGCGAACTCAAGGCGACGGGCGTTTTCGAAAACACCACGCTATATCGTGAACTCCTGGCTGGCTTCACGACGCGGTTTCACGATCTGAACAACAAGGAAACGGAAGAAGTTCTGAGTCCGGATCCCACGAAAGCCTATCGTGGGGGACAAGCACTCGCCCGCGAAGTGTACGGGTCAGGCGGCAACGGGCTGCTCTACCCCTCCGCAAGATACAGGTCCGGACGCTGCCTTGCCGCATTGCGCCCACACTTGGTACAGAATGTCAGGCAGGGTGCGAGGTGGGCGTTCAAGTGGGCCGGAACGGCAGAACCCGATATCGTGAAGGCTTGATCAATGGCCGCTGTTCGAGAATCAAGGCAGGAAATTCAGCGTTGATAAAACATGCTGTTGTGTCAGCTTTACGCAGGGTAAATCCACGCGACAAGAGATCATAAGCTGATCGACTTACCGCAATTCGGGCACTTTCCACCATCAAACAAAGCGCCCGTTCTGTTCCCAATAATGGCACCAACCCCCAATCCTACAAAAGTGGCCGGTATTGCAATTGGCGCGCCGAGAATTCCACCGGCAAGGCCAAGACCGGATGCAAGCCACAATCCAAGTCCACCTCCGGCTATCGTTCCTAACCATTGTCCATTGGATGATCTGCTGAATTCCACTACGGATTTGCAGCTTGGGCATTCAATCCGAATTCGCCTTGGGTTGTCATTCATTGTCGATTTGCCTTCGCCCATTGATCTTAACTCAACCATACAACTGTTCCAAAGACAGACTCGCTAACACTGACAAACCAAAGCCTAAGGAAACGACAGTCGCGCCAGATGAATTTATCACAGGTTGCACAAGGTCAAACACCCTCGCACTATCATCACCGTCTGTACCAAGCAGAGCAAGACGATGTAGGTCAGCGCGACGATAGCGGTTTCGATCAGCAAGAAGCGAGGCTGAAGTTCTTTGCCGCCTTCCTGTTTAAGCGTTCCTCACTCTCCCAAGCCAGTGGGCGACGATAGCGGCAAAATTTATTCAATCCAGCCATCTCGGCGGCATATTGTAAACTGAAAATCGTATTAGCAGTGTTTGTTTCTTGGCCAAGCCAATTTTTGAACCCAGGCATTTCGCTCGGCTTCCTCAATAACCCAATTTGGGAAAATGACAGGTGGCCCGGAATGCCGAATCCGACAGGTGAGAAAATCGAGGCGGATGTGGTGTCCATCGTAACGGCACTGTATGAATGGAAGAAACGATATAATCGACCAGGTGTGGAGTGGACTGTTGGAACGACAGATGATCTGAATGAAATTTTGGATAGTACGGCTCAACCTTTTTTTGCGATGGGACTAGGCTGGACAAGAGGAGCCCCGAAGAAAGCCGTACAGGAAGTCGTCAAATGTCGCGGGATGGTATTTGAAGGAACTACACGAGAGGACGGCGAAGAAATCTACGTTTATGTTAGGGAAGCGGGAGTTTTGCAACTTACGTAGTCATCGATTTCCACACGGAACAATTCCGGTGCCGACAGGGATGCCGGCACCGGAGTTGTTGAGGTCACGCGAACGGAAACCCGTGTTTCCGAGGTGGCGTGTCACACACACCGTCTATAACGCCCATCAATTCAGGGCAGCATCGGTGATGGCGTGGGTCCAGGCTCCTTCCGGGCGCATGGTGATGACCGGGTCTGATCCGCCCGCGAGCAGCGTGTCCACCGTTCGTTCGAAATCGGCGGGATCGAGAGAGCCGTCGGAACCCGCCGTCAGCTTGGCGATCTCACCCATCATCCGCGTCTGGTGGTGTTCGGTCTGGGCTCCGGTCGCGTCGTTGTCGAGAACGATCTCGACCGCCTCGGCCACATTCTCTTCGGCGTATTTCCAACCCTTCATCGATGCACGTACGAAGCGGACCATCTTGTCCACGAAATCCGGATCCGCGAGCTTGTCCTCGAGCACGTAGAGGCCGTCCTCCAGGGTCGCCACGCCCTGGTCCTCGTACTTGAACACGACCAGGTCATCCTCCGACAATCCTGCATCGATGACCTGCCAGTATTCGTTGTAGGTCATGGTCGAAATGCAGGCCGCCTGCTCGTGCAGGAGCGGGTCGACGTTGAATCCCTGCTTCAGGACTTCGACGCCATCACCGCCGCCTTCGGTCGGAATGCCGAGTTGGCTCATCCAGCTGAGAAACGGATACTCGTTGCCGAAAAACCAGACACCGAGCGTCTTGCCGCGAAAGTCATCCGTGGAACCGATGCCCGCATCCTTCCGGCAGGTCAGCATCATGCCGGATGACTTGAACGGCTGTGCGATGTTCACGAGTTGAAGCCCGCGTTCCCGCGCAGCCAGTGCCGCCGGCATCCACTCGACCGTGACGTCGGCGCCACCGCCGGCGATCACCTGGGTTGGAGCTATGTCAGGACCCCCGGCATTGATGCTGACGTCCAGGCCTTCCTCGGCGTAGAATCCCTTGTCGAGCGCGACGTAGTAACCGGCAAACTGGGCCTGGGTAACCCACTTCAACTGCAATGTGACTTCGTCTGCGGCAAGCGACTGCGTGGCCCAGCCAAGACCGAGCACCAGCCCCGCCGCCAATGGATTCACGAATTTGGTTTTCATGCTTTCTCTCCCTTTTTTCCAACCGGTTCGAAGGAACCGTTCTTTCGCCGGGCCTGATTCCAGGCGTGCCCCGAACCGATTCCCATGACACTCGAAGACTGGCCCGTGGCGAGGGTCACCGCAAGTCCCGACGTTGAGACGGATGCCAGAAATTTACCGTTCGCCCGCCGAAAGTGATGATACCGTAGAATACGGAGCCTGCAACCGCGGCAACCGCTATTTCCGCCCAGACCATGTCCAGGTTGAGCCGGCCGACTTCGGTCGAGATGCGGAATCCCATCCCCCGCACGGGCGAGCCGAAAAATTCGGCCACGATCGCTCCGATCAGCGAAAGCGTCGCACAGATCTTCAGACCGTTCACGATCAATGGCCCGGCGGCCGGCAACCGGAGTTTCACCAGCGTCTGCCAGTACCCTGCCGCATAGGTCCGCATCAGGTCCCGCTGCATCGGCTGTGCTTCCCCGAGACCCTGGACAGTATTGACCAGCATGGGGAAGAATACCATCACGACCACGACGGCGGCCTTTGACTGCCAGTCGAAGCCGAACCACATGACCAGTATGGGCGCCATGCCGACGATCGGCAGCGCCGCGACGAAGTTCCCCACCGGGAGCAGACCGCGCCGGAGAAAGGGAGACCGGTCCACGGCGATCGCGGTGACGACGGCTGCCCCGCAACCGATCAGGTAACCGCTTAACGCGCCCTTGATGACCGTCTGGACGAAATCGATCCAGAGCGTCCCGGCACTGTTCACGAACCTCGTGGCGATACTGCTGACCGGCGGGAGGATGACTTCGGGGACTCCGAGTCCGCGCACCACAAGTTCCCATACGAAGAGAACCGTGATGCCGAAGATCAGCGGCGACAGTAGCCGGGCCACACGGTCGAACCCGGGTAAGGAGGCGATCTTTCGATTGAACGCCCAGGCCGCCGCCCAAAGCAGCAACGCCGTGATAACGAGCATCATGGGCGCGCACCCATGGCACGGCGGGTCAGGCGCTCGGCACCGCCGACCAGGGTCACGAGCGCCGCGGCCATTGCCGCCGCGACCAGGAGCGCCGACCAGATCTGGATTGTCTGGCCGTAGTAACTGCCCGCCAGCAGCCGCGCGCCCAGTCCGGCGACGGCGCCGGTCGGCAATTCGCCGACAATCGCACCGACCAGGCTGGCGGCAATCGCCACCTTGAGCGACGGGAACAGGAACGGCATCGATGCGGGTACCCTGAGTTTCCAGAACAATTGCGTTCGGCTGGCATTGTAGGTCTTCATCAGGTCCAGTTCATGTTGCGCCGGGCTGCGGAATCCCGACACCATTCCGACCGCCACGGGGAAAAAACTGAGATAGGCGGAAATGATCGCCTTGGGGATCAGCCCCGACAAACCGACAGCGTTGAGCACCACGATGATCATCGGCGCAAGTGCGAGTATTGGAATGGTCTGCGAGGCGATGACCAGCGGCATGACACTCAGGTCGGTCGCCCGGTCATGGACGATGGCCACGGCGAGCAACATGCCGAGCCCGGCGCCGAACGCGAAGCCGAGGAGCGTTGCGGACAGGGTAACCCAACCGTGGAAAACCAGGCTCCTCTTGGAGGTGATTTTCTTCTCGACGGTCGTGTTCCAGACCTCGATGGCCACCTGGTGCGGCGCAGGCAACCGGGGGCGATCCTGGGCAAGCGTTTCCGAAACCAGTTCGACGAACCCAGGCTCCTGCCCGGCTCTTTCGGCCTGGTCACGAACCCACGAAAGGTTGAGCATGACCGCCGCCACGTACCAGACAAGAACGATCGCGGCCACGACGGTAAAGACCGGGAGAATTGATCCATCTGGCCTGATCATTTCCGCGTGGGCTCCATTCAGGCTCTCAGGCCCCGGCGTATCCGCGCGGCGACTTCCAGGAAGTCGGCGCTGTCGCGGATCGAAAGATTCCGTTCCCTCGGCAGCGGGCTGTCGATAATGTCGGTGACCCTTCCCGGACGCGCAGACATGACCACGATCCTGGTCGAGAGGTAGACAGCCTCGGGGATCGAATGGGTTACGAAGGCGATGGTCTTCCCCGTGCGCGCCCAGAGATCGAGCAGTTCCTCGTTCAGCCGGTCCCGCACGATCTCGTCGAGTGCGCCGAAAGGCTCATCCATCAACAGGATATCGGCGTCAAAGGCCAGGGCCCTGGCGATCGACGCCCGCTGCTGCATGCCGCCCGAAAGCTGCCAAGGGTACTTTCGCTCGAAGCCCCCAAGGTCCACCAGCCGCAGCGCTTCATGGGCACGGCTGGCGCGTTCGGCCCGGTCGTAGCCCATGATTTCGAGTGGCAGCATGACGTTCTTTTCAATGGTCCTCCAGGGATAGAGACCCGCCGCCTGAAAGACGTAGCCATAAGCCCGGGCCTTGCGCGCGGCTTCTGGCGTCATCCCGTTGACCCTGATCTCTCCGCCCGTCGGTTGTTCCAGGTCAGCGATGACGCGAAGAAGCGTTGTTTTGCCGCAACCGGACGGTCCGATGAAGGACACGAACTCGCCCGTGCCGATTGAAAGGGTCACGTCCTTCAATGCGTCGACCGGCCCATCCGATGTCTGGAAAGTCAGGTTGACCGAGTGCGCGTCTATCGCCGGAGCCTTCATCGCCCGCCATCCATCCCTGCGTGAAACGAAGGATCATGCCGGCCAGAAACACCACCGCGCCGCCGGGACGCGGCCACGCAATGCCCGGTCGGACGATCTCGATCGAACATCGGCCTATATGCCGGCAGGAATGTTGAGCGGGTCTCGATCGACTTTTCTGGGACTGTTGAGCGCCTTCCACTTCGACAATGCGCGGTGAGCCGAAGGAAACGGCGGGCGCGGGACAAACCGGCCGCGGCCCGGCCGCGGCTGGGAATTCTGTCCCCAGGCCCAAATGACGTCCCCGCGACTGATGGTATAGCGGGCCTGCGCCTTCACCTCCCATCCTTCGAAAACGTTGTAGTCGAGAACCGACTTTTGGGTGCTTGCGGAAATCGTCTTGTGGATCGACGAGTCCCACACGGTGATGTCGGCATCGGCACCCTCGGTGATCGCCCCCTTTTTCGGGTAGATGTTGAGGATCCGGGCGATATTGGTCGAGGTCACGGCGACGAATTCGTTCATGGTCAACCGGCCCGTTTCAACTCCTTCCGTCCACAGGACCGCAAGCCTTTCCTCGAGGCCGCCCGTACCGTTGGGGATGGTCATGAAATTGTCGATGCCCATGCGCTTCTGTTCGGTGGTGAAGGCCGCGTGATCCGTGGCGACCACCTGCAATGAACCCGCCTGGAGACCGGCCCACAGGCCTGCCTGGTGTTCCTTGTTCCGGAACGGGGGGGACATGACCCGTCGCGCGGCATGCTCCCAACTTTGGTTGAAATACTCGGATTCATCGAGGGTCAGGAATTGAACCAGCGGCTCGCCGTAGACCCGCATGCCCTTTTGCCTTGCCCGCCGTATCGCTTCATGGGCCTGCTCGCACGAGACATGAACAATATAGAGCGGGACATTGGCGGCATCCGCGATCATGATCGCGCGGTTTGCCGCTTCACCCTCGACTTCCGGCGGTCGCGAATAGGCATGGCCTTCCGGCCCGGTGATTCCCTCCGCCATGTATTTCTGCTGGAGTTCGGCCACGATGTCGCCGTTTTCCGCATGCACCATGGGCAGTGCGCCGAGTTCCGCACAACGCTGAAATGAGGCGAACATCTCGTCGTCCTCGACCATCAGCGCGCCCTTGTAGGCCATGAAATGCTTGAAGGAGTTGACCCCCATGTCGACGGCATCCTTCATTTCGTTGAAGACGGTCTCGTCCCAGCCGGTAACCGCCATGTGGTAACCGATGTCGCTGCAGATCTGCGGCGCCGACTTTCGGTGCCACTCGTTGATGGCGTTCCTGATCGAACCGTCTTCGCCCGGCAGGCAGAAGTCGACAAGCATCGTGGTTCCGCCAACCGCCGCCGCCCAGGTACCGGACTCGAAGGTTTCGGCTGCCGTCGTTCCCATGAAAGGCATTTCGAGATGCGTATGCGGGTCGATACCGCCCGGGATGACATAGGCACCTTCCGCATCGATCACTTCATCTCCCGACAATCCTTCGCCGACCCGGGCAATTCGTTCGCCCTCGATCAGCACATCGGCCTTCCAGGTCCGATCCGCGGTGACAACCGTACCGCCCTTGACGACCTTGCTCATGCTTTCCCTCCTCCAATTCCGGGTGACGCCGGAAGGCGCCGTTGCGCGAATACGCTGGTATTCACGACGCCCCGGACCCCGATCCCGGATCGTGTCCCCGTCTTCCCTTGCCGAATGCCAAGGCGCCATCCGGCAAGTCGGCCTGACCCATCACGGCGAAGAGTCATGAAACCACTTCGGCCGTATCGAGGACCGCGTGCATCAGGACGTTGGCGCCTGCCTCGGCCCATTCCGGGGAGATCTCTTCCGCTTCGTTGTGCGACAGGCCATCGACGCAGGGACACATGACCATCGCTGTCGGCGCAACCCGGTTGATCCAGCAGGCGTCGTGTCCTGCACCCGATATCAGGTCCCGGTGGGAATATCCGAGGCGTTCGGCGGCCCATCGCACGGCTGCAACACAATTCTCGTCGAAGGAAACCGGGTCGAAGCCACCGACCTTCTCGAAACCGATTTCCAGCCCGAGTTCGGCCGCGATTTCCCTGCCGCCCGCGCGAAGCCGGGATTCCATGTCCTCGATGGCCGCCAGGTCGGGTGAACGGAAATCCACGGTGAAGACGACACGACCCGGAATCACGTTGCGGCTGTTCGGATAGACGTCGACGTGCCCCGCTGCACCAACCGCGTGCGGTTCGTGCGACCAGGCAATCCGGTCAACGAGATCGACGATACGCGCCATGCCGAGACCGGCGTTTCGGCGCATCGGCATCGGCGTGCTGCCGGTATGGCTTTCCTTGCCGGTCACGGTCACCTCGGTCCACGACAGGCCCTGTCCGTGGGTGACGACCCCGACATCGGCCTGTTCCGCTTCCAGGATCGGTCCCTGTTCGATGTGGAGTTCGAAAAAGGCATGCATCTTTCGGGCGCCGACCTCTTCGTCGCCAACCCAGCCAATCCGTTTCAACTCGTCGCCGAAACTCGTGCCATCCGCGTCCTTGCGGCCATAGGCCCAATCGAGTTCGTGTACGCCCGCAAAGACACCCGACGCCAACATGGGCGGCGCGAAACGGGTGCCTTCCTCGTTTGTCCAGTTGATGATTTCGATCGGCCTTCGCGTCCGAATGCCGAGGTCGTCCAGTGTCCTGACGATTTCGAGAGCACCGAGCACGCCCAGCACACC
The DNA here is from genome assembly GCA_026707935.1 of Paracoccaceae bacterium. Classification (GTDB taxonomy): domain Bacteria; phylum Pseudomonadota; class Alphaproteobacteria; order Rhodobacterales; family Rhodobacteraceae; genus JAPPHA01. The sequence continues at coordinate 39,876 of JAPOVX010000062.1, forward strand.
GTCATACTTGCCACCCGTCGGCTGTGTATCGAGATGACTCCCGGCACAAACCGGCAACAGGTTCGAGTCCTCGCCCTCTCGACGGGCAAACATCGTTCCCATCCGGTCGACACCAACGCTCAGCCCCGCCTCGTGGCACCAGTCCAGGAAGAGCTTCCTTCCCTCGCCATCGGCGTCCGTCAGCGTCTGGCGGTTGTTGCCCCCCGCGATGCCGGGACCGATCGTCGCCATCTCCATGATGCTGTCCCACAGGCGGCCACCGTTCAGCCGCAGGTTTTCGCGTGTGACTGTCGTCATTCTTCCATGCCGCGCAATGCCGCCGTCACCGGCGATTCCTTGGGTCAGTCCGCCGATGCTCCGGCGGCCGGGTTGTTGGGATGAACGGTCCAGTTCGCGTAGTCCGGTTCGACGACCTGGCCGGTCCGTGTATCGATGCTTCCGGCCGGCAGGGTCTTCATGGTGATACAGTCGTCCACCGGACAGACATTGATGCAGAGATTACATGCCACGCACTCTTCGTCGATGACTTCGAAAGTCCGGTCGGCGCCGATGGTAATCGCCTGGTGCGACGTGTCCTCGCAGACGGCGAAGCACCGGCCGCACTTGATGCAAAGACGCTGGTCAATTTGTGCCTTGGTGACGAAATTCAGGTTGAGATACTGCCAGTCGGTCACGTTAGGAACCGCCCTGCCCTGGATCGAGGACATGGTTTCATGTCCCTGCGAATCCATCCAGTGCTCAAGGCCCGAGATCATTTCGAGAATGATGCGGAATCCGAACGTCATGGCGGCAGTACAGACCTGAACGGTTCCGGCACCGAGCGCGATGAACTCGGCCGCATCCCGCCATGTGCCAATGCCTCCGATCCCCGAGATCGGCAAGTCCCGTGTTTCCGGATCGCGGGCGATCTCGGCAACCATGTGAAGCGCGATCGGGCGCACGGCCGGGCCGCAATACCCTCCGTGAGTCCCCTTGCCATCTATCGCAGGTTCAGGACAGAAGTCGTCAAGATCGACACTCGTGATCGAGTTGAGCGTGTTGATCAGGCTGACGGCGTCTGCGCCACCCTTGAGGGCAGCCCGCGCCGGATACCTGACATCGGTCACGTTGGGGGTCAGCTTGACGATGACCGGCATCCTCGTCATTGCCTTGCACCAGCGGGTCACCATTTCGATGTAGTCGGGAACCTGGCCAACCGCCGAGCCCATGCCGCGTTCGCTCATTCCGTGCGGACAGCCGAAATTGAGTTCGACTCCGTCCGCGCCGGTTTCTTCCACCTTCCCGAGAATGAACTTCCACGCATCCTCTTCACAGGGGACCATCAGCGAAACAACGATTGCGCGGTCCGGATAGTCCTGCTTGATCGTCTTGATTTCGCGCAAATTGACGTCGAGCGGCCGGTCGGTGATCAACTCGATGTTGTTCATGCCGATGAGCTGCCCTTCGGCGCCCCTGACCACCCCGTAGCGGGGACCGTTCACGTTGACGATGTGCGGATCAAGGCCGAGAGTCTTCCAGACAACCCCGCCCCAACCCAGGTCAAGAGCCCTCCTGACGTTGTATTCCTTGTCGGTCGGCGGCGCCGAAGCCACCCAGAACGGGTTCGGCGACCGGATACCGGCAAATTCCGTAGCGAGATCGGCCATGCCCTTTTCCTTTCCTTCCTCGACCCTGGCGTCAGAGACGTTTCGTCATCCCGGCTTTTTGCCTTCCCTGACGGCTTCCCGCGTGTCAGTTGCCCGAAAGGAACCGGTGGATGTCCTCGGCGGCGTCCCGACCTTCCGCAACAGCCGTTACGGTCAGATCATCACCACCACTCGCGCAGTCACCTCCGGCCCAGACACCCTCAAGGCTGGTCCTGCCATCCCCGTCGACGCGGATCTTGCCCCGATCGATCTCGATCCGGTCCGAATCGACTTCCAACCTCTGGCCAATTGCACGAAACAACTGGTCCGCCTTGAGCCGGAAGCGGCTCCCGGTATCCTCGATCCGCCCGTCCCGGGTCCGCGTCCGGACGAATTCCACTTCCCCGAGCGCGCCGTTTTCGGAAATCAGCCGTACGGGCCTGGCGTTGGCGCGGATGTGCACGCCCCGTTTCAGTGCCAGTTCCTGCTCGAAGCCCGAAGCACTCATCTGCTCACGGCCGCGCCGATAGACCAGCGTCACCGTCTCGGCGCCGAGGAGCTTCGACTGAATCGCGGCGTCGATCGCCGTCATGCCGCCCCCGATCACCACGACGTCGCGGCCGACCGGCAATTGGCTGAGGTCGGTTTCCTGGCGCAACCTGGCGATAAAGGCGATCGCGTCCTCGACATTGTCGACAGCCGCGGCGTCCCCGCCGTCCTCGGTCATAAGCGCGTTGACACCGGCGAGGCCGATACCAAGAAATACCGCGTCATGGGAATCGCGGAGGCCGGGGATACTGATGTCGTCGCCAAGCTGCCCCGGCAGGATCTCGATTCCTCCGATCGACAACAGCCAATCGACTTCACGCTGCGCGAACTGGTCGACGGTCTTGTAGGCCGCGATTCCGTATTCGTTGAGCCCACCCGGCTTGATATTGGGTTCGAAGACCGTGACCTGGTGACCCTTCATTGACAACCGGTGCGCGCAGGAAAGGCCCGCCGGACCGGCACCGACGACCGCAATCCGAAAACCCGTCTCCGCCGCCCGGTGATATGGATGCTCATCGGCGGAAATCAGGAAGTCTGTCGCAAACCGCTGCAGCCGACCGATCTCCACCGGTGCACCTTCCGCAAGCTCGCGAACGCAGGCTTCCTCGCAAAGAACTTCCGTCGGGCATGCGCGCGCGCACATGCCTCCAAGAATGTTCTGATCGAGGATCGTTCGAGCGGCCGCTTTCGGCATGCCCGTCGAAATCTGGCGAATAAACAATGGGATGTCGATGGTGGTCGGACAAGCTGTTACACAGGGGGCGTCGTGGCAAAAATAGCAGCGGTCCGCAGCGACCTTCGCCTCGTGAAGGTCCATGGCAGGATGCAGGTCGGCGAAATTCAGTGCGTAATCTTCAGCGTGCAGGCGCCCACCGACCACGCCTTCGGTGGTTTCAGAACCGGCCATTGAAACGTCCTTCCCTGCAAAATAAACGCACACAGGTTCAACATCATGCCCACACCTGTCGAATTGTCAATTGAGAGAACCCGCCCGTCATGATCACGGAACCGGGAGTCTGGACGGTCATCGGCCGTGGTATCGCTGGGAATCGGTCAGCGAGGACGTCGCGATGAACTTTTGCCGCAACGATTTACCTGCAGGGTTCCGTTTCGGGGTCGCCGGTTCGAGTTACCAGATCGAGGGGCACGGCTTTGGAAACGCCGGCTCGACCCATTGGGACAGCTTCGCCGCCACGCCCGGAAACGTTGCTCACTGCCATGATGGCCGCGTGGCCTGCGACCACTATCACAGGTACGCCGAGGACCTGGACCTCGCAGAGGCAGCCGGTTTTGACGTCTGGCGGTTTTCCACGTCCTGGGCCAGGGTCATTCCCGACGGGCGCGGTACGGTCAATGACGAAGGCCTGGATTTCTATGACCGGCTGGTGGACCAGGTGTTGTCCCGCGGAATGGAACCGTGGGTTACGCTGTACCATTGGGAACTTCCGTCGCCCCTTGCCGACGAGGGCGGCTGGACCAATCGGAATACCGTCCATGCGTTTGCCGGTTTCGCGGAAACGATTGCGAAACGCATTGGCGACCGGATCACCTCTGCAGCCCCGATCAACGAGCCGTGGTGCGTGGCCTGGCTCTCGCATTTCGACGGACTTCACGCACCCGGGATGAGAGACATCAGGGCTGCTGCGAGGGCCATGCATCACGTTCTTCTCGGCCATGGCCTGGCGATCGAAGCCATGCGGTCGCTCGACGTGTCCAACCTTGGCGCGGTCGTCAACTTCGAGTACGCGGAACCTGCCGACACCCGACCGGAATCGATTGAAAAGGCGAAGCTCTACGACGAGATCTACAACCGGTGGTTCCTCGGAGCCATGCGGGGACAGGGTTACCCGGGACGGGCATTGGAGGGCTTGCTGCCGCATCTGCCGGTTGGCTGGGAACGGGACATGGGCATCATCGCGGCGCCCGTCGACTGGATCGGAATCAATTATTACACGCGCAAGCTGATCGCCCCGCAAGAGGGCGCGGAGGCAAACCACTTTCCCGGTTACCGGGAGATCCCGGGACCGCTCGCGAAGACGGAAATGGACTGGGAAATCTATCCCGAAGGCCTCCTCCGTTTTCTGCGCCGGGTGCACTCGGAATACGCTCAAGGCCTGCCGATCCACGTGACGGAAAGCGGCATGGCCGCACCGGACGCCGTTCGCCCGGACGGCCGGATCACTGACCTGGACAGATGCGCGTTTCTTGACGCACACATCGGGCAAGTACTGACGGCGGTCGCCGAGGGCATAAACGTCGGCGCATATATTGTTTGGTCCTTGCTCGACAACTTCGAATGGTCTCTCGGGTACGACAAGCGATTCGGAATCGTGCATGTCGACTTCGATACCCTGAAACGCACCCCCAAGGCGTCATATTTCGCCCTCAGCGACGCGTTATCCAAAAACTAGAGCGTTCTGCATTGCGCCCGGGAAGCGAAGTGGTCTCGAAAATTCGGATCGACTGCGGACCTGGTCATCGCGTCTATTTCGTGGTTGTCGATCGGTAGTCAGCCGTACTGCTGATCGGGACCGACAGGACCACCTGGTGGCAGGAATTTGAGCGTTTCCGCGATCCCGCGCGGGACTTGGTCAAGATGGAGGCCCGGCCCTTTCAAAGCGTTTCCGCGTAAACGTTTAACGCGGATTGAGCGCGATTTACTCGGATGATCCGGCAACCGCCAAGGACACGCCGGATTCCGCGTCCTGAACTGCCGAAAAGACGTTTGCCAACCGCCGATATTTGCTTAGGGCTCGTTGCGAAACAGGCGAATCGCTTTGTCCCTGAGGGATTCCCCCTGGAATCGAAATGTGATTCACTCCCGGCATGGATACGGTCGAGAACATCCGGCGCCGGTTCGAGGCCCTGTCGCCGCATCTGGATGAGAAGAGCCTCCGTCTGTTTGTTGCCTCCGAAACCTTGCCCATTGGCCATGGCGGCGTGACGCTGGTCTCGACGGCGACGGGGGTTGCGCGTTCGACCATTTACCGTGGTCTTGCGGAACTCGGAGAGGAACCGGAGCCCTCGGGCCGTGTTCGGCGTCCCGGCGGGGGCCGCAAGCCTGCGGTGGAGATCCAGGACGGCCTTGAGGAGG
>JAPOVX010000159.1 GCA_026707935.1 Paracoccaceae bacterium
TTCTCGCGAGCAGTGACGAGGTCTATCCCTCTCTCAAGGCCGGCTACCTGCCAATCGACGAGCCACATCCTCTCAACCCGTACAGTTTCTACGGGTTGACGAAGGAAACCAATGAACGGTTTTCGTTTTATTACCACAGAGCGCACGGCATTCCCGCAACTGTCGCACGTTTCGCCCTGATCGCAAGATCCGAGGAGATTCTTCGGCCCGATGGCTGGTCGGGCCGCTTCATGTTCGTTGCGCCCATGCGTGATCTGTTCACCGCGCTCAATCGTCCTGAAAGCGTTGCTGCAATCGATGCCGCTTGCCATACGGAACCCGCGTCGACGCTTCTCCTGGCACTTGATGAAAACGGCAAGCCGTATGAATTTCACATGTGCGACGTCAAGGATGTTGTGGCTGGAATTGACTTGATGCTGAACCATCCGGCAGCCATCGGCCAGGTCTTCAATCTCAGCGGGCCGGCGCCGTTCTCCTACCGTACTGCCGTCGAGGCACTTCACGAAGCGACGGACTTGCCGTTCATTGAAGTGAGGATTCCCGGTGCCCCCATTCGAATTGCCCACGACATCTCCAAGGCGCGTTCAAGTCTGGGTTATGCGCCCGAGCGCGACATACGGAGGATTATCGCCGATGCGCTTGCGGGGGGATGAATTTTTCCGATCTGAGCGCCGCAACCCGCGCGCGACGCGCGATGCACATATCGTGTCAGGTCGCACGCGCCTTGCTCGAATGAGACTCAACGAACTCGTTCTGACTGAGACAAGCATCCGCTTCGAGGCATGATTCCGTCGACAGTCGATCAAGACGGGTCGCTTTCCGTATTACCCGAATGCAAATTCCGGCTTCCTGTCGCTTCATTGCAAGTCCGATCGGTCGGGACCACGGGATGCGCACCGGTTGCCCGGTCGGGCGGTCTCCGATTTTGCCAAGGTCAGGACGGAAGCGATGAAGGAGAGTTTAGCGACACATCCCGAAATCTTCCGGGGCCAGATGGCTCCATGAGGCCGGTAAGATCAGAAAAGTGCAGCAATCAAGTCGGCGGCCTTGTCTCGGGCGCGCTCCATGCTGCCCCTCGCGAATAGCGCGATCCGGACAGGATACGTGTCACGTGCGTAATCGGCTTCACGCGGGAGGTAATTCAGAAACCCGTTGCAAATATCGAGAACCACGACAGTGATATCTGGAAAACGCTGGCGCAGCGCGATCTGAACATCGCTGTAGAACTCGACCGGTGCGCCCACCAGGACCGAACTTCCGAGCCGCCAGACATAGATCGGCAAGTCATGACTGTCTTCCCGGCCGACCTTCTGTCGTATTGCCAACCGTCGTTCCGCGCGTTCGCGTTCGAAGCCATCCGGTGCCCGTTCCATTGCGTCCCTGCACTCTTCTATCGACGGCAGCGCGGCAAGTTTCAGCCGTACGGTATCGCATCGTACAGCAATGGAGTCGTCAGGTTCCGACGCTTCCAGTTTCCACCTGCCAAGCGTTGCCCCGGATTCCTCGCGCCTGGCGAAGACCATGCGATGGCCGGGCGGGAACATTCCTGCAAGTACGGATAGTGCTGCATATCCCAGCTCGCGGCCGTTCTGGTCCGCGGCCTCAACATCGTCCTCAAAGCTGCGTCGCGGCGTCAGGTCGCCATCCGCTCCATGAAGAAACATGCACAATGCCCCGCCGGTCTCGCGCTCCACCAGTTCTCGCATGGCTCCGATATAGTCCGGCGACACGAGCCGATTACCGCCGCCCAGCGAAGTCGGATGCGCGGCATAATTGACCAGGGTGGCGATGACATTGCCATCAGCCGAGGTCACCCGCCCAACGACCAGCGTATCATCGACCTCTCGATCCGGATTCAAGCCACAGACAATCTCGCCGGTTTCCGGCAGAACCAGGTCGCGGTCATAGGCCAGGCCGCAATGGCCCGTAGCCCAACTCAGCGTTGCCGGTCTCGCGGCGGCGCGGGACCTGGCCATGACCTGCCGGCAAGCAGTCAGGATCTTCTCCCGATACGGGATGATCAGGTGGCCTCCCGGGGCTGTCGAGCGGGCGGGGTCCGTGAAAGGCGCACCATGGCTGTGGGTAACCTGCAGGATCAGCGCACCTGTTGCAGTGCCGAATTCCGCTTCCAGCGGCAGGCGTATGCCTTCCTCATCTTCCGCGGATAACCAGACCATCAGGTCTACGGTCACGAGATAGAGTGGCGCATCTTCACCTGCCGGGAGTATTGTCAGGCAGGTTGCGTAGAGCGACCCGTGCAAACCGTCGGCTGTGTCATGGTTGGCACATCCCCAGGTGCGGACATACATTCCATCCGGAGGGTTGATCTCGGCTCTGGCAATGCCGATGCGTCCGCGAAACTCGTCCTGAACAAGCGGCGGGATGGTGTGTTTTCGAGTCATGCTTACTCCCTACGGGTCATGTGTTTTCTTCCAAGGCAGGCATGTGCAGTCAAGATGCGCCAACGGGCTTTCGTTTTCCACCTGTGCCATCGTGATCAAATGTGCATGCATGTTTGGTTTCGCTGCCTTCGCCGCACACAAAATGTGTTTTTTGCGGATACGGTAGTCCGAACCACGATGCCTTTCCCTGCCAGTTCAACGCGATCGGTCCAGCACAGCCCGGCGAGGTACTGACGCGCTTTGCCGCGGACCGGGCCGACAGGCTCCGAGGCACCATTGTCACCATCGATTGAAAGGGTGCTGCGGGTGTTGCGGCGTTCCCTTGACGACACGCCGGGACACTCGCCGCATCTCGTAAAAGTATTTGCCGCGAGTTCGGTACTTTTCCTCGGCCAGCAAGCGGTGGATGGCAAACGGAACGAGTTCACTGCCATTGGCCGCTGCCCGACACGATTGATCTGCGCCACTGGGCAGTGACCTCGGGTATGAAGCGCACCCGGCGAGGCATCCCGTTGGCGATAAAAGATCGGGGCGGTGACGACATGCTTGCCCTGAATGCACCCCAAGGCGATCTGCAAGACGACCTCGGGCCGCACATCGAAAACCCGGGGAACCCGGAAGGCATCCGGGCATCGGAAGAAACCGCCGAATCGAATTGTGCGCATGACCTGGCTCCTTCCGGCGAGGAGTTGACTTCGTGCCGGTGGCGCGTTTGACTGCATTCCGGAATTTGCATCGGCGGGCGGGATACCATGAACGACAGAATAGAAACGAGCGCAACCAGTGGGCAGGATGATCACGCGATTGCCGAATTGAAGGATGGTTTCTTCTGTGCGCTGATATCGGACGTGTTGGACGAGCTGGGGCACACACGGTTGGCGCTCCCGCCGCAAATCCGTCCGTTGGACGAACAGCTGAAACTCGTTGGCCGGGCGCGAACGATGCTCTATGCCGACGTGTACGCGCGGCCAGGGCCTGACGAGAACCACTACGCGCTTGAAATTCAACTGGTCGACAGTCTGCGTCCTGGTGACGTCGCCGTAGCTGCCTGCGGCATGACCGGAAGGATAGCGCCCTGGGGCGGGTTGTTGAGCACTGCCGCAACCATGCGAGGCGCTTCCGGTGCGGTGATGGACGGCTACGTACGCGACATCCTGCATGTCCGGGAACTGGGCTTTCCCGTGTTTGCCGGGGGGATTGCTCCGCTTGACAGCCAAGGTCGGGGCAAGGTGATCGAAATCGACGTACCGATTGAGGTAAGCGGCGTACTCGTCAACCCGGGAGACATCGTGTTCGGTGACGCCGATGGATGCATCGTCATTCCCCGGGATCTTGAAGACGCCGTCATCGCAAACGGAAGGGAGAAACTTGCGGCCGAGAACAAGTCGCAAAAAGCCCTGCTGGAAGGGAAACTTCTCACGGACGTTTATGACGAATTCGGTGTTTTGTAACGGTAGCGACGTTTCCAGTCAGCCGGAATGTCGACAAATACGGACTGACCCAGGGATGAATCTGCCACCAACCGGATTCTGTTCAGCTTTTCGGACACTGTCATAGAGGTGGCAGGTCGCCCGAGTTCCAGTCCCGATGGAATCCGGCGGCAAAATCCCCCAGGGTTCCTGACTCGATCGAGGAGCGCAGTCCTCCCATCAGTTCCTGGTAGTAATGCAGATTGTGCCAGGTGAGCAGCATGGACGAGATGATCTCCTGCGACCGCACCACGTGGTGGAGGTAGCCACGGCAATACCGGCGGCATGCCGGGCATTGACAGTTTTCATCGAGCGGGCGCGGGTCTTGCCTGTGGCGGGCGTTGCGAAGGTTGACCTGGCCGCGCCGGGTCAGGGCCTGGCCGGTTCGGCCCGAACGGGTCGGGAGAACACAGTCGAACATGTCGACGCCTCGCTCGACAGCGCCCACGATGTCTCCGGGTTTTCCAACTCCCATCAGGTAACGCGGACGCGCGTCCGGAAACTGTCGCGACAGTCCTTCGAGGACGTCGAACATCTGAAGTTGCGATTCTCCGACAGCCAGCCCTCCAACGGCGTATCCGTCGAAACCGGTCCGGACCAGCGCCTCGATACTTTCCTCCCGCAGGTCTCCGTAAACGCTCCCCTGTTGTATTCCGAACAGCGCGCGGCCCGGTTTGTCTCCGAAGGCTTCCCGGGACCGCAGAGCCCAACGCATCGAAAGCTGCATGCTGGATTCCGCATCCTTCCTGCTCACCGGAAAGGCCGTGCATTCATCGAGGCACATGACGATGTCGGATCCGAGCAGGTCCTGGATTTCCACCGATCTCTCCGGCGAAAGTCGGTGCCGGGATCCGTCGATATGCGACCGGAAATCGACCCCGCTTTCGTCCAGCGTTCTCAATCCGGCCAGGCTCATGATCTGGAATCCGCCGGAATCGGTCAATATCGGCCGGTCCCAGTTCATGAAGCGGTGCAGGCCGCCGAGTCCGGAGACGACTTCCGCCCCGGGCCGCAACATCAAATGGTAGGTGTTGCACAACAGGACGTCGGCACCGGTCTCCCGAACGTTTTCGGGCAACATCGCCTTGACCGTCGCGGCCGTCCCCACGGGCATGAACGCAGGTGTCCTGATAACGCCCCTTCCAGTCCGGATGCGACCAAGCCTGGCCCGACCGTCCGTTGCAAGGACCCGAAATGAGAACCTGTTATCCATACCACCCCTGATTTAACGCTCTTCCGCCGCCGGGCCACCTTTTCCATCCGAAATGTGGACAAACGCGAAGCATTACCTTATTCAATCCGTCAGGAAAAGGCCGAAGGAGCTGACCGTGGGACCTGATCAATTGATGGAAGGCGCTCCGCTGATCAAGCCGTCGACGACGG
>JAPOVX010000166.1 GCA_026707935.1 Paracoccaceae bacterium
AATCGTCGATTTCAGGCGAAAATTCGCGTCTTCAGCAGGTTTTGCAAGAGGCTCAATATGCAAAGATATTCCGTTTTCTCGCTCTTGCGCCACGCGCTCAACAGGCACACGACCTGGGCACCTGCATGGCGCAGCCCGCCTTTGAAGGAAAGCTATGATGTCATCGTCATAGGCGCCGGCGGGCACGGACTGGCCACCGCCTACTACCTTGCAAAGGAGTTCGGCATCACCAATGTCGCCGTGCTGGAGCGGGGGTGGCTCGGTGGCGGTAACGTCGCGCGAAACACGGTGACGGTTCGGTCGAATTACCTGCGTGATGCCTCGATTCCGTTCTACGTGAAATCGGTGGCCCTGTACGACGATCTGACCGACGATCTGAACTTCAATATCATGCAGTCCAAGCGCACCATGATCGACGTGGTGCAGACCTTCCCGAGGATGCGTGATTTGAGGCGGCGCCAGTTGACGATGGATATCTACGGATCGAACTACGAACAGATATCCACGGAGGAATTGCGGCGGCGCATCCCGGCGCTTACCGGGGGCGGGCCGGACGCGCGGCTGCCTGTCATCGGTGGGATGGTCCACACGGATGCGGGCGTGAACCGGCACGATGCCGTGGCATGGGGATATGCACGCGGTGCCGACGCGCAGGGCGTCCAATTGCATCAGCAAACGCCCGTCACGAAACTTCTGCGGCGCAGGGACGGGACCGTCGAAGGCGTCGAGACGCCGCGGGGAACGGTTCGGGCATCCAGGGTTGCAGTCGCGGTATCTGGACATACGACCACGCTGACGGAAACGATCGGCCTCAAGATGCCATTGCGAACCATGAACCTGACGGCGTTCGTTTCCGAGCCGGTCAAACCGCTGGTCGACGTGGTCGTCAACTGCCCCGACAGCGGCTTCTATTTCAGTCAGTCGGACAAGGGCGAAATGGTGATCGGGGGCGCACCGGACATGGGACAGAGTTTCCGCCGGGACATCAAGCAGCATGTGTTCGAAGATACCGTGACGGCCATGCTGTCATTGTTCCCGTCATTTGGGAAGCTGAAGCTTCTGCGCCAATGGGGTGGTCACGTGGACGTCGCCCCCGACGCTTCACCCATCATGGATGAGACGGAAGTTCCGGGGCTCTTCGTGACTGCCGGTTGGTGGGGCGGCTACAAGGCGATCCCGGCTGGCGGGCTGACATTTGCACACCACATTGCCAAAGGAACGCCCCATCCCCTGATGGCGCCCTTTGCGCTGAAACGTTTCAAGCGACTGGATTACGTGATGGAATCCGGAACGACCACCGCGCGATAGCAAGCCAGATTCATGCTGCAGATTCCCTGTCCCTTTTGCGGTCCTCGAAACGAAAGCGAGTTCTCTTTCGGTGGACCGGTGAGGCCTGACCGACCGGATCCTCATAATACGACCGACGAGGACTGGGTTGAATACCTGACGGTCGTGCCGAATCCGCTGGGTCCGGTCCAGGAGCGCTGGTGGCATGTGAAGGGCTGCGGCACGTGGCTGACCATATGGCGTGATACGCGGACCCATGACATCGTCGAGGAGCCCGGCGATGCAACCTAGGCGGCTCCCTTCGGGCGGAAGGATCGACCGGAACCATCTGCTCGGATTCCGATTCAACGGACGTGACTATCGGGGTTTCGAAGGCGACACACTGGCGTCCGCTCTGCTTGCAAATGACGTTCGACTGACGGCGCGAAGTTTCAAGTATCATCGCCCGCGGGGAATCGTCGGGGCCGGTCCCGAGGAGCCGGCGACGTTGGTCGAGTTGGAGGGGCGCCATGCTTCTGCCAATCGCGCGGCGACGACAATTCGCCTGGAAGATGGGATGGCGGCACGATCGGTGAACTGCTGGCCTTCGCCGCGCTTCGACCTCGGCGCGGTCAACCAGTTTTTCGCACGGCTGATTCCGGCGGGCTTCTACTACAAGACATTCAAGTGGCCGGGCTGGCGCCTCTACGAACCGGCGATCCGGAAGGCAGCGGGCCTTGCCGGTGCGCCCGACGCGCCACCGGCAGAAGGTCATTTCGAGGCGGTGAACGCACATGCGGATGCGCTGATCGTCGGGGCGGGGCCAGCGGGTCTGATGGCCGCGCTGGTCGCGGGCCGTGCCGGGCGCCGGGTGATGCTGGCAGATGAACGGACAGAGGCGGGCGGGAGCCTGCTTGACCGGCGTCTCGAGATCGGCGGCCGTCCCGCCATGGAATGGGTTGGTGACGCGGTTGCCGAACTGGCGTCCATGCCAAACGTAAGTCACCTTCAGGACACGACGGTCTGGGCCTATCGCGAACACAACTTCCTGATGGCGAACGAACGGTCTCCGGCGAACGCCGACGTGCTGGAAAGGAATTGGCGCGTTCGGGCGGGGCACGTGATCCTTGCAACGGGAGCCATCGAACGGAGCCTCGTCTTTCCCAACAACGACCGTCCGGGGGTGATGCTGGCATCGGCCGCGCAAGCCTACGTGAACCGGTTTGCCGTGCAGCCCGGCAAGAAAGCCGTGATCTTCACCAACAACGACAGCGCTTATGCGGTCGCGGCGGATCTCGATGCAGCGGGCATCCATGTCGCCGCTGTCGTGGACAGCCGGAACGACGTGCCCAAGAGCACGCGGACACTGCTCGGCAACATCCCGCTCAAGGCGGGTTCGGTCATCGTCAGCGCCCGGGGCAGGCGGTCAGTCAACGGCGTTGCCGTTGCCGGGCGTGACGGGACTGCAAGCGAGGTCATCGCATGCGACCTCCTGTTGCACTCGGGCGGCTGGAATCCCGCGGTTCACCTGTTTTCCCAGTCACGCGGCAGTCTCCGTTATGACGAGGATCTCGCGACATTTGTTCCCGGCAAGGCCGCACAGCCCTGCACTTCGGCGGGTGGCGCGGCGGGCAAGATGACGTGCGCGGCGGCGCTGAAATCCGGCACCGACGCGGCAGCGAGTATCGTCGGGGCGGCAGTGCCCGATCTGCCCAATGTGACGGAAGAAGCCTTCGCGATAGAACCCCTTTGGCACGTCGACGCGTCCGGCGCTGAGGGCAAGGCGTTTCTGGATATTCAAAATGACGTCACGGTGCATGACGTTCATCTCGCGCTCCGCGAAGGGTATGACAATGTCGAGCATGTCAAGCGCTACACCACCGGCGGTATGGGTTTCGATCAGGGAAAGACAGGCAACATCAATATCATCGGCACGGTGGCGATGAAGAAAGGCGTTTCCCTTCAGGAAATCGGTGCAACGACATTCCGCCCGCCGTATACGCCGGTGTCGTTCGGGGCGATCGGAGGCATTCGCGAGGACACGGTCGTATTTCCTTATCGGCATACGCCGATCACGCGCTGGAATCTCGACCAGCGCGCTTTCATGTACGAGGCCGGCGCCCGCTGGAGGCGCCCGGGGTATTTCCCGCACGGGGACGAAGGGTTCCAGGAAGCCGTCAACCGCGAATGCCGCGCCGTGCGCGAATGCGTGGGCGTTTATGACGGCTCGCCGCTCGGAAAGTTCGAGTTGAAGGGCCGCGACGCGGGAAGGTTCCTGGACCACATCTACACGAACATCATGTCCACGCTGAAGCCCGGCCGGTGCCGCTACGGGCTCATGTTGACGGATGACGGGCTGATCCTCGATGATGGCGTCGCGATGCGTCTGGCAGAACACCGTTGGCTGGTCTCGACATCCACCGGTCACGCGGACACCGTGAACGGGCATATGCAGGAGTTGCTGCAGACGCAGTTCACCGACTGGAACGTCTTCCTCACTGTCGTGACCGGCCAGTGGAACAACGCGACCCTCTGCGGCCCCAAGGCGCGCCAGGTCATGGCCGCGCTAGGCACCGACATCGACCTTTCGCCCGATGCTCTTCCGTTCATGTCGTTTGCCGACGGGCAGGTCGCCGGGCTGCCAGCGCGAATCGTGCGGGTAAGTTTCACGGGCGAACTGTCTTTTGAGATCAACGTAGCGCCGCGTCACATGCGTACCCTCTGGCACCGAATCATGGAAGCAGGCGAACCGTTCGGGATCGAGCCGGTGGGATCGGAGGCCAGCCATGTGCTGCGCGTTGAAAAGGGCTTTCTTTCGCTGGGCCACGAGGTGGATGGCACAGTGGATGCCTACGACCTCGGCATGGGCTGGATCATGTCGAAGAAGAAGGCGGACTACGTCGGCAAGCGGTCCGTCGAATTGCGGCGCGGGGGGGACACGCTCCGGCGAGAGCTCGTGGGCCTCTTGCCGGTCGACCCGAACGAGCAGATTCCTGAAGGCGCTCCGCTGACCCCCGGCGGCGAAAAACGCCCGACCGAGGGACTCGTCACCGCCTGTGTCTGGAGCGTCGTGATGAATCGCTGGATGGCGCTGGCGCTGCTGGAGAATGGTACATCACGGATTGGCGAAACCGTGCACGCACGGCTGAGGCACGCGAATATACCTTCGGTAGTCACGGCGCCGGTCTTCCATGACCCCGATGGGCGGAAGCTGAGGTCCTGAAATGGGATATTCCGCATCGTTCGAAAGACTTCCGGTCAGCGCCTGTTTCGACCTGAAGGGGCCGGAAGGAGCGCTCAGCAAATGGATAGGTGCGGGCGCGGTTCCGGAGTTCCCCGAGGTGCCTAACCGGCTGTCCTTGGCAAATGGCATGTGGCTCGGTCATGTCGGGCCTCAAAACTGGCTGCTGCAGGCGGATATCGACCGGGAAGACGACCTCGCCGCAGCGCTCCGCCCAAGCGAGGCACCGCCGGAAGTCAGTATCGTTCGTATCTCGGATACGATGGCAACGTTTCGCATCACTGGAGACGATGCGGTTCATGTCATGGCCATCGGCTGCCCGCTTGATCTGCACGAAAGCGTCTTCGCCGAAGATGCCGTTACATTCACCGAATTCTTCGGCCAGAAAGCGCTGGTAAGGCGTTGCGAGGGCGGGTTCGACGTATCGATTGAAACGAGTTTCGGTGACATGATCGAGGATTACCTGACCCGCGCACTCCGCTGACCTCGGGATTTGGCGACTGATCCGCGCCGTGCTTTCGCAGTTGGGTCCCGAAGCCGAATTCCGTCTGTGCGCACGTGCAGCCGCAGTACCTGAGTTCACTGTCAGGGCCTTCCACCGGCACCGGTTGGCGTGACACTTGTGGCTGGAGCAGTTCTGCGGGCATGAAAGTACACTTGATTTATTCCGCAACGAGCGCAACATCCACGCCCGCCGCCTGGAAACGGCCCAGGTTGCCGTAGAGCG
>JAPOVX010000240.1 GCA_026707935.1 Paracoccaceae bacterium
TGGCGGGTATTCCGGTTCCGGATCTGCGCGGCGAAGAAATCCAGCCAGGCCCGGCGGCCGTTTTCGCCGGCGCTGGCGACGGCGCTAGGAATGATGCCCACCGCGACGGTTGCGGACCCGGCCGCGGCCAGAGCGCCAGTTTTTCGTACGATGGTCATCCCTTGGATCCCGGCCGCTGGTTGATCAAATGTCGTCGCAACGGCAACGGACATCGCTCCAGCCGCAAATCAGGCAAGCGCCCCGGGCGTCGGTTCTCCTGAGTGGCTTTTGCGCCGGCCGGTTTCCGTTGCATCGGCTGCATGTCCACAGTACGTGCGCCGAATCCGGGACGGTATAGAGGTTGGCCCGCGGGTCGGACGCGACGCGCGGAATGGCGAGCAGGTGCCGGACTCGTGTCTCTGCGCCGCATCGGTCGCATTTCATGGTCTTCGGCCTTCCCGGAACGAGGAGTACATAAACGCCGTATTGTACTGGTCAGCCTGGGAAGGCAAGACAAGCGAAAACAGCTTGATATCTGTGAACCGTCGTGAACGTCGGCCCTCGAGGTGTCGCCGATGCGCTTCGTATTCTCGCGAATGGCGGGAGAATAGGCCACGAAGGCGCGTCAAGAAAAATGATGCGCCTGTCGAAGCCGGTAGCCGAAACCGTGCGAATGACGAAATCGCTGCCGCGTCGCCGACAGGACCGGAACACAGTGACGGCCGAGACAGGATGCCGCGAAGAACTCCAGATCCCGGACGCAGTCGGGTGGGGCGCACGGCCGCTCAATTGGTCGAGCCGAACGCAATGTATCCCGGACCCAGAATCGCGCCGGGGTCATACCGCGCTTTCCAAAACCGAACCTGTTGCCAGAGCGGGCCGAAATGCTGCGCCCAGCGCGCCGTGTCATAATCCGGGCATCCGGACAGGTATGCCTTGCCGCCGCTCGCAATAATCAGCCGATCCATCTCTTCCAGGATCTCACGCATCCGCCGAACTGCAGCCGGCGTTCCGACCATGCGCGACAGGAAGGAGAATCCGGTAAAGTACCTCTCGGTCCGCGGAATTATGAAAGCTGGCGCCGTGAACCTGTCCACCGGGAAGGTCCAAAGTGCGGCAACGGACCGGAGGCCAGGAACTTCCGGTGGCAGTTCTTCCGGAAGCAGCTCGAGGGCCTTGTTGACGGCCCTGGCGGCTCGGCTGGCGGGCAACAGCCAATCGCGCCATGGGTGCGCCATCCAGCGGTCCCACCGCGGTGGTTCGTACCGGCCGATCTCCTCACTTGGAATATTGGCGACATTGGCGATGATCTCGTCATGGCGGAAAGCCGAAAGTTTCCCGGTTTCGTCGTCACGGTCATCCCCTTCCTGCGCCAGGCCCATGAGGCAGCGTGGCCGCGCCCAC
This sequence comes from Paracoccaceae bacterium, assembly GCA_026707935.1. Classification (GTDB taxonomy): domain Bacteria; phylum Pseudomonadota; class Alphaproteobacteria; order Rhodobacterales; family Rhodobacteraceae; genus JAPPHA01. The sequence goes on from JAPOVX010000240.1 coordinate 1,384, forward strand.
CGGGATCCGTATTCGCCTGCCCGGCCGCGTCCGGGCAACACGTGTATCCACGCGTGCTGGAATACCCCATACTCGACACACCGCCGGAGATCTGCGAGCGCCGTGGAAACATCGCCATAGCTCAACCTGTATAGCCGCCCTTTCGGCGGCAACGGTCTCATCGCAATCCTGGCACGGACTACGACACCATATTGCCCGACGCCGCCGCGCACGGCGTCAAACAGGTCCCCGTCTTGCTCGGCCGAACAGGTGACGACATGGCCGGCACCGGTCACCACCTCGAGTTCCCGGACATTGTCCACCTGGGCGCCGTATTCGTGCGACGTGCTGCCGAAACCGCCGGCAGAGAGCGTCCCGCCAACGCTCAGGCCGAGATAGTCGGTCAGCACACGTGGAACATGTCCTTTCGGAGCGGCGACATTGACGACCTCGCGCCAGCGCGCGCCGCCTGCCACGTCAAGGTCGCCGTGCGCCGCCGGCCCTATGCTGTTCAATTTCCGCATGTCGAGGACGATTCCGCCGCTTGTCAATGATTGCCCGCCCTGGGAATGGCCGGCTCCGCGAACTGCCACCGGACACCTGTTCCTGTTTGCCCAGCGCAGGATTCCCTGGACATCCTCCACAGTTGCAGGACGCGCCACCGCCGCAGGCCTCCGCCTGACCATTCCGCCCCAATCCCGTGAAAAGCGCCTCAACACCAGTTCGTCGGTCGTGAATGAGGATGCCGCACCGATCAAGGGTGGCTTGACGCCAGCTCTGGCCAGCGGTGGTCGTGGCACCGTCAACGAAACCAGGCCGCCCAGAACCATGCGCCGCGATATGCCGGTAGATTTCCAGGTCATGTAACCGCCACGATATGGCAAGATTGCAGAATGGTGCCGAATCCTTGAAATGTTGCAGCCGAAATCCGATCGAAGATGGCCAGTTCGAGCGCGGAATTCGCGTTTGGTCCGGTGCTTTTCTGCCCCACGCGGGTGAGCAAGACGGCCAGACGCCCCTAGGTTTGTCTCGACGCAACAGTCACCCTCCGGGTTCCGCGCACAGCTTCGGCTCAGGGATCAGACATCGCCCAGCTTCCGGCAGAAACGCCTGAAGGTCGCTTCGATTTGAATGTGATCAAGCGGAATGTTGTTCCGCTTCGCCCAGGACCGGAACTTGTCCGCCACGATCTCGTTGGAACGATTCGTCTCCTGCCGGCAAATTCGATACCAGTTCTTTTCCGCGGCGTACTTCAGTCCTCCCTGGGCGGGGAAGACCAGGCGCTTCGTCTTCGCCCCGGCAGATGATCTTTTCGCCCTCGGGTACGGAATTCCACCCCAGTACCAGCCTGCGGCCTCGATGATCTCCGTTTCGTTCCGGATCAGGTGGTCGTCACCCTCTCCGGTGACCGCAAACTCGACAAACGCGGCGTCCCTTTCCTCTGCCGGCAGCGCTTCCCACCACTCCAGCGCTTTCGCATGTGCCGGGGTCCTGGATTCTGGCAATTCTCGCCGGAAGGCGTCTACGCCATCATCGTCTGCCTGCAGAACAATGGCAGGCGATGAACGAACCATCGTCCACGGGCCGGATTTGGGTTGCTGGCCGTGCCTTTCCCGCTCCCAGATCGCCCAGATGGACGCATCAAGGTTGAGAGAGCCTCCGCACTGGGCTTGTCGGATCATTGAACGCAGCAGGCCGCCCGGATTGCGCGTGGGCGTACTCGGGTGAAAACGGTTGCGATCGATGATTGCCAGGCAAACACAGGCTACCAGGCTACCCAGAACACGCACGGCGCCATCCCAGACCGACGGATGAACTCCCAATCTGCGTGAAATCTTGTTACAGGCCGTGCGCAGGCGGTCGGACCAGGGCAAGTCCTTTGGCTCGGCTTCGAAAAGAGTCCGCAAGTCATCGGTCAGGAGTTCGATAACTGCTTCTTTGGAGAGATTGACCGTCAAAAGCGTCTGGCCGCGGCCGGTATCAGGCCGAGCAGGCCAGGATCCTTGTTTTTCGTCTGGGTCAATGCGCTGACCGTGATCACCCGTGCCGCTCCCTTTCTGAGAAATTGAAGGGTTGGTATCTTTGGCAGGGTTCGGATTCGTGGAGTGGATGTTTGATGCATGACGGTAGGGTATTACATGTACATCTTTTTGGTTTTCAGGTGTTGGATTGTATTGGCATCGGAAGTTTTCGCCGCACGCGTGTGCTGATTCCTTCCGATGCGACGGAGTATGACCGCCTCCCGAGGCCGCCTCGATCGCCGTGTCAAGACGCTGGACGAGTTCGCGAGCGGTGGCCGTATGCTCTGGCATGCCGTCGCTGTTCCGGTTCCGGCACCCGGTCGACGGCAGGGACGCGAGCAGTGTCCCGGCTTCGTCGGCCAGCGGCGAGACCACGTCCAGGGCGGCCAGTGTCTTCAGGCGATCGCGGAGTTCGCCCTTGGCCGCCCGCAATTCCTCCTTGATCTGCGCAATTTCGACGCGGCGCCGTCTCTCCGCCTCGGCGGCCTCCGCAAAGGCGGCAAACTTCCTGATCGCCGGCCCGAAGCACAGCCCGTAACTCCGCTCGAGGTCGCCGCCCTCGGCCTCTCCCGGCACGTAGCCGCGATAGCCGTTTTCAGGCGTCAGGCGGGTCAGGGCGCCGTGGGTGGCGAGCTCGTGGACGACCTGGTTGAGCCTGCGCTCGCTCACGCCGATCTCGAGGGCCAGCGTCGCGTGCTTGCGCCAGTTGATCGGCAGCCTGCCGGACTCGAACCAGGCCGCAGGTGAGGTCGAGCGCGCCAGGAACAGCCAAGCATTGGCCGCGGCCAGGCCGCATCCGGAAGCCCGGAGGCCCTGGAAGATGGTTGAAAACGCGTGCGTCAGGCTGACGTCACCCGGGAGCACGTATCCCGCGAGAACCGCACGGGAGGACGGTGCGTGGTCATGTGTGGTCATATACAGGCTGCATCGAGGTATGCCCTTCCTGGTCGGGCCTGCCACACACACTCCACCCGGGACCGAAAAACGCGTTTTTCAGTTGCCACCCAATTGGAAATCCGCTAGCAAGGAAATTGGTAGTTCGATAGCGGTGGGCGTCTGGCGTGGTGTGGCAGGCGCCCTTCGTTTTTTTCAAGCCGTTGTCCTGGTTTCGTTGGCTTCTCCGTGAACACCGCCAGTGGTGGCGATTCGTGCGTCAGGATAGCAACAAGTTGCGGTGCATGCCAAGGTTCTCCACCGGTTTGGGAGGTAGAAAACGGCAAAAAAAGCAGTTTATGCTATTAGCGGTGTAGGGATTTTACAGAAAAGGCCGCCTACAACGACGGCACGTGTGAACGAAAGTGGACATCTGACATCACTCTCACCCATTCTTCCCAACCTGTTTCAAAGGATTCAACAATGAATTTTCATAATTTTACTTGACTTCCATACCGGTTAATTTGAATCTCAATCTCGCTATCAATCCAAGGAACCCGCTATGTCGGGTTGCTCGCTGAATAGAACAGCCGCGTACCCGGCTAGGGATAGCTTCCCGAGCCAAGGCGAATAGGCGGGAATTCCAATTCCTTGGATGATAGCAACAACCCGGCACCAGCTTTGGTTGTCGGGGAATTGTTTTCCTTGGTACAATTTGGTGCCCAAGGATGTGAAGATACCGATGTAACAGGAGGCTTCCCGTGTACGGCGTTGTATCGGAAGGGACCGGCAGTATGTGTCGTTACGGGGCCGACTCTGGACAAGATGCGAAAACAGGCGATAGACGAACACCAGCGCACGAATCAGTAGCCGGGAACACCGATGGTCACAGCCGAACAGCACACCAGTCCCAGCCTCATCGCGGTCTTCGGAGAGAACGTGAAGTATCGACGGAAGTGGCGCCG
>JAPOVX010000197.1 GCA_026707935.1 Paracoccaceae bacterium
CGTGCCATCCGGAAGGGACTGCCATTGTCCTCTCCAGTGTCTGGACGAGCTCCCGCCGCTGGCCCGCCGTCATTTCCAAAGGCAGTGCATTTGCGTCCTGCGGCCGATACATGGAGCCGGAACTCTCGAAGTTGCGTTGGGCTTCCAGTATGCTGAAACCGAAAACATCCCATTCCCGGTCGGAAGGTTCATCAGGCGTGAGTTCCACCTCATCGTCGTACGGATTAGGGAAACTCCACGCATTGCGGTGACGCCGGCATCCTTTTGCGAAAAAAACGCGTGGCTCGCTGTTAATCTCGAATCCCGTCCCGAAGTCGGGAAACCCGCAGATGATGCAATCCTTTGACCGGAAATAGCCCCCGTGGCCGGGACGCAAGTTCGGATATCCGCAACATGCACAGACCGGTTCGCCGCAGAGGTCCCAGTGTCGCCACCACCATACCCAACGCCGGCCCCATGGCGAACCCAGATCGAGAGGCTTCCTGTCCGGTTTCATGATCGTGGGGCCCTCGCCTGTCCTTCTGGCGACAACGGAATCGACGCTTCGGGAGAATAGCACCGCAATCGTTTCGATCGTTTCCCCATCCGTGGTGACGACTTCCCCTTCGTATCCAAGAACGACCCCCAGACCGGAGCCGCACAGTTCGATCCATGTCCCCGGGGGGAACCGCTCGGCCACCGGCCGGGTATCCTCGGGTCCGGGATCGTCGACCTTCTCGAACCGCGACAGGGTGGCATCCGGAGCCACCGTCGAGATGCCGCTTTTCCGGTACCTGACTTCCAGGACCGAATTCCGGACCTCGAGAACCTGACCGTATCCGCTGTAAGGATGACGGATCCAGTCACCCGGCGAGAAGACGTCCTTGAGCGACGGCACGCGCTTTCGTTTTCGTACCGATTTCCAGTTGCTGATGTGGGGCAGGAAGTCTTCGACGTCGTCGCCGTAGGAGATTTTCATCCTGTGCGGCGGGTCGGGGTCCATATTAAGGACAATGGCCGGACGGTATCGGCCGGTGTCGATCCAGCTTCCCGGGCGGACGCGGGGTCTCCGGGGGTCCCTGAAAGGACGATAGCGCAACAGGCGTGCTGGAAACCGGCGCCGGTTGCGCGGCCGACTTGACGCTGCCTCCAGCAGGGCGCCGACAGCAGCCTGGACCGCCTTGATGGTTTTCCCCGTGGAAGCAGACCCGGATTCAATCCCAAGGAGGACCAGTTCCTTTTTTGCCAGTCTTTTCGTTGCCTGGCGTTTCAATTGCAGCAGGCACTTTGGACCTTTCTCCTCGAAGGCCTGGCAATAACTGTGATTGTCGTCCTTCGCGCCCTTGCAACGCAGGTGCGACCAACACCATGCCCTGATGGTGTGTGTGAGACTGCTTTCAAGGTCTTTCACGTGCTCGATCGTGAACTCCTCCCCGTCGTCCAGCGCATCTTTCACGGAAGCCAATTTGTTGCGGGCGCTGTAGATTCCCAGTCGGGTCCAATCCCGGGGTCTCATCGGCCTGGATCGGAGAACCTCCCATTTCAGACCGATCTGTACAGTTTCTTCCTTGCCGCTCTTGGTCTTCGAAGATGGCAACGTAATCGGGATTTCCATGCTGCCCTTCTGCCATCTCGGCGGCTTTTCTCTCTTTTTCGTCACCGCACATCTCCGGGATGTTTGCGAAAGATCGTTTCTTCGGTGAACACCAATACCCGATTTGGGCCTTGGTAGAATACACGCATCTCGCGCCCCGATGAGCAGCATGCCGACACTAGCTCTTGTCGTACACGTTAGTCGCCATGCCGGACTTGCGTTTTCGGACTGTGAATCACCAACCCGAAGTGACGCCGAGACAATGCTCACTGAGCGTTCTGTTCAAGGAACACACAATCCTTGCGGTAGAACGACTGTGCAAATCGAAAACTCCGAGCCGCGCGATCATGGGGCGGAAATCCGACAGTTGGCAGATACGCGATCCAGCGGACGCTTGTTTCGGTGGACAAGAACGGAAGGAATACAAGACAAGGGACAGCCAGTGAACACCAAACAAACGGGAGGAATCGGTCATGACAGAGAAACAGGATCCGGTGACGACAACCGATGTGGCCGGCGCCATCAGGGCCATGGCGAGCTTTCCCTGGGACGAGATGCTGGCCGTGCAGCGGGCAACACTGGAAGAACTGCGCGACAGCAAGCAGGAACGGGAAAGGCTTGTCGAGGCCTTCCGGGATAGCGGGACGACTTCCGAATTCGACGCAGGTGCCGCGGCCGGCGAGTCGACCGCGATAGTCGTCGAGGCCCTGAAGGAGATGAAGAAACTGCATGACAAGACGGCTACATACGCCTCCAGTTGCTCGACCTGTGTGAACAGGTGCGAACAAATCCTGCTGTCCGTCCTTTCCGGCATCGAAGACACCCGGCGCGGAATCGGGACCTGGGGCCTGATCGTGTCGGTTCTGGTTTTCCTGGCCGCGATCGACGACTTTCTCTACTTGGCGGGACGGTTGGGTCGCATGTTCGGATAGTTTCGCACCCGGTTGAACGGCGCGTACCAATGTGGCTGATGCCATACATGCCATGGCGAACTTTCCCTGGTTCGAGACGTTGGCCGGTCAGCGGTGAGGCTGGAATGCCGGAAATGCCGATTTGGCGTAACATAAAACTGTTTGTCTGAACCTGCCGTGCTGGCGCGTCCGTTCGACAGGTTTCAACCTAATCCGAGAAAGCGATTGAAGTATGCCCCCAACTTGTCAAGCACGGCTTGCTTTTTCACGGCATGTCCACTGTCTTTGCCGAACCGAGACACTGGCGGCAACACCTTGGTGATTGCCGTGCCGGTGGTCGGCAGCGCACCGTCCCGGAATGCGCCTTCCATAAATCGTTTCGTCTCGGCCGCATTCAATCCCTCGCCATGAATGATCCGGTCAAGTTCACGCTTTTTCATGTCCCCGACAAAAACACGCCATTCGACATTGACGTCGTGCTTCGCTGATATGGAGGCTACAAACTGTTCGATCAGGTCCTTCTTGTCGCGCAAGCTCGGACTGGCATCAACGGCGCGTTGGATGCTGGCCTGAATCGCCTTTTTCTGCTTTGCCCCTTCGGCCTTTTGAGCTCTTTCCACAAGTAACAGGATGTAATCGACGTTCACCTCGATTTGCTTCACCAGTTCGATTTCGAAGACCAGATCATCGTCCACGACTTCGCGGTCCGCACGCCTTTGGCCGCGAAACTCGGCGTAGACATCAAGATAAATACCTTGATAGTTCTGAAATGCGCGATCGGAGATGTCTTCGTTGTCTGCAAATTCGTCGAACGAAGTCAGTATGTTCCTTAGACGCAATATTGCTCCGAACAACCTGACGAACTCTTTCCGCGCGGCCTCGCCCTCGATTGGATTCTCGAGCGGATACGCAGCAAGGAGCCTCATTGCCTGTTTCCGATATTCGGCGGCATACTCGCCGTAGGGCTTGAGGAGAACTATGCTCCTCGCGTCCTTGTTGCCAAAGAGCGCGAGCGCTTCGTTGGTTTGCGTCTCCAGGTTCCGGAAGGAGACGATGTTACCGTAAGTCTTGACCGAATTCAGAATCCGGTTGGTGCGAGAATATGCCTGGATCAAGCCATGCGCGCGCAGGCCCTTGTCCAGCCAGAGCGTGTTGACCGTGGTAGCGTCAAAGCCGGTCAGAAACATGTTGACCACGATCACGAGATCAAGCTCGCGCGCCTTGAGACGCATCGAGATGTCCTTGTAGTAGTTCTGGAACTTCTCCGATGATGTGTCGAAACTCGTATTGAAGATCTTGTTATAGTCGCCGATGGCGGAATCGAGGAAGTCACGCGAGCTTTCGTCCAGGCCCTCGGTCTCGAACCCTTCCTCGCCAAGTAGTCCGTCGGGTTGTTCTTCATTGGCGGCGAAGCTGTAGATCAATCCGACCTTCAAACGTTCATGGACGGACAGGCTATCCTGCTGGTTGATAAATTCGGCGTAGTAGCGCTTGGCTGCCTCTATGGATGCGGTGGCGAAGATGGAGTTGAACCCCCCTACACGCCTGCCAGCATGGTGGTATCGCGAATTACGCCTTGTCTTCTGGTCAAAGTGCTCGCGCACATAGCCCACGACCTGTGTAATCCGCTCAGGCGCAAGCAGAGCGCGTTCCGAATCAATGGCCGTGACCTGTTTTGTCGCGATGCCAGGTGCAACACTTATGGTGTTGATGTAATCGATACGAAACGGCAGCACGTTCTTGTCATTGATCGCGTCGACGATCGTGTAGTCGTGGAGCCTGTCGCCAAAGACCTGAGCCGTGGTGCGGCGCAACGGGTCCCCCTGCTGCCCTGCGTTGCTCGAGAATATCGGCGTGCCTGTGAACCCGAACAGATGGTAACGCCTGAAGGCGCGTGTGATGTCCGCATGCATCTGCCCGAACTGGCTGCGATGACATTCGTCAAATATGATGACACTTCGCGCACGGTAGACCGGATGTGTCGTGTTTCTGGCCACGAAACGGCTGAGTTTCTGAATGGTCGTGATGATAATACGCGCCTGCGGGTCTTCAAGCTGCCGTTGCAGCACCCTGGTCGAGGCGTTTGAATCCGCTGCGCCCTTTTCGAAACGCTCGTATTCACGCATGGTTTGGTAATCGAGATCTTTGCGGTCCACCACAAAGAGTACCTTGTCCACGTCAGGTAGAGCGCGCGCCAACTGCGCCGCCTTGAAACTCGTCAACGTCTTTCCGCTGCCGGTTGCATGCCAGATGTAACCGCCCGCTTCAGCTTTGCCGAGTTTCCCAGGTTCGCTCGCGCTCGCGAGAATGCGTTGCAGCATCCGCTCGACCGCCGCAATCTGGTACGGGCGCATTACCAGCAGCTTGCGGTCAACATCGAAGACGCAATACCTCGTGAGGATGTTCAGCAGCGTGTGCTTGGCAAAGAAGGTCGTCGTGAATCCCATGAGATCGGGAATTGTCCGGTTCTTTGCGTCGGCCCACCAGGAGGTGAAGGAATAGCTGTTGGAGGTCAGTCGCCGGGAACGCCTGTTGCGCCCTTTTGTCTCGTTAAGATGCCCTTCACGGACCGTATTGCTTTAAAACTTCGTGTGGGTACCGTTTCTGATCACGAACAACTGAACATATTCAAAAAGCACCGTTCCTGCCCAGAAACTCTCGAGCAGATAGCGTTCAATCTGGTTGAATGCCTCACGAAGTTCCACGCCGCGGCGCTTGA
>JAPOVX010000395.1 GCA_026707935.1 Paracoccaceae bacterium
GCATTTCATGGAGATTGTGACGGGTCGCGTTGCTGGTCCGGGGGTCTTCCACCCCGTCGAAGATTGGTGCGAAGTCCTCCATTGTCCTGCTTCATCCCTGACTCAGGTTTTTGTTTTTCAACGGGGAATCGTGCAATCACTCGGAAGCCAAGAGGAAATTTCTTCAAACGCGATCGCCCTGGTCCCGGAACCCCGGAACGACGGCTGAAATAGAAAAAGAGGACGAACAGACTGGCAGATTTGGTAGGACCGGGTCCCTATGCCGTTCGGCATGGACCATGCTTCAATAGTCAGGGGCAACCCGGTTCACCGGCCAGTCGTTTTGAACGCAGAAGACCTTTCGCTCGATCACTCCTGTTTGGGAGGAGTCGCGGGAGAGTCGCCCAGGATCGGAGGGAGAAGATCATCGCCCAGCGGGGAATCCTGACCGGATTCCGCCTCCACCGGTACCGAACTGCCCAAGCGCTCCAGGACCGAATCGGATTCCGCCAATCGGGCGGCGAGGATGGTGAGAAACATGCTGGTGATGAGAAAGGCCACTGCGAGCGCCCAGGTTACTCTCGAAAGCGGGTTCGCCTGCGCACGGCCGGCCATCGGATTGCCGCCGCCAATTCCGAGTCCGCCTCCCTCGGAACGCTGGAACAGAACAATCGCAATCAGACATAATGCGAGGACCAGGTGTACGACCAAGACAACATTCTGCATCGCCTGATGTCTCCCGAAAGGTTTGTGCGACGGCACTGTTTATTTTATCCATTCCCCCGTGTCGAGATGGATTGTCACGGGATACGGAGAAACCGGCACCCGGCACGATGCCTCGAGCCGTGTTCCAGGATCATCATGCTTCGGTATTCCCCGCCGGGAATGAATGCCTGAAACACTTTCGGAACGGTGTACCATGGGCTGACACCCGTAACGGCGATACGATTTTTCGGTCGGCCATTCCGGCAGGATTTCGCGATCACCCGGCTTGGAGGGCTACCCGCGATCTTCGGGAGGCACCCGAATCATGGTTCCCAACATGGTTGCCACGTGTTTGATATCCGGGTCGTCCGCGAGTTCGGTGTAAATTTCCGCTGCGACGGTGCAGACCCGTCTTCCGAACCTGATGACCCGTCCTTCAGCCACGAGGACATCTCCGGTGGCTGGAGATAGCAGGTTCGTTTTCATTTCGATCGTCAATACCCGTTCTCCCGGCGCCATCAGCGACAAGGCAGAAAACCCTGCCGCGGAGTCGCCCAGGCTCCAACCGAAACCCGCGTGCGGAAATCCATCCTGCTGGCTGACCTTTTTGCCGACAGGGGCTTTGATCGCCACATTCCCGGGTTTGATACTGACAACTGTCGCAGAGAGTGTCTGCATCAATCCTTGACGATCGAAATTGATCCGAACATTCTGTTCAAAGTCCGGGTTGAGAGGGCGAAAGCCAGGCCTCTTATTGGATTTCATGGCCCGATTATTCACAAATCGCGACTCAGTGCCAACACGACATCCGACCCATGTCGCAAGTCTCGCATGTGACAGGGTTCGAATGTCAGCCAGGCCGAAATCGATTCGATACCACTTCAGAATGAGGTTACAAGCGCCGGGTGGCGCAGGTTATGTACTTCGCCGACAGGAACAGATCCGGATCCAGTGATGTGACGAACGTAACGGTTATCGGCGCCCAGTGGGGCGATGAGGGCAAGGGCAAGATTGTCGATTGGCTGTCTGAACAGGCTGACATCATTGTTCGATTCCAGGGCGGTCACAATGCCGGGCACACGCTCGTCATAGATGACCAGGTCTTCAAGCTTTCGCTCGTTCCGTCAGGAATCCTGAGACCCGGAAAGCTGTCCGTTATCGGCAACGGGGTCGTGCTCGATCCGTGGGCGTTTGTGGATGAAATCGACGGAATTTCCGCACGGGGAGTCGAAGTATCGCCAGAAAATCTGATGATCGCAGAAAACGCCCCCCTTATTCTTCCAGTCCATGGGGAACTGGACAGGATCAGGGAAAAAAACGCGGGCAAGGTCAGGATCGGCACGACGGGCAGGGGAATCGGGCCGGCTTACGAGGACAAGGTTGGGCGCCGGGCCGTTCGCGTTGCCGATCTCGCGGATGAAAAGACGCTGGACTTGCGGCTGGACCGTTTGCTTTCACACCACGATGCCTTGAGAATCGGGCTGGGCGTGGGACCTGTCGACAGGGAGAAACTCAAATCCGATCTCTCGGAAGTTGCCCCAAAGATCCTGAAGTTTTCCGGACCCGCGTGGGAGACGCTCGGTCTTCGTCATCGATCCGGCGCTCGAATTCTGTTCGAGGGCGCCCAGGGGACCCATCTCGATGTTGATTTCGGGACATATCCGTTTGTGACGTCTTCCAACACCGTGGCGGGGGCAGTCGCAACAGGGACGGGTATCGGTCCGGCTGCCGTCGGGTTTGTTCTGGGGATCGTCAAGGCCTACACGACTCGCGTTGGGGAAGGGCCTTTTCCCTGTGAACTGTTCGACGAGACGGCGAGGCATATCGCCGAAGTCGGGCGCGAAAAGGGCACCGTGACGGGACGGCACCGCCGTTGTGGCTGGTTTGACGCCCTGCTTGTTCGAAAGTCTTGTGCAACGAGTGGCGTTGATGGCATCGCACTCACCAAACTGGATGTTCTTGATGGCCTGGAACAGGTTCGGATCTGCACGGGATACGAACTCGACGGGCAAAATCTCGACGCGCTTCCGGTCGCTGAAGACGAACAGACGCGGGTCAGGCCAGTTTACGAAACGCTTGAAGGCTGGTCGGAGAGCACGGCCGGTGCCCGGCGTTGGATTGATCTTCCTGCATCCGCAATCAAGTTTATCCGGAGAATAGAGGAACTTGTTCATTGTCCGGTCGCGTTGCTCTCAACCTCTCCTGAAAGAGAAGACGTCATTTGTGTATCGAATCCGTTTGCCACGAGATGAGATTCCGCTTCCGAACGCGACGACGCATGGCCCTGTTGATCCTGATTGTCTGGTTACCGGTCTACGTCGTCTTGGCGATAACCGTGATCAACATGTTCGATCGTCCGCCGGTATTCGTCGAGTTCTTGACGTATGTCGGGGTCGGAGTCGCATGGGCCTTGCCGTTTCGTTCAATTTTCAGGGGCGTTGGAAGGGACGAATCCAACCGTTGAGTGGACTGGGTCCAGCTTCCCGGGTTGAGACGTTTTGCCGCCACATGAAAAGACGTTGCGACAAGGCTGTCGGCAAGCTGATCTCGACATCCGTTTTCCGTACGGCGGGAATCCGAGGCGCAAGGTTCAGTTTGAAACAGGTTTCGATGTGACCGGAGCCCCTGTACAGGAATTTGAAACGGTTTCTCTCGATCAGTGGATCTCGAGTGGTGTGCTCAAGCGATGTCGGAAAAGGCAATGACCGGGAAAAAGGAATACCGTTCTGCCGTCACGTTGCTTGGCGGGGGGGATTTCTCCTCAAGAGATTTACGTGACGCGATCGATATTGCCCCGGTTCTCGTTTGCGCGGACGGCGCGGCGAACGATGCTTCCGAACAGGGCCTTGAGCCCGACCTGATCGTCGGTGACCTGGATTCGATCTCGACGGAGGTTCGCGAGAGGTTTCCGGAAAAACTGGTCCGAATTGACGATCAGGACACGACCGACTTTGACAAATGCCTTTCGCATGTTGCCGCACCGTTGATCGTCTGTATCGGATTCACCGGATTTCGCCTGGACCACGAATTGGCGGCACTCGCGTCACTGGCAAAGTACACGACCCATCCCGCCTTGCTGATAACCCGGTACGAAATCTGTTTTCGAGTCCCGCAAACTTTGAAAATGCCGATACCGGAAAAAACAACTGTTTCGGTGTTTCCATTCAGTTCTGTTTCGGCACGGAGCAAGGGATTGAAGTGGCCCCTGGACGGCCTCGAACTCCATCCCTCGGGGATAATCGGAACTTCCAACTTGACGACCGGCCCTCGGCTGGAAATCAGGGTCGATCAGGGAAACCTTCTGATCATGTTGCCCCGAAGCGAATTGCAGAAGGTTGCTCAGGCGTTGCGCGCATGAACGGGCAAACGCGTGCCGGCTGATCCGGTTTTCCGCCCAATCAGCAAACGGGAGTGTTGACGGCGAGTCCGCCGGTCGAGGTCTCCTTGTACTTGTCGCTCATATCGATACCCGTTTGACGCATGGTTTCGATGCAGGCGTCCAGTGGAATGAGGTGGTTTCCGTCGCTCCGAAGCGCAAGTGACGCGGACGATATTGCCTTTATGGCCCCGAGTGCGTTCCGTTCGATGCACGGCGCCTGCACCAGGCCCTTGACCGGGTCGCACGTCATGCCGAGATGATGCTCAAGCGCAATCTCGGCCGCGTTCTCGACTTGTTTCGGCGAACCACCGAGAATCGCGCACAAACCTGCGGCGGCCATCGCAGACGCCGATCCGACTTCCCCCTGGCAACCGACTTCTGCGCCCGAAATCGACGCATTTGTCTTGATGATCGCACCAATGGCTCCGGCGGTCAGCAGGTAGTCAATCGAGTCCGACTCATCAGAACCGGAAACGTGATCGAGATAGTATCGAAATGCACCCGGAATTACCCCGGCAGCACCGTTGGTCGGCGCCGTGACGACTTGTGCCCCCGCCGCGTTTTGCTCGTTGACCGCCATGGCATAGGCTGAAATCCAGTCATTCACGACATGGGGGGTCGACTTGTTGCGACCTCTTTCCGCAATCAGGGAATCGTAAATGGATTTTGCGCGCCTGCGAACATTGAGACCTCCCGGGAGCAACCCCTCCTGGGACAGGCCGGCATCAATGCATCCGTTCATTGCCCGCCAGATTCGAAGTAGTCGAGCGCGAATGGCGGCCGGATTATCCAGGGTACATTCATTGGCAAAGATGATTTCGGCAATGGTCTTGTCGTGCGTCTCGGCCTGAGCGAGCAGTTCAGCTGCGGACAGAAAGGGAAACGGAACGTCCGGACCGGTTTTCCGGTCTGTTTTGTCAGCATCGAATTCATCGCCTGTCAGAACAAATCCGCCTCCAATTGAAAAGTATGATTGTTCAACGACAACGGTCCCCGTTGCGTCCAGGCCCCGCATGTTCAAACCGTTCGGGTGTCTGGTCAGCTTTACTTCGAAATTAAAGACCAGGTCAGTCTCCGGGTCGAAATCGAAACTGCCGAATCCAGACGGAGTCACGGTCGCCGATGTCTTGACTTCCTCCAACTCCAAAATGGCTTTTTCAAGGTCGAAAGAATCGGGTTTGAACCCGGCGAATCCGAGGATTACCGCTCTGTCAGTTCCGTGCCCCTTGCCGGTAAATGCAAGGGAACCGTGAAGCGAGCATTGAAGCCGCTTGACCGGTACCTGGCTGTCACGAATGTGCCTGAGGAATCGGCCGGCAGCAATCATCGGGCCCATCGTATGGGAACTCGACGGGCCCACCCCAATCTTGAACATGTCAAAAACACTCAGATACATCTGGCTAGCCTGATCGTAGCATGGCGGCATCGATGCCTGCCGGATCAACTGTCACCCGAATCCACGACCGAAGAGCGTCCGTTACCGGCGTTTTCTGACTGGTTTGCGCAATTCCTGCCCACGATCCACGACAAGGCAGGACATGCGCGGTCTGTCGGGGCCGGGTCACCACCCAGGTTGAACCGGCCGCGTGTATATCTGGCACGACCTGATCCCGGAGACCTTCCCGAACGCGGAAACTCCTTTCCGGACAACAACTTTCTTTACCCGTACAACCACGTATACGGCGTGACAACACATTCCGAACGCTAATCGGGGCGATACATCAGGGGTGTTTCCGTCTTGCAGGGCGCCCTTCGGCGAAGACCGGGCCCGAGCCGGGTCAAGCCCCGGGCCGTCAGAATGCGATTTTACCCCTGCATCCCGAGAGAAAATCGACGGAACTTTACGGAAGAAACGACGACGGAGGTGCACGTCGGTTTTGACTTGCACCGGACCACCGTTTCGTTGGTATTGAAGGTTGAAACCGGGTACTGCCGGTGCTGGCTAGCGTGACTTCAATGAGCGATTCTCACCATCAAAGGAACCAAAGCGGTCAAAAGGCCAATGCAAGTTCCGACCAACCTTTCGATACCGCCAAGACCGCCGCTGCCCGGCATGGCGTGGCTCAAGTCGAGAACGGCATGAAAGTCGGGATGGGAACGGGGTCGACAGCCGAGATCTTCATTCGGTTGCTCGGCCAGAAGGTTCGTGACGGGTTGAGGATCAGGGCAACCGCGACATCGGCCCGCAGTGCCGGCGTCGCAAAGGGCGCAGGGATCAAGGTCGAGGATCTTGATCAGATCGGCCGCCTTGACGTGACTGTCGATGGTGCGGACGAAATCGGCCCAAACAGGGACTTGATCAAGGGAGGCGGAGGCGCGTTGCTCCGCGAGAAGATCGTTGCTGCGGCGTCCGAGAGGTTTGTCGTGATCGCGGATGAAAGCAAACTGGTTGATATCCTGGGAACCTATCCGTTACCTCTCGAGATCATCCCGTTCGGAAAGCTGGATACGCAGTCCAGGATTTGCGCCGAACTTCGTTCGTGCGGTTTTTCGGATTTCACGACGACTTGGCGGCAAAGGGGTGAACGACAGTTCGTCACGGACGAAGGCAATGCGATTCTGGATCTGCACCTGGGCACGATCCGCGATGTTGGTGAACTCGACAGCCTGTTGAACTGCATTCCCGGTGTCGTCGAAACCGGTCTGTTCGTCAACATGGCAAGCGAGTGTGCGGTCGGGGCAAGGGATGGTCGCGTTGTCATTTGCTGAAACACGGTACTGGGTTCATCGCGCAACAGAACCGTTAGGTTGCGCCTGGCTTTCGAAGACAATTGATTCCTCAGATGTTTGATTTCGACCTCTTTGTCATCGGTGGCGGATCCGGCGGCGTCCGCGCTGCAAGAATTGCCGCCGAAACCGGGGCACGCGTTGCTCTCGCGGAAGAATTCCGGATGGGCGGTACCTGTGTCATTCGCGGATGCGTGCCGAAAAAACTCCTCGTGTACGCGTCCAGTTATTCCTCGGCATTCGAAGACGCGCGCGGATTCGGATGGTCCGTTGGAGACAGCGTGTTCGACTGGAACGCCCTGATCTCCGCAAAAGATCGTGAACTCGAGCGGCTGGAGGAGATTTACCGTTCCAGCCTGGGGAATGCCGGAGTCGAGATCTTCGACTGCCGGGCAGAGGTCGTTGATCCCCATACGGTCATGCTTGCAACCGGAGATCGACTTGTCACGAAACACATTCTCGTCGCAACCGGCGGGTCTCCTTTCGTGCCGGACATTCCCGGAGCGGGTCGTGCAATCACCTCGAACGAGGTGTTTCATCTGGACAGGCTTCCATCACGGTCGCTCATTGTGGGAGGCGGATATATTGCATGCGAATTTGCCGGCATCCTGAACGGGTGCGGTTCGACAGTTACCCAACTCTATCGGGGAGAGCAGATCCTGAGGGGGTTCGACGGCGGAATCCGCCAGACTGTTGCCGACGGCATGTGCAATCGGGGCGTCAGATTGTGTCTCGAGACCAATGTCGTGTCGATCGAAAATTCCGACTCAGGGCTCCTGGTGACAGATTCGAACGGCGAAAAACACCACGCCGACATCGTGCTTTACGCAACAGGTCGGCACCCGAATTCCGGAGGCATGGGCCTCGGGGAAATCGGCGTTGAGTTTGGTCCGAGGGGTGAAATCGCGGTTGATGCCTATTCAAGGACGTCCGTACCGTCGGTCTACGCAATCGGGGATGTGACCGATCGGGTCAACCTGACGCCTGTTGCCATTCGGGAGGGAGTCGCGTTCGTCCGGACCATTTTTGAAGGAGTGCCAACGAAACCGGATCACGAGATCGTTCCGACGGCAGTATTCACGCAGCCGGAAGCCGGAACGGTTGGATTGACCGAGGAACAGGGGGCGTTCAATGGATCCGGATCCGCCGGCTTTGATGTATACGAATCTAAGTTTCGCCCCATGTCCACTGCTTTGTCCGGAAGCGACGAGTTCATGCTGATGAAACTTGTCGTCGCGAAATCCACAGGAAAGGTGATGGGGTGCCATATCGTTGGCCCGGGCGCCGCCGAAATGATTCAATTGGCGGGTATTGCGGTCAAGATGGGCGCGACCAAAGACGATTTCGATCGCACGGTCGCCGTGCATCCCACGGCGGCAGAGGAACTCGTGACGATGGCCCGCGCCGCGAGGTCGATTTGATGGATGGATTGGATGTGGGCCATGCGCCGGATTTGTGGTTGACGCGGTGCATGCGTCGGTTTGAAGACAGGCAGGACCGCGTGCCGGCAGGGAATTCAGCCTGCAAAGTGGGAAACGCCGGGAAACAGGACATATGAAAATATCGAAGATTCGTGCGTGGAAAGTCGACCTACCCCTGAAGGAGGGAAAATACGCATGGGCGGACGGAAAGTTCGTCGAGGTCTTTGACAGTACGATTGTCGAGATCGAGACCGACGAGGGAATTAGCGGTTTCGGTGAATGCTGTCCCCTCGGGCCGGTTTATCTGCCGTCATACGCATCTGGTGTACGCACAGGGGTCGAGACGATTGCCCCCCATCTGATCGGGGCGGACCCGACAAACATCAATCGCGTCAACCAGCTCATGGATTCCGTCTTGTGCGGCCATCCCTACGTCAAGTCGCCCCTGGACGTCGCCCTCTGGGACATTGTCGGCCAGGTTACCGATCGACCGCTACACGCATTGCTTGGTGGTCAGCTTCAATCCACCGTCGCGTTATATCGGGCAATCTCCCAGGGTACGCCGGAAGAGATGGCGGTTTCGGTCGGGAAATTCCTTGATGAAGGATATCGCCGATTTCAGCTCAAGGTTGGCGGAAACCCTGACGACGACATCGAAAGGATTGCCGCGGTGCGCGATGCATTGCCTGGCGATTGCGTACTCGTTGCGGACGCGAATGGCGGGTGGACGCGTGCTCAGGCGGCGAGGGTCGTCGATGCGGTGAAAGACCTGGACATTTTTGTTGAACAGCCCTGTGCAACCTACGAAGAGTGTTTGTCGATCCGGCGGCGAACCGCTCGGCCGTTCATTCTCGACGAGGTTATCACGGAAGCTGCCGACCTGATCAGGGCAATTTCGAACGACGCGATGGACGTCATCAACTTGAAGATATCAAGGGTAGGGGGGCTGACCAAGGCGCGCATCCTGAGAGACATCTGCATCGAGGCGGGGATTGCCATGACGATTGAAGACAGTTGGGGAGGTGATGTTGCCACCACGGCGATCGCCCATCTGGCCCTGTCAACGCCGTCGCGCGTGTATTTTTCGGCAACCGACTTCAATTCCTACTGCGACATGGAGATTTCCCCGGACGCTCCAACTCGGGTAGGTGGTACGATGAGTGTTTCAGACCGGCCGGGACTGGGAATCGTGCCCTTGGCCACGAGGCACGTACGCCCGGCGTTTCAAGTCGAATCGTAGGCATCAGAGTGCGCAGCAATCGAATCATTCATGTCGTTTCGGCGCATGCGGAGGGTGAAGTCGGCGATGTCGTTGTCGGCGGGGTGCCGCCGCCGCCAGGGGAATCGATTTGGGAACAGAGGCGTTGGCTTCTTGATGATGGAATTCTGAGAAACTTCCTTCTCAACGAACCGCGCGGAGGTGTTTTTCGACACGCCAATCTGCTCGTGCCTGCAAAACACCCGGAGGCGGAGATCGGTTTCATCATCATGGAACCCGAAGACAATCCTGCCATGTCGGGTTCGAATACGATTTGCGTGGCCACGGTTTTGCTCGAAACCGGATTGATTCCGATGATTGAACCGGTGACGCAATTCAAGATTGAAGCGCCCGGTGGCCTCATTCGTGTTCGGGCCGAATGTCGTGACGGAAAGGCTGTTCGGATCACTTTCCAGAACATTCCGTCATTTGCCGATCAACTCGACGCCGTGCTTCAACTTCCGGGAACCGGTAGAATTTCCGTAGACGTTGCGTTTGGTGGGGACAGTTTCGTTGTTGTCAATGCCGGAGACCTTGGTCTTGAGCTGCGCAGGGACGAAGCCCGAAAGATCGCCGAAATCGGGACACGAATCGTCGCCGCAGCCAAAGAGCAGCTGAGCTTTAGCCATCCTGAACTGCCGGGAATGTCCGGAATATCGTTTTGTCTGTTTGCCGGAAGTGTCGAGCCGTATACGGACGGCATCCGCAGCAATTCGGCAGTGGTCATCAGGCCCGGCAGGGTTGATCGTTCTCCAACCGGGACCGCCGTGTCCGCGAGGTTGGCATTGCTGCACGCAAGAGGCCAGCTCAGGGTGGGGGAGTGCCTGAAAGCCGTGTCAATAATCGGATCTGAATTCATCGGCAGAATCATCAGTACAACGCGCGTAAACGGTGAATGTGCGGTCATTCCCGAGGTTTCCGGTCGTGCCTGGATCACGGGAATTCATCAACATCTCCTCGATCCATCGGACCCATGGCCAGGAGGAATTCGCCTGACCGACACTTGGGGCCCCGCGGTGCACGTAAGCGGGTCGGGGCCTTCGTAGGACCGAAAAATCCGCTTTCCCGGCGCCCAAGGTCGCGGTCGCGGTCGGCCTCCGGTCCTGCCACTCGGTCAATGATCCGAACCAACCCTTGTGAAGGGGCTTGAAGTCAATTGCCGAGGCCAGAACACGCAGCCTGCATTCGCGTTTCATTATGAAAACCCACGCAAATGTGAATTTTCGCTCCACGAATCTGGAGCAGACCGGGAATGATAAATGCTCGTCAATTAGAACTGGATAAATCCTGCCAGTTTTCGCTATGTATCACTAGCAGCGCGAATTGACGGTTTTGACCGATTCGGATTGGATTCGTCGCGCAACTGCGGGAGGTTAACAGCAAGCATGCCAGGCAATAATTCAGGTGGCCCCTGGGGAGGAGGATTTCCCGGTGGTGGCGATGACCGCAGAGGGCAGCGAGGGGGTGATCGACGTCCAGGGGCGGGCGGCGATCATCAGAATATTGCCGACATGGACGAATTCGTCCGCAAGGGCCAGGAACGACTCCGGGGACTCATGGGAGGCCGTGGAGGATTTGGAAGGGGACGTGGCGGCAGTGGCGGCGGTCCCAGGATCAGTCGCGGCGGTCTGATCTTTGTCATTCTCGCTTTGATCGCCGGATGGCTTTTCCTGTCGTTTTACCGCGTCGACACATCTGAGCAGTCGGTAGAACTGCTTTTCGGCGAGTATTACCAGACCGGCACCGAGGGTCTGAACTTTGCGCCCTGGCCGATTGTCGGGAAGGAAATCCTTCCGGTCACGCGGGAAAATACCGAAGACATTGGAGTCGGTTCCGGTGTGCGGTCGGATGAAGGTCTCATGTTGACCGGCGACGAAAACATCGTCGATATCGATTTTCAGGTTGTCTGGAACATAAGGGACCTTCCGAGTTTCCTGTTCAATCTTGCTGCCCCCCGGGACACGATCAGGGCAGTGTCTGAATCGGCAATGCGCGAGATCATTGCCCGGTCGAATCTTGCTCCGATTCTCAACCGTGACCGCGGACTCATTGCGCAGGAATTGCAGGACCTGATCCAGGAAACGCTCGACAGCTACCAGTCAGGCGTCAACATCGTCCGTGTCAATTTTGACAAGGCAGACCCTCCGCGTGAAGTCATCGACGCCTTCCGCGAAGTGCAGGCAGCCGAGCAAACGCGTGACACGCTTGAGAAACAGGCTGATGCGTACGCCAACCAGGTCGTCGCCGAAGCACGAGGTGAAGCTGCGCGCTTGCAACAGGAAGCCGAAGGATATCGGGCACAGGTCGTCAATGAAGCCGAAGGTGAAGCATCGCGTTTTCTGGCGGTTCTCGAGGAATACTCGAAGGCGGAGGAAGTGACCCGCAAGCGACTCTATTTGGAGACCATTGAAAAAGTCCTGGGAGACGTAGACAAGATCATCATCGACGAGAGAGCCGAAAACAGCCAGGGCGTCGTACCTTATCTCCCGTTGAACGAAATCAGAAAGTCGGACCGCTGACCGGCTGAACCATGGGTAAAGCAGAATGACTCGTGCAGCATATGTAATTCCTGTTCTCGCCGTGATCGGATTCGGGCTTCTCTCGGCGATCTTCATCGTCGACGAACGCGAGAAAGCGCTTGTCCTTCAATTCGGGCAGGTTTTGTCGGTCAAGGAAAACCCGGGCCTGTCATTCAGGATCCCGATCGTTCAGGAAATCGTCCGTTACGATGATCGTATTCTGCCTCTGGATACCCAGCCGCTGGAAGTCACGCCCCTCGACGACCGCCGTCTTGTTGTCGATGCGTTTGCGCGCTGGAGGATCAAGGACAGCGTACAGTTCAGGAGGGCCGTGGGCACGAGCGGGGTCGGAGGTGCGGAACCGCGCCTGGAGAGAATTCTGAACGCACAATTGCGCGAAGTCCTTGGAGGTGTGACCTCGGGCACCGTACTGTCGGCTGACCGGGCTGCTCTCATGAACCAGATCCGGGACGGGGCGAGGGGAGAAGCTGAAGCCCTGGGCGTGGAGATCATCGATGTTCGCATCAAGAGGGCCGATTTGCCAGAGCAAAACCTGGCGGCGACCTTCGAACGCATGCGGGCCGAAAGACAGCGAGAGGCTGCCGATGAAATCGCCAGAGGAAAGGAAGCCGCCCAAAAGGTCAGGGCACAGGCCGACCGCACCGTGGTCGAATTGACTTCCGAGGCAAGAAAACAATCGGAGATCATTCGCGGAGAAGCGGATGCGCTTCGTAACTCGATCTTTGCCGACGCATTTGGCCGCAATCCCGAGTTTTTTGCCTTCTATCGATCGCTCAGCGCGTATGAGAAGTCGCTCAGGGGAGAGAATTCCACCTTGGTCATCGCTCCCGACAGCGAGTTTTTCGATTACCTGAAGTCTGATACCGTTCAAAGGTAGGCAATGCGCGATCTGGTGCTCGGCCTAGGCGTCGTAGCTGTTGTCGAGGGATTGGTACTTGTGCTCATCCCGATGCGCCTCGAGGACGTTATCAAGGCGATAGCCAGATTGGGAAAGGATCAGCGTCGAATTGCGGGTCTCTTGATCATGACCCTGGGGGCCGCACTCGTCTGGGTTGCCAAGAATTGGGGCTGACACTCGTCCCGACCTGGTCGAAAGTCCTGGAATTCCGGAACCCATTCGTTGCCACATCCGGAATCACTTTGACGCAGGTCAAGTAGGTCCCGCCAAGGGGCTACTCCTCTCCCGGTTTCACGTTGAATTTACGTTACGCGATTTTGACTCTGCCAGGTCAATGACTAAACGAGGGTCATCGAGTATCAACTGAAACCAATGGAGGCGTGTCATGAGGATCAGGATGCTTGGGGCAGCAGTCGGAGATTTGACCGCGGCGTGGGCTCGACCATGTCGCGGGTTTGGGGCAGCGGTGGTCGCGCTGTTTTTGATTCAGGTGCCATACGGGCATGCGTCGTATGTTCCCGAAAGCTTTGCTGACCTCATCGAGGATCTCAATCCCGCTGTTGTCAACATCACAGTTACACAGACTGCCGAGGCAGTCGAGCCATTTTCCGGCCAGATTCCCAATCCGTTCAAGGGAACTCCGTTCGAGGACTTTTTTCGGCAGTTTCGCGATCAGCAGACTCAACCGGAACAGGGGCTGCGAAGGAGGGCATCGTTCGGATCCGGGTTCATCATTTCGAGCGATGGCTACATAGTCACCAACAATCACGTCATTAGTGGCGCTTCGGGTATCGAGGTCGACTTCTTCGACGGAACTTCAGCTGAAGCAACGGTTGTCGGTGCGGATCCCAAGACCGACATCGCCTTGCTCAGGGTGAGTGTCGACGAACCACTGCCAATTCTCGAATTCGGGGATAGCGACGAAGCGAGAGTCGGTGATTGGGTCGTCGCGATTGGTAACCCGCTCGGTCAGAGCTTTTCCGCTTCTGCAGGGATCATTTCTGCGCGCGGCCGTGCCCTCGACGGCGCTTACGACGACTACATCCAGACGGATGCTGCGATCAATCGTGGCAATTCCGGAGGTCCTTTGTTCAATCTCGACGGAAAAGTCATTGGGGTCAATACGATCATCATTTCGCCGACTGGCGGTTCGATCGGACTGGGATTCGCGATGTCGTCAAACGTGGTTGCACCCGTCGTCGAGCAATTGCTCGACCATGGAGAGACGCGCAGGGGTTGGCTTGGCGTTTCCATTCAGGACATAGATCCCGAGATCTCCGAAGCGATCGGGCTGGAAGGCCGGGACGGCGCCCTCGTGACCAACATGATGGATGGCGGTCCCGCCAAGAACGCGGGTATCCAGCAGGGTGACGTCATCCTGTCTCTCGACGGGACGGACATCGACGACGTACGATCACTGGTCCGGCTGGTTGGGAGGTCCGAAATCGGCAAGGAGGTTCCCGTGACGATTTTCCGTGACGGCGAAGAAATGACCGTGAGCGTCGTTCTGGGTCGACGGGAAGACGCCGAGCGTGACCGTGTCGTGCCAGCCGCCTTTTCACCCGAGGAACCTGAAACGGATACCTTGCTCGGAATGGAACTCTCGGCACTGACCGATGCCCTTCGCGAGACCTTCGGACTTGACGAAGAAGCGGAAGGCGTCGTGATTACCGATGTCGAAGTCGAAAGCGAGGCGTACTCCAAGGGTATCCGCGCTGGCGATGTCATTGCCATGGTCGGGCACGAGGACGTCCATCTACCGGGTGATGTCGCGAATGTGCTCAAGGACAAGCGCGACGCGGGACAGGCATCGATCCTTGTTCTGGTCGAAAGGGGAGATGGCGCCGAAAGATTTGTCGGTCTGTCCATTGAAGCTCAATAGTGAGACCGAATTCAACCGGGCGTTCCCAAACTCGAAAACAATGGTCAACATTGTCGAGAGGATTTCGGGATTGCGCTGAGAATTGAGCGACGTCTGGATTTTGCGGTCATTCGAAATGACCCGGTTCGTGTCAAGATGCAGTGGCTCGACGTTGTCAGAATGGGCGTCGGGCCACAACCCTTTTCCGGATCGGTGCGCCAAGGGCGACCTGAAGTTCCAGTTCATGCAATACCGAGGTTTTTGAGCTGCAAATTGGTGTTGCGGTCGTCGGTTATCGTGTCCCGCCGTTCCCTTCATTGCCCTCAACCTGCCGTTCGAACAATTTGTGAGAGCGGCCTCACACGTTCGATTGCAATCGTCGACGAAAGCGCGCAATTTCGCCAACTGCAATCTTGGCGACCCTGGTCCGATCGATCTGCTACGGCCCATATTGTCCGGCTGTTTCACGGGATTTAGTATGCTGGGATGCGTCTCTGGAGCCTTCATCCCATGCATCTGGACTCACGCGGGCTGGTCGCGCTGTGGCGGGAGGCGCTGCTCGCCCAGGCGGTTCTGAACAACGAAACGAAAGGTTACCGGCACCATCCCCAGTTGCTCAGATTCCGTGCGCAGTTCTCTCCGACCGCATTCATTGCTGAATATCTCAGGGCCGTGCATGCCGCGTCCATTGAGCGGGGGTTCCGGTTCAATTCAGGCAAATTGATGCGTGTCGGAACGTCACAAAAAATCGATGTACCGGCAGGTCAAATCGACTTCGAATGGCGTCATTTGACGACAAAGCTCGAAAGGCGTGCACCAGGAAGGTTCGAGGCGCAAAGGGATGCGTCACCCAAGGTTCATCCCTTGTTTCGGGTCGTACCTGGCGGAATTGCCGATTGGGAGCGTCCGTAGCGGGCGCCGAAATTCATCGCATTGTCGGACGCAAGTTCCCGAGCCTGACCAGGATCAGGCATGAACGGAACCCGAGGGACTCCTTCTCGCGAAACTGTCGCCGACATACAGACGGGAAAAGGCGCGTTGTGCGGCCTCCAAGGCTTCTTCCTGGCGGCGCGAAATGTGTTCTCTCATCCGTGATGCGGCCGTGTCAGCGTCCCGAAGTTCCAGCGCTTCGACAATCCGCATGTGATCGGCCGGCGTAATTGACCGCCGAGTTTCCATGTCGATACAGCGAACATATCGGGACCTGGCATTGAGGTTCGACAATAGTCGTTCCAACTCGGCATTTGCCGACAATCGGATCACCCGCATGTGAAATTCCTCGTCCAGGTCCACGAGCGTCCAGACTTCGGCGTCACCCTGGTAAATTGGCTCGATTTCGAGCAGGAATGCCCGAATCCCGGTGATGTCAGTTTCCGTCGCGCGCCTGCTTGCGAGGCGAATGCCCTCGCACTCGACGGCCTGGCGAGCCTCGTAGAGATTCAGAATGCTTGCGGGGTCGAGCGAGCGACAGAAAAATCCCTGTCCCGTTCTGTAGGTCAGGAATCCTTCCGCAACGAGCCTGTTCAGGGCTTCGCGCAACGGTGTCCTGCTGGTTCCGACCTCCCGCGAAAGATGGATTTCGTTAATGCGCTCACTCGGCTTGAACTCGAAACCCACGGCCATCGCCCGGACTTCAAGATAGACCTGATCAACTACGCCCCGTACGCTTGCCATACTTCAGGCCCAGTCAATCGTCATGCCTGCGACCAGGGAAGCGAGCGAGTCTGTGACCTGACTACGCGTACTCAAGACCTGCGCTTCCTTCGCATGTGCCGAGATCTTTGTCGCATCACCGCTTGACCACGTATTTTAACCTGCATACAGTTTTGCATATCAATGTCAATACAACTTGTCGACGAGAGGCGGAAGGAGAATCGTGCCTGAAATTGCCAAACCAAACACGTTGTCCGGGGCGGACGTCTTGGTCCGCATGCTCGAGGCGCACGAAGTTCGCCACGTCTTCGGCCTGTGCGGAGACACGACACTGCCATTTTACGATTCACTCTACCGGCTTGATCACGACATCGAGCACATTCTGACCCGCGATGAGCGCAACGCAGCCTACATGGCCGATGGCTATTCCAGGGTGACAGGGAAAGTCGGTGTTTGCGAGGGCCCTTCCGGCGGCGGGGCAACCTATATTCTTCCGGGGTTGGTGGAAGCAAACGAGAGCTCGATTCCGGTCCTCGCCATTACCTCGGATGTCGGGACGCGATCAAAAGGTCACTATCCTCTGACCGAGCTGGACCAGGAGCGATTGATGCGCCCCCTGACCAAGTTCAGCGCGGTTGTTCAGCATGCTGACACGATTCCCGATATGGTGCGAACCGCTTTCCGCAAGATGACGACCGGGCGCCCCGGCGCTGCGCACCTGGGACTTCCGATCGACGTCCAGCGAGGTCAGGCAAATCCGGACGATATTTGGGCGGATCCGGCCCATGCGACCTTTCCCGCGCACCCCTTCGGTCCCGAACCTGCCGCTCTCGAAGCCGCTCTTGACGCTATCCTTTCCGCATCCTTTCCCCTGATCGTCTGCGGTGGCGGCATCGTGTCGTCCGGCGGCGAAGCCGGGTTCAGAACTTTCGTGGAAACCCTTGATATCGCTGTCGCAACGACGATTTCAGGGCAGGGTTCGATTCCCGAGACGCACCCGAACTGTGTGGGCGTCGTCGGTTCGAACGGTGGCGTGCCGGCCACCCGGGAACTGGTACAGGCCGCCGATCTCGTGATTTTCATCGGTTGCCGCGCCGGGTCCGTTACGACGGAACTCTGGCGGTTTCCTGTGAAAGGCACGCGGATTGTCCACTTCGACTGTGATCCCGAAGTCATTGGGGCATCCTATGAAACCGAGGTCGCTGTCGTATCCGACGCACGTCTCGCACTCGAGGCGCTGAACCGGGAGCTCGGGCTTCGCAATCCCAAACATCGATTTGGGGGTGCCGCAGCCGTGGCGCCACTGAAGGCACGAAAGTGGGACGCATTTCGCGCGCATTCCGGCAGTCCCGAGCGGCCGATCCGACCGGAACGTACGATCGCCGCGCTCCGTTCCGTACTTGATGACGATGCAATTGTCGTCGGCGACCCCGGGACACCGTGCCCATATATCTCTGCCTACTATGAATTGCGGTCGTCGGGACGGCGGCTGATTTCGAACCGCGCGCATGGGGCGCTCGGCTATGCACTTCCGGCGTCAATGGGAGTCTCCGTTGGTGCGCCGGGCAGAAAAGTCGTGTCCCTGATGGGTGACGGCAGTTTCGGTTTTGCGTGCGGCGAACTGGAAACCGTAGTACGCAGGAACATGGCGATCACGTTCATCGTCTTCTCGAACGCAGTCTACGGCTGGATCAAGGCTGGGCAGAAGACCGGCTTTGGCGGGCGCTATTTTTCTGTCGATTTCGACCGTACCAATCACAAGTCGGTTGCAGAGGCATACGGATTGAAGGCTTGGCGCGTTGAAGAACCCGGTGCCCTGGAAGCAATACTGAGGCAGGCCGTGGACCATCCCGGCCCGACACTCGTCGACGTGATCAGCCAATCGCTCGACGAGGCAGCGGCGCCGGTCAGCGAATGGATTTCCTGAATTTCGGAATATAGAACTACGAGGCTTCGAGTTCACATTGTCGGCATACGCGGGAACGCAGAGCACTCACCCGGCTCGGGTGGCGTCTCGAGCATCATTGCTGTCCCGCCCAAGTTTGGCACTGATACCGGTTTGACCGGTTAGGGCGATGCATCGCTCTGGCCTGTCTTCACGGGCACCATTGAAAGTAACGCGTTAGCACTTCATGGCCATCTTCGGTCGTGCATCACGGGGGCGGAACCCGTACGGGTCGAGCTAGTAAAGTCTCGATCCAATCACGTCTTTTCAGGACACCCGGAAGCAATTTGTGCGCTCGATTGCCCGCTCCTGGACATTACCGGGCAAATCACGTGCGTTTCGATAGCGGAACTCGCCTGTAGTAGGAACCCGTTCAGCTTTTCGGTAGCAAACCGGGATTTCGAACCCGACCTTGTATGCGTCGGGGATCCATGGCGTGATGGCGTCAATCTCTTCAAATTCATACCCGGTTTTCTCGATCTCGGTTTCAATCTGATGCGTCAGGAAAAGCTCCGTGAGCTGTTCGGCGCTGAGATCTGCCTTCGGATCGACTACAATTTGGGGTGCCGGCATTTGACGCGGCCCGCCGGATTCGCGATCTCGGGGCCATTCGCCTGTCTTCGTCGAACAAACGGCCAAACGGAGCGAAAGTGCCACACTGGCAGACATAACCCTGACGGTCTCGACACTCTTGCGATCGATTCCTGGTCCATGGAATGGAGCTTCGCTGATGCCCGTTCGACCGGCCGACTTCCCCAAGGTCCTTTTCAATTCCCGATCGCCGAACATGGAAACCTCCCTTTTGATTCGCAATTCGGCAGGCGTTCCGCACGTGAGGGTCGCCTCGCGTGCATTTTCCCGAGCATCCGGGAGCGGGTTGTCGATCGGCAATGACTGTCAGGTTGACCCGTGCCTTTCCGGGACACGGGCGACGAGACAGGAAAAGGCAGCATACACGCCATTCACCGGACGTGATTCGACCCGATGTGCGGTTGTCTCCCCGGCTGGACAATTCGGCAGCAAGTTGCATGTTGGTAGCCGATGCGTGGGCATCCAGGGAATTCAATGGTTCACGACCGGGGAATTCGCATGATTATAGGCCATATCGGCGCACGCAAGGGATCAAGGGGTGTTCTGGGAAAGAACATGAGACCGATATGCGGGCGCCCGCTCATTGACTGGTCGCTGGATTGCCTGTTCGATTCAGATCGCATTGATCACGTCGTCGTTTCCACCGATTGCGAAGACATTTACGCGCATGGTCTTGCCCGGGGGACATTGCCGATCGGACTGAGACCGGACAGCCTCGCCACGGATAGCGCGGCAAAGTGGGAGGTTTGGCAGCATTCGCTGGCAGCCGTTGAGAATCTCGTAGGTCAATTCTCGATATTTCTGGATCTGGATTGCACCTGTCCATTACGAATTCGGGAGGACATATCCGCAGCCCTTGAACTTTTTCTTTCCCAGTCGCCGGACATGGTCATGTCTTGCTGTGTTGCGAGGAAAAACCCATACTTCAATCTGGTCGAACATGACGAGACTGGCGCATTGAAGGTGTCGAAGGAACTTTCGCATCCGGTTGTCGCGCGTCAGCAGGCTCCCCTGGTTTATGAGCATGTGGGTTCGGTTTATGTGATTTCCCCTGACTATTTACGTAAGGCGTCGGGATTGTTCGAAGGCCGAGTCATACCCTATGTCATGCCGCAGGAACGATGCGTGGATATCGATAGCGAGCTCGATTTCAAGATTGCACAGATTCTTCTGCGGGAAAGAATCGGCACGTGATCAACGAGCCGGGAAGCGATCTTGGTAACGGGTCCAGCTAACTTTCAAGGTTCAATTCACCACAGGTACAATGGACGCATACGGCAGGCGCACGCGTACCCGCAACCGATCAGGAAGGGCATCGTGCGCAAGCGAATCGGCACCCGAATCCATGGTTTTCCGACGGGATTGCAGGCCTGCACGAAATCTCTGCTTCGAGTCAGCATTGCCTCATTTCGTCACCAGGCGTAGGTAGAATCCTTTCGTTTCGTCTACCAGGGAGAGGCGATGGGCCTGAATATCAAGAACGATGAAACGTGCCGGCTGGCAGGCGAACCGGCGGGGTTGACGGGCGAGACGATGACCGGAGCGATCACCGTGGCATTACGCGAACGCCTGGAACGCGAAAAGCGTAGACGCAGTGCCGAGACCCGCGCCCGCGAGTTGCGTAATGTTGCAGAACGCTGTGCAAAGCTCATGGGGCCGGGCCCCGCCGCCGTGGAGCACGGCGACATGCTCTATGATGAGCAGGGCCTGCCCAGATGATCGCTGACACGTCGGCACTTCTGGCAATCCTGAACCGGGAGCCCGATGCGGAACGCTACGAGACGGAGATCCTGACAGCAGTACCGTGCCGTATGTCGGTCGCGGATATCCTGGAAACGACGATTGTGGTTGAGAGCCGTGGCGGTGCGGAGGCAGGCCATGAACTTGACGCATACCTCGAGCACGCCGCGATAGAGCCGATATCGGTTGCGAGAGAACACCTGGCAGCTGCGAGGTTGGCCTGGCGGCACTTCGGCAAGGGCCGGCATCAGGCAGCGCTGAATTCCGGCGACTGTTTCGCCTATGTGCTTGCCGACGTGACAGGTGAGCCACTGCTGTTCACGACGGGCGATGATTTCGCCCGTACCGGCATTCAGGCGGTTCCGGCTCCATCTCGAGAACCGTCCTGGTAACCAGGAACGGCCCGCCGTCTGCGCTGCGCCGGAAGGCTCCAGGCCAGGACATGGTGCCATCCGGGGGAAAACGGCGGTTTCATCGATGAATTTGGGACATTGCGGCCGATTCGCGAGAAGGGCGTATACTGCGCCGGCCGTTCATGGTGTGCGGGCCTGACCCCCGACCAGCTTCCGTCCCTTTCATGACGGGCACGTCCTGCTGGATCCGGCATGCCCTCATCGAGAAGATTCCTTCAAACCCGCGTTTGCGCATCGACCGGGGTGAACAGGCAAAACAATGAACCCAGAGTGTCGAGGAATGTCAAATCCGTCTGCCTTGTTCCTTCGCAGCATGATAAGGAATCGCCAACTGTAGAGCCCGATGATAAACGGCGGAATTGTGCGGGCAGGCCACGGGCCACATTCAGTGATTCAGTTTGGGGAATAGAGCTGGAACAAGTCGACTGTGAATGCACGGAGCGGTTTGGTACACAGCCGTTTCGAAAGCAGTTTTCGTCAAAGGGACACCTCGGGATATTGAGGATCGAACATGGCAAAAATCACCTACATCGAGCACAATGGAACGGAACACGTCGTTGAGGTTTCAAATGGCCTGACTGTCATGGAAGGCGCCCGCGACAACGACATCCCGGGAATTGAGGCCGATTGCGGCGGCGCCTGCGCCTGCGCCACCTGCCACGTTTACGTTCACGATGCGTGGGTAGACAAATTGCCAGAACGAGACATCATGGAAGAAGACATGCTCGACTTTGCCTGGGACCCCGATCCGGCAAAGTCACGGCTGACGTGCCAGTTGCAGGTGACCGATGAACTGGACGGCTTGATCGTGACAATGCCTGAAAAGCAGATTTGACGGATTTTTCATCTGGCGCTGCGTTCTTGGGAACCGACAGGTTGCGGCCTCGATGCAAATCCGGGACAATCGCATCGCAATGACTGAAAGGGAGGGAAAGATGATCTGGAAATTGTTGGGTGGATTGATCGGGGCGGCCTTTTTGGCCAGTTCCGTCTGGGCTGTTGATCTCGAGGGGCGGATTTTCAGGATTGCGACGGACCCGACGTATCCGCCGATGGAAGTGATCGACGAGGATACCGGCGAAATCGTTGGTTTTGACATCGACGTCATGAATGCGATCTGTGAGGAGATCAATTGCATTCCCGAGTTTATCAATACGGCGTGGGACGGGATATTCGCCGCCTTGCAACAAGGAGAATTCGATCTCGTCATGTCCGGTGTGTCGATCACCGAAGAACGCGACAAGACCATGGATTTCTCGGATCCGTACCTGGTCGTGAGCCAGGCGATATTGCTGCGGGTCGAAGACGAAGGACTGACGGTCGAGGACTTCAAGGCAGGAGGTCATCGGCTCGCTTCGGTTACCGGGACGACGAATGCGATCCTTGCCGAGGAAATCGTGGGCCGAGAGAACGTCAACCTGTACGACTTGTTTTCGGCAGCCATCCAGGCAGTTCAAAACGGTGATGTCGATGGAGTCGTCATCGACGGAACATCTGCGGTCGCTTATGAGCAGCAATTCGCCGGAGAATTGACTGTCGGGATCACGGGATTGCAGACCGACCCCCTCGGGATCGTCATGCAGGAAGGAGACCCGGTCGTTGATGCGATCAATGCAGGTCTGGCGGCAATTCGGGAAAGCGGCAAACTTGACGAGCTCATATCAAAGTATTGGGAAGCCGAATGATCCGAAAATGAGAGTCCGCCCGGTCTCTCTGTCAATTGAATCCTGCCGGGATTCCAAAAAGGAGTCCCGGCATTAGAAATCGTCTGAAGTCGATCCGCCCGAGCAATCTCGTGCTCCTTGCGGCGGCGCCGTTCATCGTCCTGCTATTTGCCTCGTCCAGCAAGTACATGCGATCGCTCAAGGCGATCGTCGGTGTGGGCGATAATGCTCTCGCTCATTTTGTCGCATTCCTGCTGATTTTTCTTGTTCTGGCTTCGGGATTCCTTGCAGCGCGACGATGGGTACTCGGTACGGATTCGCCCGGGTGGCTGAATGCGGCAGCCTGGTTGGCCATTCCCGTTCATTTCGCCATCTTGCCGTTCGTCGTGTTTCTCCCCTCCTTGACCGAGGCCTTTCTGCAAGCCGGCCTGTATCACGCGGTTAACGAGTATGAATCGACTCTGATCGATCGTACCGGAAGGCCATGGGTGCTGACGCCGGAAGCCAAGGTCGGCCTGACACTGGGTTTCCAAGCCGGGCTATCGATTTACGGGAGCATATTCTTCCTGTGTTGCATCGGTGTGCTTCGGTGGGGGGAACGGGTTCGGCTGCAGGCCGGTCAGGTGTTCCAGGTCATCTCGGGAATCCTGTTGTTCTACCTGCTGTTTGTGACGCGCTGGGAGTTCGCAACGGGTATCGCGGTCACGTTCAGGGCGACCGTGTTCGCCTATGTCCTTGCGGCCATTCTCGGATTGATCTGGAGCGGACTTCAGACCTTCAGGCAGACACCACGAACGACACCTGTCTACGCGACGATCAGCCTTGTCCTCATTGCGGTTGCGGCTTTCTTTTGGGCCCAGCCAAGAGACACATATGTTCTCGTCGGCAGTACCGATGCACGAATAGCCATTATCAAGGGTACGCCTCAATCGCTGGCGGACACGATCCGGTTCGGGGAGTATCCGGGGGGCGAAGGGAAGTCCCTTCGAATCAGGAACGTTCCGGACGTCCCCTCCGCACTGGAACAAGTTGACACGGCCAACAGCGTTTCGGGAGCATTCATTCCCGTGTCGGCACATGACGGGAGATACCCTGTCATCTGGAAAGCGGATTTCCTGCCGAGCGACGCCAAGACCCCTGCAATCGTGTTCACGGTTATCGGTGCGATGCTGCTGGTATTGACGCTTGGAGGCGCCCAGCATGGGCTGCATCCTCTTGCGGTTGGATCGGAGTTCTTTGTCGATACGATTCGGGGAATTCCGATGCTGGTCATCATTCTCTACATCGGACTTCCACTTTCAGGAGCTGTGAAAGAGGCGTCATCCGGAACGATTGATCTTCCGAACATGACTCGCGGTATCATCGCAATCGCCATCGGTTACTCCGCGTATATGGCCGAAATTTTCCGTGCCGGCATTGAAGCGGTACCGGTGGGCCAGACCGAGGCCGGAAAGAGCCTCGGGTTCACCCGTATTCAGATGGCAAGACTGATCATTCTGCCGCAGGCGCTTCGTATTGTCGTCCCGCCCCTGGGGAACGAATTCATCGCGATGATCAAGGATACGTCGTTGCTTTCGATTCTATCGGTCAGGGATGTGACCCAAAGAACACGCGAATTCCAGGCGTCGAGTTTTCTCCCCTTCGCGCCGTTCAACACGGCGGCAATTCTCTACGTGGTGATCACGCTTGCGTGTGCCAGTTTCCTGAAGTGGATTGAGCGCCGGTATGAACCTGGAACTGGTTGAAGCCGCAAATGGCACGACCCGAACTCGGCGTCTGTTACTACCCCGAACACTGGGAGCAAAGCCGATGGGAGGAAGACGCCAGGCAAATGGTCGGCGCGGGCCTGACCTGGGTCCGAATCGGTGAATTCACCTGGGGATTGACCG
The DNA here is from genome assembly GCA_026707935.1 of Paracoccaceae bacterium. Taxonomy (GTDB): domain Bacteria; phylum Pseudomonadota; class Alphaproteobacteria; order Rhodobacterales; family Rhodobacteraceae; genus JAPPHA01. The sequence goes on from JAPOVX010000395.1 coordinate 24,664, forward strand.
AGCTTGGCCGGAACAGGTTCGACTGGGCATGGCTCGACAGCGCTCTGGATGTGCTTGGTGATGCCGGACTGAAGGTCATGTTCTCTACGCCGACCGCGGTTCCGCCCAACTGGCTGGTCCGGGAATTTCCCGAAATCCTTCCCGTCGATCGCGCCGGGAGAACACGTACCTCCGGATCGAGACGGCACTATTGCCTCTCCAGCGAGAAATACGTCGAGGAAGCCAAACGCATCACGAAAGAATACGTCGGACGTTACGGAAAGCACCGCGCCGTGCAGGCGTGGCAGATCGACAACGAGATAGGCGATCACGATACGGCGATCAGCTATTCAGCTGCCGCCCTGTCGGGATTCCGCCGCTGGCTTCAAGGACGCTACACCGACATCGACACCCTCAATCGGTCCTGGAACACGAAGTTTTGGGGCGGACGTTTCGGGGATTTTGACGAGATTCAGTTACCTGTTGGATCGGTAACTGCGCCGTCTCCGGCACTCGAGCTTGAATTCATGCGCTACTCGTCCGGGCGTGTCGCACGATTCATCGGAATGCAAAGCGGGATCATCAGGAAACACTCACCTGGACGGCCGGTGATCCATAACTTCATGGCAGGGAGCTACGACTTTGACCATCGCCGGGCTGCGGCTCACCTCGACATAGCGGGCTTTGACAGCTACCCGCTCGGCAACCTGATCGAAGGACATTTGTCAATCGACGAAAAGGCCTCCTGGTTGAGAATCGGTGCACCGGACTACCAGGGGTTTCATTGCGACATGTATCGCGAACTGGGTCAGTGCGGGATGTGGGTCGTAGAACAGCAACCTGGCCCGGTCAATTGGGCGTCGTACAATCCTGCGCCGGTCGACGGGGCGGTAAGGTTATGGACCTGGATGGCCTACGCACATGGTGCCGATACGGTCCTCTACTTTCGATGGAGACAAGTTCCCTTCGGACAGGAACAGTTTCACTCGGCACTTTGCCACTACGACGGAACTCCGGATCGCGCCCGCCATGAAATTGCCAAGGTCGCGACGGAGCGTGTGCGTATTCCGCCGACGTCCCGTTCAAGGGCAAAAATCGCCCTGGTCGTGGACTACGAGTCTCGGTGGGCGCAGAGAATCCATCCGCATGGACTGGAATATTCGGGAGAGTTCATCGCGGCGGACTGGTACAGATGCTGCCGCGAACTGGGGAACGATGTCGATATCGTTGGTCCGGAAACAGAGTTGTTGTGTTACCGTCTCGTGCTCGTGCCTGACATGGTGATCAGCCGCGACGGATTCGTCTCCCGTTTATTGGACAGTCAGGCGCAGGTCGTTCTGGGTGCGCGGTGCGGAAGCTTCGATTCCTTGATGCAGTCACCTCCAGGGGGTGCTCCGGGCGCCTTTCGCCGCCTGATCGATGTCACCGTTCGCAGAGTCGAAAGCCTTCCTCCGTGGCACAGGGAAGCGGTCGAATTTGGTGACCGGGAGTATTCCGTAACGGGTTGGCGGGAACATGTTGAAAGTGACGAGCCGGTCATGGCCCGATTCTCGGGAGGATTTCGCGACGGTGCCCCCGCTGTCCTGGCCAACGTTCGAACGACCTACCTCGCAATCACACCGCGTGGGGAATGCCTGCGAAGAGTATTGGTTGACGCGATGACAAGGGCAGGCCTGCCAGTCACTCCGGCCCCTGAAGGCATCCGGGTGACCTTTCGAAGGAATATCGGGTTCGCATTCAATTTTTCTGGCAGTCCCGGGATGGTTCCTGAACGCCCGTCACAGAGATTTCTGATCGGAGCCCGGAGAGTCGAACCCGCGGGATTATCAATTTGGATAGAAGAAGATCCCTGATCGTTCCCACTTGACCTCGGCCAACGGAATTCGCCCGACGAAAAGACCAGGCCTGCTTTCAGTGGTTTCCGCAATTCCTTTCCTGGCGATGGATCCGTCAGCCTATTTGCCGATGTCGCTGCGGAAGAAACCCTGCTGCCAGTCGATCTGGCCGATCGACTCGTAGACAGTTCTGCGGGCGCCAGGCGCCGAATCTGACCGCACCGTCACGTTGAGGACTCGTCCTCCGGTCGCAGTCAGGCCGTCCCGGGATCTCGCAGTCGCCGCGTGGAAAACCCTGAATGAGCTCGTTGCGGAAATTCTGTCGAGTCCCTTGATCGCCGAACCATTGACGACTCGCCCGGGATAACCACGTGTCGCCATGACAACCGTTATGGCGTGATCAGGCGCCCAGTTTACCCGGGTATCCCGGAGCGTGCCTTTCGCACAGGCATGCATCGCATCGAAGGCCTGTGCGCCGAGGCGGATCATCAGGACCTGGCATTCCGGATCACCGAACCTGACATTGTATTCGAGAAGGCTGGGATGGCCATTCCGGATCATCAGTCCCGCGTAGAGTACCCCCTGGTATCGAATTCCTCGGCGTCTGAGCTGGTCGAGTGTCGGATGGATGACGTCATCCAGCGCGCGTTGTACGACTTCGGTTGTCATTGCAGGTGCCGGTGAAAGCGCTCCCATTCCGCCGGTGTTGGGTCCGGAATCACCGTCGAACGCGCGCTTGTAGTCCCTTGCCGTTCCAAACGGCAGGACGGTCTCGCCATCAGTCAACACGAAAAACGAGGCTTCCTCGCCATCGAGGAATTCCTCGATCACAACCAATGCATCCGGCGCGTTTCGACCGCCATCCTGCTTGTCGAATATGCTGTCGATGGCTTCGATGGCTTCGGTTGCCGACCGGGCAACCGTTACACCTTTGCCCGCTGCGAGGCCGTCGTCCTTGACCACCACCGGCAATTCACATTCTCGAACATGGGCCCTGGCTTTCTCGGGGTCATCAAAGACCGCATAACGGGCAGTCGAGATCCCCGCTGAATCGCAAATTCCTTTCGTAAACGCCTTGGACGTCTCGAGGCTTGCCGCTGCCTGTCCCGGGCCAAAAACGAGCAACCCGTCCGATCTCAGCGCATCGGCAATCCCGTGCGCCAGGGGAGCCTCCGGCCCCACGACCACGAATTCGATTTCTTTCCGTTTGCAGAATTCGCTGACTTGAATTCGATCGCAAATGTCCAGTTCCCGGCAAATGGCGACTTCGGCTATGCCTGCGTTTCCGGGTGCGCAATAGAGGGTGTCACACCTGGGATTTTGCTTGATTGCCCAGCAAAGAGAATGTTCGCGGCCGCCGCCGCCAAGAACCAGAACGTTCATGCCGGGTACTGGTAAACCATCCGGCTGACCGGGACGCACCTGTTTGGGTTCGCAGCCTGAAAAGGCTGTCCTCCCGTGCAACGCACATGACCGATGGGTGGTGCCGGGGTGCCGGTCGAAACGGGCCGACAACCCGGGAATGCCGTGGATTCCGCAGAACGGCAGGAGGCACCTGCTGCTTTGTCACTGAAATCAAGGAATACGGCGATCATTGCATTCATTCGATCCGGACGCCGGACGCCGAATTCGAGTGAGCGTCGCAATGGACTTGGAGTTTCATGATCGTCGTTCTAAAGACCTGAAATCGATGGATCAAGTCGACCGTCCACAGGAGGTGCGAAATGAGTTTTTCCGATGACTTCGGGACGGCTGGATCAAGGGGAAACGTTCCGGAATACACGGTTTCGGAAATTTCGCGGCAGGTCAAACGGGAGATCGAAAACCGATTCGGACGCGTCCGTGTACGAGGCGAAGTCGGTCGCGTGACGCGGTCGGCAGCTGGCCACGTGTATCTTGATCTCAAGGAAAGGAATGAAGTCCTTTCAGCCGTGATTTGGCGGGGCGTGGCGGGAAGGCTCACACATTTCCCGGAAGAAGGAATGGAGATCGTTGCGACCGGAAAGTTGACTGCTTTCTCGGGTCAGTCCCGGTATCAACTGAGCATCGAGACCGTCGAACCCGCGGGAATCGGCGCTTTGATGGCGATGCTGGAAAAGCGAAGGCAGAAACTCATGGCAGAAGGATTGTTCGAACAGGAACACAAACAGGCCTTGCCATTTCTTCCGGAAGTCGTCGGCATCATAACGTCACCGACCGGATCGGTCATTCGCGACATTCTGCACCGTTTTCGCGACCGTTTTCCGAGAAATGTCCTGTTGTGGCCGGTTGCGGTGCAAGGTGAGAACTGCCCGGGCGAAGTCGTGTCTGCCGTTCGGGGGTTCAACGCGTTGACACCGGGTGGGCAGATTCCCCGTCCGGATATCCTGATCATTGCGCGAGGGGGAGGTTCGGTCGAAGACCTGTGGGGGTTCAACGACGAGAATGTCGCAAGGGCGGTGTTTTCGAGCAGCATTCCGGTCATTTCTGCAATCGGGCACGAAACAGACACGACTCTCGTCGATTACGTTGCCGATCACCGGGCGCCAACGCCGTCCGCCGCTGCCGAAAGGGCGGTACCGGTTCAATCGGAGTTGCTCGGACGCATGGTCTCCCTCGACGATCGGCGAATTGGCGCGCTCGCGCGGCTCACGGGAGACCTCAGGAAAACGCTGTCCGGCCTCTACCGGGCGCTTCCAAACCCTGCCGAATACGTCAACATGCAGGGTCAGCACCTTGACCTCGTTTGCAACCGGCTGGAGCTGAGTTTCGGCCAAGCTTTTCAGGAACGCCGGGGCAGGTTCGCCGCTGCCGTATCGAGAATGCAGGGTGCAACGATCCTCCGCAGAATCGAACAGTTGCAGACATTGCTTTCAAGAAACGTCCAGGGATTGGTTCGAGCCACGTCATCAACCCTGGAGCAAAAGGGCATCCGGCAGGACAGTCTGGCAAGGCTGATGCAATCGCTGGGATACGAGGCGACGCTTCAACGAGGGTTTGCGCTCGTTCGGCGAGGCGACGAAACGGGCGCAGTCGTCACTGACCTGGCGGGCGCGCGAGGCACCTCGAATTTCGACATCCAGTTTCGGGACGGGCACCTGCGTGTTCGCCGCCCGGACGAGGATGCCGCCGGGGAGACCGCATCCGAAGATTGAGTCGCCCTCGAATTCTTGTTGAAAGCCACCCGGCGGAAAGCGAAATTCGGGTGTCGCAGGCGAAACACCTGAAACCGATCGGGATGTGCCGCGTAATTCCTATGGCCGTTACCCGTCGAAACACGTACATGGCGGCATGATTTTCGAGAGGGCAGAGCATGCTGGAGTCACCACGCCGCGGCATCTGGAAGTCGGGAAAAGGGAAGGGCGGAATCAGGCCCAAAGGTCGTCAGGTTTCAGATTCCGCGCTGTCCGAAATTCGGAAACTTCTCGGTGACAGGCCTCGACGGCGCGATCTCCTGATCGAGTTTCTCCATCTGGTTCAGGACGAGTATCGATGTCTCTCTGCTGCCCATCTCACGGCGCTTGCGGAAGAGATGAAGCTGTCACAGGCAGAAGTCTACGAGGTCGCGACCTTCTATGCGCATTTTGATGTTGTCAAGGAAGGAGAGGAAGCGCCGCCGAGGATCACAATCCGCGTATGTGACTCTCTTTCTTGCGAACTGGCGGGTGCGCAGGAATTGCTTCGCGACCTGGCACGTGAACACGAAGGCGGCGGTGCGGTCAGGGTCGTTCGGGCGCCATGCATGGGACGCTGCGACACCGGGCCAACGCTTGAAATCGGGCATAACCACATCGATCATGCCACGCCCGTGAAAGTCCGCGCGGCAATTCGGGCTGGGGATTTCCATCCACGCATACCGGATTACGAGGATCTGCCCTCATATGTTGCCGGAGGCGGGTACAACGAACTCAAGGCACTTCGCGCCGGTTCCAGGACTCCCGATGAATTGCAGGAAGACGTTCTGGAGAGCGGGTTGAGGGGCATGGGTGGCGCGGGCTTTCCTTCCGGGCGCAAATGGTCATTTGTTCGGATGAACGCCGGGCCCAGGTATCTCGCCGTCAATGGAGACGAGGGCGAACCCGGAACGTTCAAGGACCGCTATTTTCTCGAACGGGAACCGCACGTCTTTCTCGAAGGGACATTGATTGCGGGATGGGCGATCGAAGCCGAAACCTGCTTCATCTACATGAGGGACGAATATCCGGCCATCCTCGAGATTCTCGGGACAGAGATCGGCAAGCTTGAACAGGCGGGAATCGTTGAACCTGGGCATATCGAGGTCCGTCGCGGTGCTGGCGCGTATATCTGCGGCGAAGAAAGCGCGATGATCGAGTCGATCGAGGGAAAGCGCGGCTTGCCAAGGCATCGACCACCATTTGTCGCATCCGTCGGCGTGTTCGATCGACCGACGCTCGTCCACAACGTCGAAACCCTGTACTGGATTTGCAAGATCGCTCGCGACGGCCCCGATGTTTTCGGTGCACACGGGACGAACGGACGAAAAGGCCTGCGAAGTTACTCGGTGTCGGGTCGCGTGCGCGACCCTGGGGTCAAGATCGCGCCCGCGGGCGTGACGATCAGGGAACTGATCGAAGACTATTGCGGAGGAATGCAGGACGGCCACGAATTCAAGGCCTATCAGCCCGGAGGTCCGTCGGCCGGTATCCTGCCGGCAGCATTGGATGATATCCCGCTGGATTTCGATACTTTGCAACCGCACGGCACGTTCATTGGTTCGGCCGCGGTTGTCGTGTTGTCTCACATGGACCGCGCCCGTGACGCTGCCCTCAACCTGCTTCGTTTCTTCCAGGATGAAAGCTGTGGCCAGTGCACTCCGTGCCGGGTGGGCTGCGAAAAGGCGGTCAAGCTGATGCAGTCGGACAAATGGGACCAGGAACTGCTTGAAGACCTCTGCCAGGTCATGGAAGACGCGTCGATATGCGGACTGGGCCAAGCAGCACCAAATCCCATCAGGCTTGTCAGCAAACATTTTCCGGAAGAAATCTGATGACTTTCGGGGAGAAGCTTGTCGCTCCCTTGCGCGTTCGCGCTGGCGCGTGTTCGAAAGCGCGGACGACTGCGGACTGAATTTGGACTTGATCGCTTGAACCAACCGACTGGCCCGCAACGAATTTCACCGGATACAACTGTTCCTGCCGGATGTCCGGGCATTCCACCTTCACGGGTAAATGGTGCATGAGTTTTCTCTCGAAATTGACCAGCCGGTTGATGAAGTCGTCATCCCTGCTGCGCGAAGGCGTGGAAGACGCACTGTCGGATGACCCTGTCGCCTCGTTCGAGCGTGAGCGCCGTGGCGAAACCGACCGACCGGTTCGTCCGGAACAAACCGAACCCGAGCGAGACGTTTCCGTCAGGGGCGTGCTTCCCGACCTGTTCGCGAAGCGGGCATCAGCGAGACCAACCCGCAAGCCTCTCGACCAAAAAATGCTGGAAAACCTGGAAGACATGCTGATCACGGCGGATCTTGGCTTCGACGTATCTTCCAGGATAACCGCTCAGATCGCCGAGGACTGGATGGGCCGTCGCCTGGGGGCCGCCGAAGTTCTGGGGTTGCTGACTGACGAGGTCGTCAGAATACTTGAGCCCGTGGCGACTCCGATGCCGATCTACGAAAAGAAGCCTCAGGTCGTTCTTGCCGTCGGCGTCAATGGTTCCGGAAAAACAACCACGCTGGCGAAGCTTGCCGCCCGCTTCCGGGAATCCGGAATGTCAGTCATTGTTGCCGCCGGCGATACGTTCCGTGCCGCGGCGGTTGAACAACTGGAAATCTGGGGCGAAAGGGCGGGTGTGCCCGTGCATTCATCCAAACAGGGGACAGACCCGGCTTCGGTCGCCTTCGATGCCCTGGCCCGGGCGGAGAACGAAAACGCCGACATTCTCCTGATCGATACCGCCGGCCGCTTGCAAAACCGTAGCGATCTTATGGCAGAACTTGAAAAAATCGTCCGGGTTCTCCGAAAACGGGACACCAGTGCGCCACATAACACCCTGCTTGTTCTTGACGCAACAACTGGCCAGAACGCAATCAACCAGGCCGAGGTCTTCACCAGGGCAGCAGACGTCACGGGATTGATCATGACAAAACTCGATGGAACGGCCAAAGGCGGTGTACTGGTTTCGATCGCGGACCGTTATGGACTGCCGATTCATGCCATCGGGATCGGTGAAGGTCTCGACGACCTTCAGCCGTTTGATGCAAACGGCTTTGCCCGGGCCTTGACGGGCCATGCCGAAAACCACTGACCGCGATTTGCGTGGTGGGGTGCTGTTGTCATAGGATTCAGGAATCATGAACAAACCCCAAAAATTGAACTCCTGGGTCAAGTTGGCCCTGGATCTGGGGCCGGTCCTGATCTTTTTTCTGGCGTACACCAGATTGAAAGACCAGGAATTCGTTGTCTTCGGGGAAAGTTACGGCGGATTCATCGTTGCGACGTTGCTGTTCATACCCGTGCTCCTGATCGCAACCGGAGTTCACTGGACGTTGACAGGCAAACTTTCGCGCATGCAACTTGTTGTTGCCGTCATGGTTATCTTCTTCGGAGGGTTGACCATCTGGTTCAACGACGAGCGGTTTTTCAAGATTAAACCGACAATCGTCTATCTGTTCTTCGGTGGCATTCTCGGAATCGGGCTTCTTTCCGGGCGTTCATACCTGGAGTACGTCCTGGAAGATGCAATCCCGTTGAAACCGGAAGGCTGGCACATACTGACACGGCGACTCATGATTTTTTTTCTGGCTCTTGCCATTGCCAATGAATGCGTATGGCGACTGATGTCGACAGACACCTGGGTCAACTTCAAGACCTTCGTGTTACCTGCCGCAATATTTGTCTTTTTCATGGCAAATGCGCCCCTGTTTGCACGTTTTGGCCCCGAACGGCGATAAGTCGCCACCGGGCAGGCGAATTTCGGCGCAAAGCCGCGGCAAATCCTCGGGTGCCGGCCCGGAAATGGCGACTGCCGGGTGGTCAAACCCCAAGAAAGGCAAGCCAGAACGACGCGGACAGAACTGAAAGTGCTGTACCGGCCAGTACGGCAGAGGCCGCGGTATTCCGGGCGCGATTGTACATTGTCGCAAATACGTAGCCGTTGACACCTGGCGCCATGGCGGCGAGGACGACGACCGCCCTGGTAAAGGCCGGGTCAAGTTCAAACACCCTTGTCGCCAGGACGTAGGCGATCCCGGGATGGATGACCAGTTTCAGGAAACAGACCGTGACCGTTTCCCTGAGACTGTCCTTGAGATGGAATCGGACCAGGACACCTCCGAGAGAAAACAGTGCGACGGGAAGGGCGGATTGAGCGAACAACTCCGTCGCGGCAGTGAAGAACGCCGGTACCGGAGTCTCCGTGACGTTCACCAGGAACCCGAAAACGATTGCCAGGGTGAGGACATTCGAGAACATGGTTTTCGTCGCGGTTAAAGCGGTCGCCGTGAATCCTCTTCCATTTGCGCAGGCGACTTCCATCGCGACGATACCGATGCAGTAGCAAAATGGTGCGTGCAACGAGACAATGACAAACCCCGAAGCAAGAGACTCGGCTCCGTAGGCACGGTCAAGTATCGGAAGTCCCACCAGGACGTTGTTCGAGTACAGCGTCACAAACCCGATCGAGACGGATTCTCCTCCGGACCTTCCGAAAAAAATGCGGGCACCGAACGTCCCGAGAAGGAAAGTGACCGTGGATGCCAGGTAGAAACTGGCGAGGAATTCGGGTTGAAGGACACGCTCAATTTCCACGCGGGAGATTGCCACAAATAGAAGGCAGGGTATGGCAACTGACTGGGCAAACCACATCAGCCCGTCCACATGGTCAGAACTGATAAGCGACCTCTGCGTCAGAACATATCCCGTTCCGATCAGGCAAACGACCGGAAGCAGGATCTCGATTATGTGAAACATGATTCAGGATCAGGATATTCGATCCTGAGTCCGTCGTATGCTGCCGCTACGTCGGACGGGGTCTCCTGGCAAATTGTCTTGTAGTCGAGATCAGTGTGCATGTTGGTCAGCAGCGCCCGGCGCGGCGCTGCGCGTTCAATCCATTCGAGAGTCCGGCTCAGGTGGGAATGCGCGGGGTGGGGACACCGCCTGAGCGCATCGACAATCCAGCAATCGAGGTTTTCGAAGTCCCGCCAGGCATCCCCGGGGATCGAGGATACGTCGGGAAGATATGCCAGATGACCAATCCGGAATCCGAACGCCGAAATGGTTCCGTGTTCGACCTCGATCGGCGTCAAGGTTATCGATCCGCCAAGTCCATTTACGGTAATTTCTGCTTCGATCATGGCAAGATCAAGGAACGGAGGATGGAGCGATTCCGGAGGCTTCTCGAAGGCGTAGCCAAATCTCTTCTTGATTGATTTTCCTGCACGACCGCCGGCGTAAACCGGAATCCTGCCTTTGCGGTTCATCGCCACGATCCGAAGGTCGTCGAGACCGTTGGTATGGTCTGCATGTTCGTGGGTATAGATGACGGCATCGAGGACACCGACACCCGCGTCGAGCAATTGGACCCTCAAATCTGGAGAGGTGTCGATCAGGACATTCGTGGTGCCGGACACTGACAGGCGCTGAACCAGCAGTGAGCAACGTTTTCGGAAGTTTCGCGGCTCGTCGGGGTCGCAGGCGCCCCAATTGCCACCGACCCGGGGAACGCCACCCGATGATCCGCATCCGAGAATGGTAAATCTGAGGCCGGCGTTCACTCGTCGACCCCCTTCGCGGAGGCCTTATCGAACAGGCGATCGAAATTCCTGGTCGTAACGGACGCGAACTCGTCCAGAGTCATTCCGAACAGGTTCGCACCGACGGCGGCCGTATGCATCGTGTAAGAGGGTTCGTTCGTCTTTCCGCGAAAAGGCACCGGTGCCAGGTAAGGTGCATCGGTTTCGACAAGGACCTGCTCAACGGGAACCTTTGAAAAGATGGCGCGAAGCGCCTCCGCGTTTCTGAACGTCACGATTCCCGACATCGACAGGTAGAATCCCATTCTTACTGCCAGTTCGGCCAGGGCGGCAGAAGAGGAATAACAATGCATGACACACTTGAAGGGCGCATTTTCGAATTCTTGCTTCAGAATGGATCCGATGTCGTCGTCTGCCGCTCTTGCATGAACGACAAGAGGCAACCCGGTCGCCCGCGCCGCGTCGATGTGCACCCGAAGACTGGCCTTTTGCAGTTTTGCCAGCTCCCGGGTGTAATGATAGTCCAGGCCCGACTCTCCGATCGCAATCATTTTCGGATGCCGGGATACCAGGATCAGATCGTCGACAGAGACCATTGGTTCCTGAGCCACCCGGTGCGGGTGCGTGCCGGCAGCGTAGAACACCGGATCAAACCTCTCTGCGATGGCGCGCACTTCAGGTTCGGAAGACAGGCTGGTTGCGATCGTGACCATGCGCGCGATACCGCTCCGCGTCGCCCGGTCGACGACATCCGGCAGATCGCTGCTGAAAACAGGAAAATCCAGATGACAATGGCTGTCGACGAGTTCCATTCCGGGTGAGAGCATTTGCGGCGACTCAGGCAGGCGCGTGCCTCGCGGCCGCGTTTATCCTTGACAGCATATCGAGTATGATGCTCGCCGGGTCAAGATTGACGGTGTTCGCGACTCTTCCCATCGGCGGCAGTTCCTGCGCCAGTTCTGCCCAGCGCGATGCCATCCCAGGCATGTTCGACAGTCTCGACCACATCTGTTTTTCTCCGGGTACGGATTCCGTCATGTATTTCTCGCCGAGGACGCTGAATCGCGCGAGACGCGCAAGCGCAACCGACAGCAACCGGAGTATGATGTCGAAACGGTGCTCATTGTTTCGGCCACTGCAGCTGTCAGCAAGTCGATCGACAAGGGCTCCGTCCATCGTGGGAGCGCCCGACAGAATTCGGACAATTTCTCCGTAAATTTCCACGCCTTGACTGTCCACCAACTGAACCGCTGTTCCGGGCGACCCGTCGGACAACTCCGCGAGAGCAACGAGGTGGCGGTCTTCGGGATCGCACCCCAGACCGGCCAGTACTTTCCCGACCTGTTCCGCATTGAGCGGGTGGCAAGAGAGTTTGCTGCATCGAGACCGGATCGTCGGGAGAATCAGGGTGGGCTGGTGGCAAACCAGCAGAAACAACGCCTTTTCAGGCGGTTCCTCCAGCAATTTCAACAATGCGTTTGCCGCGGACGGATTCATGTCGTCGATCGCGTCAATGATGGTGACTCTCCAGCCGGCACTCGCGGACGTCTGGGAATAGTGCGATCGCAACCGGCGGATTTCATCGACGGTAATGAACGGCCGCATTCGCTGTCTCTTTTCGTCCCAGGTTCTTCGGCACAAGAAAAGGTCCGGATCGCTCAGAGCGAGAATACGGCTGAAAACAGGGGTCGATACATCCGGGGCAGGGACCAGAAGGCTTCCAGGTCCGGCTTCATCGCGACGGTCCGGATCGGCATTGGGATCAGATGCGCTGGTCAGGAGGTAGCTGGCAATTCGCCACGCGAGTGTGGCCTTTCCTATTCCATTTGGACCGGCGAGCATCCAGGCGTGGTGGACACGTTGCGCGTGAACTGCAGTCATGAACGCGCGCTGGACGCCTTCATGACCAACCAGCTGCCGAGCACGACGTGGATGGGGAACGCTGGCAATACAGTCTGACTCGGGGTACCCGGATTCACTCACGATGCTTCTCTAGTGCCGCCTCGAAGACCTGTTGGGCGACGATCTCCAGTGCGCGGGTCGCGTCAATTACCTTGATGCGTTCGGGGTTTTCGTTGGCAAGTCCGAGAAATGCTTGCCTGGCCTTTCGCTGGAAATCCTTCCCGAAACTTTCGAATCGCATTTCGGACGAACGAGTCGCCTGGCGTCGCTCGAACGCCATTTCCGGGTCGAGGTCGAGCAATATCGTCAAGTCGGGCGGCCGAATACCCAATCGTTCGTGCAGGAGGTCGACCAGCCGTCGAAGATCCGAACGTACGACTCCCTGGTAAATTCGCGTTGAATCGACATACCTGTCGCAGACAACGATCTTTCCTGCCGACAATGCAGGACCGATCACGATCCGGAAGTGTTCAAATCGGGCGGCCGTAAACAACAGGAACTCTGTTTCCGGCAACCAGCGCGTCTTGTGGCCTTCGACGAGCAGCGGACGAATCTCTTCCGCGCCGGGAGAGCCGCCGGGTTCCCTTGTTGCCACGACCGTTTTTCCCAGCGACCGAAATGCCTCGGCCAGCAGTTTCGCCTGGGTTGACTTGCCGCAGCCGTCTATTCCCTCGAGGGTGACGAAAAATCCTGCCGATGTGGTACTATGCGGCATGGGCCGCCTCAACTCATGCCTGGAACCAGGGAATACAAGCGGATCCACAGTATCTCGAATACGGCCAAAATGCGCGAAACAACACCACCTCTCTCGACCGATGACTCCGCCCTCAGCGGGTAGGTTGTCTGGGGAAATCCCGGGAATTCAACGACGAGATCCGCAACATGGCTTCCTTTTTCCAGCGGCGCCTCCAGAGGCTCACGATACTTAAGGGTAATTTTCATGTCGTCTTTGGCCCAGAACGGCGAGGTTACGAACAAGTCTGTTGCCGAAACAAGTCCGACCTCCCCTGTTGTACCGAGTGAAACTCTTGCCTCTGCGATCCGGGAATTGTGCTCGAATACCTTGATAATCGAGAACTCGCGAAATGCCCAATTGACGAGTCGCAACGATTCACGCCGTCTCTCCGATTCACTTTCAAGCCCGGAAACGACGAACAGGATTCGGCGAACACCGTTGTCTGCGGAGCCAACCAATCCGTAACCTGCTTCGTTGGTGTGACCGGTTTTCAGACCGTCGACATAGGCGTCAAGTCCCAACAGAGGGTTCCTGTTGTTTTGCGTGATCCCCCCCCAGGTAAAGCTCGGTTCCTTGAAATACCCATAATATTCGGGGAAATCCGCAATGATACGTTCGGCAAGTGTGATCAGGTCCATCGCGCTCATCAGATGATGCGGATGAGGCCAACCCGTAGAGTTGGCAAATGTCGAAGTCTCCAGACCCATCGCCTCGCCCTGCAGATTCATGAAACGAACGAACGCCTCCTCAGTTCCTGCAAGGTTCTCGGCGATCGCAATGCAGGCGTCGTTACCGGACTGAACGATGACGCCCCGGATCAGGTCGTCGACCGTGACGGTTTCTCCTTCTCTCAGGAACATCTTCGATCCACCCATCTCGGCAGCCTTCCTGGACACCTGAAACCTGGTTTGCAGGCTGACCCGTTTGTCCTTGAGCGCATCGAAAAGAAGGTACAATGTCATCAGCTTTGACATCGACGCCGGCGGGAGTCTCACATCGGGGTTTTTCTCCATCAAGATCGTTCCGGACGTCATGTCCTTGACGATTGCCGCCTTGGCAGTCGTGTCCATGTTCGCGGAGACTGCCCCGCGACCTGAAACCGCCAGAATCGACAAGACCGCGAACAGGACGAGCAGACAGGTCCGTGCAACCGAGTCGAACCTGGTCAAGTCGAGGCAGCGGTTTCGGCGTTTCGCCATGATGGCATGAAGCTGACAGAGACACCGCAAAATCGCAAGGTCAGAAACCCCGTGAGAAGAGCGGAAAAGGAAGCCGAATTCCGATACGCGTCAACCGCGATGCGATGCGTCAATGAGGCGCCCCAAGGCGGGAAACGATCGAAAACATGCTTGAACATCCAGGCGGCGAAACCGATAGACGAACTCGAATGGATCGGGTGCCTTTGGACAGCCGCACCGATTGGCACAGCTGTGCGGGCCGACGTATTCACCTCGTTCCCGGATTTGGGGTCAAGGGCAGAGGGCTATGACATGATCCTTGAAGGAAAATCAGCAATTGTTACGGGAGGAGGTTCCGGATTTGGGGCCGGCATTGCGCGGCGTTTCGCCGAGCAAGGGGCCCAGGTCGCGATCGCAGACATCAATATCGAAAGCGCCGCCGCGGTTGCGCGCGAGTCTGGCACCCATGCGTTCGAGGTTGACGTGTCCGACAGCGGTAGCGTCAGCGAATTCGCAAGGGCATTCTGCCGGGATTTCGCAGCGCCGGACATTCTTGTCAACAATGCCGGGACTACTCACGATCCGGCACCGCTTGAGGACATATCGGAAGAAGAGTTCCTTTCGGTATTCCGTGTCAACTGCATGTCGGTCTATTTGACAGCCAGGTATTTCGTTCCCCACATGAAAAAGGCCGGTGGAGGTTGTATCCTGAACATCGCATCGACTGCCGGATTGTCGCCCCGGCCGCAATTGAACTGGTACAACGCATCGAAAGGATGGATGATCACGGCCACCCGAACCATGGCCATCGAACTGGCACCGGACCGTATTCGGGTCAACGCACTGGCGCCGGTCGCGGGGGAAACTCCTCTGCTAAAACGCTTTCTTGGCGAGGACACTCCGGAGACGAGGGCTGCTTTCCTGTCAACCATTCCGCTAGGGAGGTTCAGTGTCCCCGACGACCTGGCAAACGCCGCGAGTTTTCTTTGCTCCGACAATGCCGGAATGGTGACAGGCGCCATTTTGCCCGTTGATGGAGGGCGGACGATCTGATCGCCGCGTCCACACGTGATCCTGCACCCATGAAAGGTCATGGAAATCACCTGAGGCGTAAGAAGAATGAACAAATCCGACGATCGGACGAATCGGGCTTTTGTCAATTCGCTCGCCCACTGCCGGGCACTCGGAATTGATGTCGAATCGGTCGGTGACGGGGCCGCGACGATGCGCATGCCCTGGAGTCCCGAACTGGTTGGCGACCCGAGAACATCGGTCATTCATGGCGGTGCGGTATCAGCGTTGCTGGACACCTGTGGCGGAGCGGCGGTGCTCTCGCACCCGAAAAACAACGCTCCGACGGCGACCATCGACCTTCGAATAGATTACATGCGTTCGGCGAGTCCCGGGCAATCTGTCCGCGCACGGGCCGAGGTTTATCATACCACCAAGTCTGTCGCTTTCGTGAGGGCGCAGGCATGGGACGATGACGAACAACCGGTCGCCTCCGCCACAGGGACCTTCACGTTGACGCCGACACGGGCAAATTCGCGCGCCTGGTACGAAAGCCTTGTCCAACCTAGTGGTGCGTCGGGCATGGCGACCCAAGCGGGCGCTACGGATACGGGCTCGAAACGCGCGAATGCAGCCCACATGCCGGTTGAACGCGATCCCGACGCCTTAGGGACGATTCCGTACGTCGATTTCATGGGGATCACGTTCGACCGCCATGGTGACGAGCTCACCGCTGTCATGAATTTCGCCAAGAAGCTTGTCGGGAATCCGTTGATTCCGGCCCTGCACGGGGGTGCAATTGCCGGATTCCTGGAAGCCGTCGCTGCTGTCGAGCTCATGTCGCGATCGCATTCGCCCGCAAACGGAGGTCCCGGCCAGGGCGGGATGATCGGAGACGCTGACAACGGCAGGACGGATCACATCAAGAAACTTCCAAAGACAATTGACTTTTCGATTGATTTCCTGAGGCCCGGCCTCGCTGAGACCAGCTATGCCCGAGCCCGGATCAACCGGTTCGGATCAAGGTTCGTGTCCGTCCGGGTCGAGGCGTGGCAAGGACAGCGTGACCGGCTTTTTGCCGAAGCGACAGGCCATTTTCTAAACCCGGTTGCAGATGGCTAGCGGCTTTATAGGCGAGATTTCGCATCGCCGGGTTCTTCGCATCGCAATTCCGATCGTTCTGGCAAATGCGACTGTTCCGATGATCGGAGCTGTCGATACCGGAGTCATCGGTCAGCTTGGTCTGGCAGCCCCGATTGGAGCGGTCGGGATTGGCGCCATTATCCTGTCGGCACTCTACTGGTTCTTCGGTTTCCTGCGAATGGGAACGTCAGGCATGACAGCCCAGGCGGTCGGCGCCGGAAACAGCCAGGAAGTCTCGGCCATGCTGTTGAGGGCGCTCCTGGCCGGTTTCGGTGCCGGGTGCCTGTTTATCGTTTTCCAGGCTCCGATCATCTGGGCGAGTTTTCGACTGTCGCCAGCGTCAATCGAAGTCGAGGTGATGGCCCGCGAATACTTGCGAATACGTTTCCTCGGAGCTCCGGCCGCAATAGCGGCCTACGGTATCTTCGGCTGGCTGATCGCGACGGAACGGACGCGCTCCGTCTTTGTTCTTCAGTTGTGGGTCAACGGTCTGAACGCCGCCCTGGACTTCCTGTTCGTTATCGGATGGGGCTGGGGGATTTCGGGAGTTGCGGTGGCATCGGTGATTTCGGAATGGACGGCACTTGGGCTGGGACTGTGGCTGACGCGCAGCCATCTGAGCCGTGAACGCTGGAAGGACTGGTCGGCGGTTCTCGACCGGGCTCGCCTCTTGCGGCTGGCGGGGATCAACCTGGACATCATGATCCGATCGGTCCTCTTGCAGGCAAGCTTCGTGTCCTTTCTTTTCCTGGGCTCGTCATTCGATGATGCTACCCTGGCCGCCGATCAGATCCTGATTCAGTTCTTGCATATCGCGGCGTTCGCACTTGACGGGTTCGCATTCGCAGCGGAGTCGCTGGTCGGACAGGCGTTCGGTGCCAACAACCGGTCGGCGTTACGTCGGGCAGCCCTGCTGACATCTTTTTGGGCATTTGCATTCGTCATTGTCCTGGTGGCGCTGCTTTATCCACTCGGAGAGTGGCTGGTTGCGCTGATGGCGACATCACAGGAAGTCAGGACGGTTACCGCCGAATACCTTCCCTGGATAGCAGTTCTGCCCCTGATCGGCGCCGGAGCATGGATGCTCGACGGGGTTTTCATCGGAGCAACCAAGACCCGCGATCTGCGCAACATGATGTTTGTCGCCTTTCTGGCCTATTGCGCAAGCGTTCTGTACCTGCTGGACGCTTACGGGAATCACGGCCTCTGGGCAGCTTTGCTCGTTTTCTTCCTTGTGCGGACGCTGACGTTGGCTGTCCGTTACCCGACGATCGAAAGGAGTCTTGGCGGGCAACAACCCGCTGAATGAATCACCCTCATCGATGGTCCGCGCCCACTGCACGGGAAACATTCTCGAATCCGTCGCGTTCAAGCAGCCGGTCAAGCTCGAGAACGATGGTCCTGACGAGCGAAAACCCTGAATAAACCAGGGCGGAGTAGAGCTGGACGGCGGAAGCGCCGGCCCGGATTTTCCTGTAGGCATCATCCGCGGAAGAAACGCCGCCGACGCCAATGACCGGGCAACGACCGTCCAGAAACGAATAGGCTCTTGACAGAACGAGAGTCGAGCGATCAAGCAACGGTTTTCCCGAAAGGCCACCGCTTTCGGCGGCAAGTGCGTCTGTAAGCCCTGACCGGTCGGTCGTCGTGTTCGTGGCAATGACCCCGGACAGCCCCGAGCTCAGAATTGCAGATACGACGTCGCGAAGTTCCGTGTCGTCAAGATCCGGCGAGATCTTGACGAAAACCGGTACCGGCCGCTGTAATCGCCTGCTCGCGAAAACGACCCGATCCGCGATGGCGCCGAGAGCATCAGCCTGCTGGAAACGTCGAAGTCCCCGGGTGTTCGGCGACGAGACATTGATGGTGGCGAAACTGACATATGGGCCACAGGCCTCGATGACCCCGGCGAAGTCCTTGCCCGGGTCTGGACTTTCCGTGTTCGATCCAAGATTGAGGCCGACGACCCCAGAACCCTGGTAACGGGAGAGCCTGCTTGCGACGGCCGCTGCGCCGTCACTGTTGAAGCCCATTCGATTGATGATCGCACGATCCTTGGCCAGTCTGAACAGGCGCGGTTTTCGATTGCCTGCCTGCGGCTTCGGGGTCACCGCACCGACTTCCAGGAATCCCGCCCCGGTCGCCAGCAATGGACGGATCACTTCTGCATTCTTGTCCAGGCCAGCGGCAAATCCGACGGGATTCGGGAGTTGAATGCCTGCAAGCGTTGTCCTTGTTCTTGAAGTGGAAACAGGGCCGGTGCCCCAGACCAGCCCGAGTTTCAGGGCCCGTATGGTTGCCTCATGACCGAATTCCGGGTCGAGTCGGTTAACGAGCGCCAATCCGGATTTCTCGAAGACGTTCAATTCAGACCCGCTGGCAAAACGTGTCGGCCGGAAACGCGCCTGACCGGATACCAGGACCGGATCAACTCGGCCTCGAGTACACCGAAGTAGTGTGGAAACAGACCGCCATTTCGCGAATGTTCCCAGCGGAGATCGTGTCCCAGATCCCGCGACTCGAACGAAAGTATGCTCAGGTCAATGTCGCCGCTGAAATGCTTGTCCAGGGTCCCGGGCAATTGCGATGCTGTTGACAGGTGAATGAACCCATCCCTCTCGTCCGCTGTGCTTCCGCGGGTACGTGCACTGGCGAGAAAGCTGATGAACTCCTTGCGTCTCAGTACCTTGTAAATGGTCATGGTCTTTCAATTGGATGAACACGGGAGACGAGGTCAACACGCAATCGCATATTGCGGACGGTGGTTTGCCGAATCGGGGTCTTCGCTTCAAAGCGAATCTGCCTATTCCCTGGGATCCAGGCCGAAAACCGAACATGAATGCCGGCGGCCTTCAAGTCCTGGAGGCCAAAACTCGGAAAACAGGCGGAACAAACCACATGATGGTTCCTTGATTTGCGGATGTATGCCGCGAAAGAGCGTGGAGGCCTGGATTCCAGATTCCGGGTTGCCCCCGAATTTCGGGGCAGCGCCCGGATTCGAACGTCACGGGGCTACCGACCTTCATTTCTTTGGATGTGCCGGTGTGGTTTCAATCCCTTGACCCGGGACGTCGCGGGTCGGTTACGTTCCAGTTGACCGCACGTTCATGGCAATGTTGATCGCGATTCTTCCTGTTATGAGGATGCCTTGCCTGCGGTCCCGGTCTTTATCAACGCGGCCCTGCTGATGGGGCCGGATTTTTTCGGTTTCAGGATTTCGATATTTTGCGGCACACATGTTCACGTTCTTTTCCGCCGTGGCTGGCGCCATCACACCTCCGGTTGCCCTTGCCTTGTTCGCGGCCTCGACCATCACCAAGGGGGAACCGACGGCGACCTGATTTTCCGCAATGAAGTCGGGAATCGTCATGGTGGATTTGCCTCTTTCGATGAGCTGCGGGTGCAGGTTCGCGACACGGCCATGCCGCCGGCATCCCGGCACCGAATTCCGGTCTTCCGAAAATGCCTTGAGTGATTTCCCGAACCCTGCTTAACTCTGAAAAAGTCTTATTTTTTCTTCCCTATCACGTAAAATATCCGTATTTTGCCGTTAAAAGGACGATTAATGCCCAGAATTTCCGTTGCCAAATCGCTGGAACACATGCCGGAAGCATTCGTATCCGACAAGCAC
>JAPOVX010000255.1 GCA_026707935.1 Paracoccaceae bacterium
GGTGGCCAGCCTGAGCGCGATGGCGGTCCTCATGTACATCCTGTTCCGCACCCGGCTGGGACTGGCGACACGCGCCGTCTCCCAGCAACCCGTCGCAGCGGAACTCTGCGGCATTGCCGGGCACCGCACGAACGCGGTCACCTTCGTGGTGACGGGTGTGCTCGGAGGCCTGGCGGGCTGCATGGCCGCTGCCGCGGTTGGCGTGATCTCACCGTTGTTGACGATTCCGATTACCGTCAAGGGGCTGATCGTCACCGTGATCGGCGGCCTGGGCAGCATTCCGGGCGCCATCATCGCGGGATTCGCGGTGGGTGGATTCGAGAACCTCTTCCTCCTACTCTTTGGGGTGAACCAGAGAGACATCTACGTCTTTCTCCTGCTCTTTGTCTTCCTTGTCTTCAGGCCGGGCGGCATTTTCGGCACGGTGATCAACAGGGATTGAAGGCCATGGCATTCTATTTCGGCCTTCTCCAGACCATCGGCATTCACACGCTTCTCGGGTTGTCGGCCTACATCCTGCTGTTGACCGGCCAACTCACCCTGGCCCAGGTCGGGTTCTTCGCCATCGGAGCCTATGTTTCGGGCATCCTCACGGTGATTTTCGAGTATCACATTGTCCCCGGCCTGTTCATCGGTGCGCTCGTCGGTGGCATTTTCGCCTTCCTGGTCGGATTCCCGGCCTTGCGGGTTAAGGGCCTGATGCTGGTGGTTGCCACGATTGCGTTCAGCGAAATCGTCCGCCTGTTCTTCTTCAACCTGAACTGGAGGGTCGTGGTGAACGGTGTCGAAGTGGGCCCCGACTCGACGCAGGGTTTCCGCGAGATCCGTTTCTACGCTGCAAACGGCTGGGATATTCTGGACGTCGTTCTCTTCATCTGGCTTTTCGTCGCTGTCGTCATGGCACTGTTATGGTGGCTCGATCGCGTGCGTGTCGGCGCGACACTTCGTGCGGTGGGAGAGGACGAGCTGGCGGCGCAGAGTTCGGGAGTCAACATCGTTGCGGTGAAGGTTGCCGCCATGACCGGGGGCGGGATCATCGCTGGCCTGGCCGGCGGACTCTACGCGCACAGCGCCACGTATGTTGACCACCTGACCTTTTCGGTCCTGCTCGCGACCTTCGCCGTGGCCTACCCGATCCTGGGCGGCCTTTCGAGCGTCTTCGGAACACTGATTGCCGTGATCTTCGTCCAGGGCGTACTGATTGAGGGCATGCGGTTCCTGGGCGATTGGCGAAACATTCTCTTCGGTCTTCTCATCATCGTCGCGATGAACGTCAGGCCGGCGGGCCTGCTCGACGGATCGGCCGTCCTGCGGATCCGGCGGGCATTGGGACTCGGAAGAAAACCCGACGGGGACGGTCATGCTGAAACTGGATGACCTTTCCAAGCACTTCGATGGCGTTCGCGCGGTTGACGGCCTGTCCCTGGAAGTCGATCGGGGAGAGATCTTTGGCCTCATCGGCCCCAACGGCTCGGGCAAGAGTACGACCGTGAACCTGATCTGCGGCGTGTTTTCCGCAACCCGCGGGAAGGTCATGTTCGACGGGCGGGACCTGGACAGGTTGCCGCCCCACAGGCGGCTGAATGCCGGCATCAGCCGGACGTTCCAGAATATCCGCCTCTTTGGCGAGCTCACGGTCTGGCAAAACGTCTGGATCGCGCGGCGGGAAGCGCCGGGCAAGGAAGCCGGGTTCATCAGGAACTGGTTCGGCAGCTCTGCCGGAACCCGCGAAGCCATTGAAGAAATCCTGGAGTTCGCAGACCTTGCGGGCCGTGCGAACGACCTCGCGAAAAACCTTGCGTTCGGAGAGCAGCGCCGACTTGAGTTGGCCCGCGCCGTAGCGGCCAGGCCGGACCTCATTCTACTCGACGAACCGGCGGCGGGTATGAACCGCGAGGAAGTGGAAGACCTCAGGCAACGTATCCTTGCCCTCAGGCACGATGGCATCACGGTGCTGCTCGTCGAACATGTCATGGAACTGGTCATGGGCGTGACCGATCGGATCGCGGTTCTGAACTTCGGCAAGCTGATTGCCCTCGGCACCCCCGCAGAAATCCAGGACAACATGGCGGTACGGGAAGCCTATCTCGGTTCGCCGGACTCCGAATCGGCCTAGGAGAAGACCATGCTCGAAGTCCGGGATCTCGTGACGGCCTATGGCGCGATCGAAGCGTTGAAGGGCGTGACGCTATCGGCGAAACAGGGAGAGATCACCTGCATTCTCGGCCCCAACGGGGCCGGCAAGACGACCCTGATGTATTCCATTGCCGGCATCCTCAAGCCAAGGTCGGGGTCGATTTCGGTCGACGGTACGGAAATTACCGGCATTTCCGCACCGCGCGCCCTTGCGCATGGTATCGCCCTTGTCCCAGAGAACCGGTTGGTCTTTCCTTCCATGTCGGTCGAGGAGAACCTCAGGGCCGGCGCCTATCGCCGGTTGGCGGGCGACCGTGTGGCGGTTCTCGAGGATATCGACAAGGCCTACATGCGGTTTCCCGCCCTCGAGAGACTTCGGGAACAGGCAGCGGGGACGCTGTCCGGCGGAGAACAGCAGATGCTGGCCGTCGCCAGGGCCATGATGTCACGTCCGAAAATCCTCATGATGGATGAACCGTCGCTCGGCCTCGCGCCCCTGGTCGTTTCCGAGGTGTTCTCCATCATTAGACAGCTCAATTCGGAAGGCGTTTCCATCGTGCTTGTCGAACAGAACGCCCACAAGGCGCTACAGGTCGCAAGTCACTTCTACCTGCTGGATCAGGGTCGCGTGGCCTTCAGCGGCGCCCCCGGCGACATCGGCGAGGATGATGTCATTCAGCGCGCCTATCTCGGATCGAAAGCGGCGTGACATGTGAGGAATCGTGACCGACTTCATACAGACGACGCTCGATGGCCTCTCGATCGGTTCCGCATATGCCCTGATCGCGCTGGGGTTTACCCTGGTTTTCGGGGTCATGCGCCGGATCAACCTGTCCTATGGCCCGTCCATCATGCTGGGAGCTTTTGCAGGGACCTGGGTATTCGTCACCCTGGATGCGCAACCCTGGATGGTTGCTGCCGTTACGATTGCCGGCACGATCGTTGTCGGCATGTACGTGGAACGCCTGTGCTTCTGGTCGATCCGCAAGAACGCCGCCATTGCGTCCATGGTTTCGAGCTTCGTGATCTGGATGCAGCTGGAAGAGGTGGCGACCATCCTGCTGCCGGGGCGCACCTATCCATATCCCGAGCTGTTCACCATCGGCGGATTCGACATCGGCCCCTATTTCGTTCGCATAGAGCACGTGACGACGCTGGCCGTCGCGATCTTCGTGCTGATCATGCTCCGGCTCCTGCTCTACCGAACCCGCTTCGGACTGGCCTTGCGGGCAGTCTCGGATGACCCCGTGGCCGCCGTCTACATGGGTATCAGCCCGGCGCGGATCACGTTCTGGGCATTCGGGCTCGCGTCCCTGATCGGCGGGGTCGCCGGGTACCTCCTGCTGGCCGCGGATCAGCAGGTCACTCCTTATTTCGGGTTGTGGGCGACGTTCAAGGGTTTGATTGCCATGATGCTTGGCGGACTGGGGTCCATCCCCGGGGCCGTCGTCGGCGGTTTGCTCCTTGGCCTCATCGAGGCGCACGCTCAATGGTACCTGGGTAACGCGGTCAAGGATCTGAGCGCGTATCTGGTTCTGTTCCTTGTACTGGTCTTCCGGCCAGGAGGGCTGCTTGGCCAGGGTATCGCCGACCGACACGCCCAGGCGTTCAGAAGGATCTGACCGATGAGCGAATATGCGATCAGCATTGCCTCCAACATGGGCATGATCGCATTTGTCGCCCTGTCGGCTTACGTGATTCTGGTGTCCGGAGAAATCTCCTTTGGACAGCAAGCTTACTTCGGCATCGGTGCGTACACTTCGGGGGTGGCAACGGCGATGTGGGGGTGGCCGTTCGGCCTCGCCCTGGTCCTGGGTTCATGCTCCGCCGCGCTCGCCGCGCTCGCAATTGGTGCGCTTACTCTTCGGTTGCGTGGTCTCTACTTTGCGATCGCGACCTTGTGCTTTGCCGAAGTGATCCGCCTCGGCCTCAATTCCGTCCATGTCCAGGTGGAAGTCGATGGTGAACAGGTCGGCCCCGCCGGCGCCGAGGGATTTGGCGACATCCGATGGATTTTCGAGCACGACATCACGACCCTCGAGTACATGTTGGTCATTTACGGTCTGCTCGGCGCCGTTCTCGCGATCCTGTTGCTGGTGGAGCGCTCGAACCTGGGCGCAATCATTCGGATGATCGGACAGGACCCGCTGCTTGCCTCGAGCCAGGGAATCGATGTCAGGTCCTGCAAGCTGCTGGTGGTCGTGTTCGCAGGCATGATTGCCGGATTGGGCGGCTGCCTCTACGCGCATTTCGCGACCTATATCGAGCCCAACGTCTTCAACGTCATGCTCGGTGTCCACGGCCTTGCTTATGGACTGATCGGCGGATTGGGCACTGCCCTCGGCCCGTTGATCGGCGTCGTTCTGGATGTCGGTTTCCTCGAGGGGATCCGCCCCATCCAGGGTTACCGCATGATTGCCTTTGGCGGCCTGGTTGCAGTTCTGCTGATCATCATGCCTCGCGGCATCCTGGACGAAGTCCGCATCCACCGCATCAAGCGCTGGCTGAGGCGCCGGTAACATGCTGAACCTCATGTCGGTCGAAAAGCGGTTCGGCGAGCTCCCGGCACTTTCCGGAGTAACCGCGTTCTTCGGCCGCAATGAGACCGTTGGACTGGTCGGGCCGAACGGTTCGGGCAAATCGACCCTGGTCAACGTGGTAACGGCCATGTACGGGCCGGACGGTGGCCGGGTCCTGTTCCGGGGCGCAGACATTACCAACGACGAACCCCATCGGATCTCACGGATGGGGATCGCGCGCACGTTCCAGAACCTTCGCCTGTTTCCGCGGATGACCGTGCTCGGAAATGTCGAGGCCGCCCAGTACGGAATGCCCGGCAACGGGTTTTTCCGAATCCTGCCTGCCGATCGGCGAATCGCACGAAACCTGCGCCGTAAAGCCGAACGGGCCGTCGTACAGGTCGGCCTCCAGGATGTGCGGAACCGCCTGGCCAGCTCCCTTCCCCTGCCCCAGTTGCGACGGCTGGAGATCGCGCGGGTCCTGGCGCGCGACCCCGAGCTGGTGTTCCTGGATGAACCGGCGGG
>JAPOVX010000352.1 GCA_026707935.1 Paracoccaceae bacterium
GGTGGCACGCGATGTCGTCGTCGCCGGCAACTGTTGACGGAGGAAACCGGGAAAATGAGCGCTGACATCACCAAGGGCTTTCGCCTCGCACACACCATGATGCGTGTGATGGACATGGACAGGTCGATCGAATTCTATTGTGGAATTCTGGGCATGAAAGTGCTGCGCCGCACTGATTATCCCGAAGGCAGGTTCACCAACACTTTCATCGGATACGGTCCGGAGGCGGAGTTTCCGGCACTCGAGTTGACCACAAACTGGGATCAGCAAGAGCCCTACGAGAAGGGCAATTCCTGGGGTCACATCTGCATAGAGACTCCCGACGTCTACAAGGCCTGCGCGGATCTCGCGGCAGCTGGTGTCAGGATCACCAGGCCACCGGGACCGATGAAGAATGGCACCCGCGTCATTGCCTTCTGCGAAGATCCGGACGGTTACAAGGTCGAATTGAACGAATCGATTCGGAACCATCTGGCCGGTGAGCGTGCGGATTGAGCTCTGCGGCATTCCCAAGACCGTGCCTGTGCCGATGAGCGATCTTGAGGACTCATGCCCGGGCAAGGGCGCGCGTTTTGCGTGCCCGCGGTCTGCATCTGCGGCGATACCGTCGATGCGTCGAAAAATGTGCATGTGAACGGATTCGGTGCCTTCACAAGACTTGTCCGCCGAGTTGGGGGGCGGTTCCGGGGGCAGAATCCCGTGCCAAGGAAATTCGGTTCCGTTTCACGATGTCGTCGGCCCTATCCCGGCATTGATCCCGATATCCTCCGGAATAACCGGCGCGACCGTATTGCACGATATCGATGTATCTGCTGAGCCGAACGGCGGCCGTCTTGATCAGGTACCCAGAAAGATGGGGAGGAAACAGACGAGCATTCCCTGTCACATGGACAATATCCCAAGGCGTGTAAGTCGGAGCCTGGGAGTCGTTGAACGTGAAAACTTCGTCGCCTGACGACGGCGGAATGTTCACTGATCCTGGTGCAGATCTCACAACAAGATACCGTCACCACGGCAAGATGTGGGATGTGTCTGCCACGCCACGTCAAACCGTTGTGGCCTTCGACAACATGTGGCATAAATCACCGGAAGGGTTACAAGACCGGAGGCGGCCGGGACGCCATGTACAGTGAAGCCACGTGGATTGAATGGGAAAACCTGGGCCCGATAGACCTCGCAGAAGATCTCGCGGAAAACAACGACTGGGAATTTGATCGCGTTGACGACGATCAAATCAACTTCGTCGTGGCAGGTCAGTGGAGGCACTATGCCGTATCCCTGGTCATGTCTCACGCCGACGGTACGTTGCGGTTGCTTTGCTCATTCGATTTGAATCCACCGAAGATACGTCACGCGGCTCTGCGCGAATTGATCTGTCTAGCAAACGATCGCTGTTGGACCGGGTCCTTCAGCCACTGTCCCGGGCTGTCGGCCATTGTCTTCCGTTATGGACTGCTGTTGTGCGAAGGAGCCATGGCGACCATGGAGCAGGTCGACGCGATCGTGACAAGGTCTGTCGCGACCTGCGAGCGGTATTATCCCGCGTTCCAACTTACGTGCCGTGCCGGAAAGTCCCCGGACGAGGCACTGGAATTGGCGATTACCGACGTGAGCGGTTGCGCGTGACGTTCGTCGTATTCACGAGTCCGGGGCTTCGTTGTCGCAGATGACGGCTGGCAATGGTTCCGAGACCCGCGTCCTCTTGTGCGGGTGTGGCAAGATGGGTTCGGCCCTGCTCGATGGTTGGCTGGAATCCGGAATAGGTCCGGACAAGATTCAGATCATTGAGCCATTTCCGTCCGAACGGCTGATGTCGATCTCCAATGACAGGGGCCTCGCCGTCAATCCGCCGGTGATCCGAAATCCTTCGGTCTGCGTCATCGCGGTGAAGCCGCAATCGATGGATCCCGTGCTCGAATACCTGACGGGTCTCAACCTGCGCGGTACCCTTATCCTTTCGATCGCGGCCGGCGTCAGGATTGCGCGATTCGAATCTGCATTTTCCGGCGGGACACCGGTAATCCGGGCAATGCCCAACACGCCGGCCGCCATCGGGCTCGGGATAACCGCGATCATCGGCAACGGAAGTGTTGATGACCGTCACCTGGCAACAGCGACCATGCTGCTCGACGCCGTCGGCGCGACAGTGCGGGTCCGGTCTGAAGACGACATGGATACCGTAACGGCGATTTCAGGCTCGGGACCAGCCTACGTGTTCCTCCTGATCGAGGCGCTGGCCGAGGCGGGCGAGAGGCGCGGGCTGTCCGAACAGATGTCCCTGGATCTTGCCATGTTGACCGTGTTCGGGGCGGCGACCCTGGCGAGCGGCTCGGTGCGGACCCCGGAACAGCTGCGTAACGATGTCACGTCTCCGAATGGGACGACTGCAGCCGCGCTCGACGTCTTGCTCGAGGAAGGGTCGGGATTGCCGGCACTCATGGAACGGGCCGTCGAAGCCGCGGAAGCGCGCAGCCGGGAACTTGGCGGATGAAACCGGTCGGCCGTTCGAAGGCAGCCGATCGTCCGGGCTTGATGAACGGGAGCGCGCCGTGAAGAAGGAACCGGAAATCACCATTGACGACTTCATGAAAGTCGACATCAGGGTGGGCAGGGTCGTACGAGCAGAGCCCTTTCCGGAAGCCCGCAAGCCGTCCTGCCGCTTGAGAATCGACTTCGGGCCGGATTTTGGCGAACGCAGGTCTTCGGCCGCAATTGCCGTACGATATTCTCCCGAAGCGTTGACCGGGCGGCTGGTACTAGCCGTCGTCAATCTTCCCGCCCGGCAAGTTGGCCCTGTTCGCTCGGAGGTGCTCGTGCTTGGCGTTCTCGACTGCGACGATGAAGTCATACTTGTCGCGCCTGACCGGGACGTGCGGCCAGGCAGCAGGCTGCATTGAATTGACCCGGCGCGACCCAAAATCCTCCCGGCAAGGCCAGTACCCGAAGACGTGGTTTCGGCGGCATCCCGGATCATGGGCGTCACAGTTCGAAAAGGCGTCGTGGCGCCTTCGAAACAGGATATGTCCCACGCGCCGGGTGCTTTCGACGGCGTCATTCCGACCCTCGCCGACCTGCCTGACGCCAACACGTTGATCGAAAGGCCGAAAAGAGGGCTGAATCCTGGCCAATTCCCCGACGCGGCACAACCATATCGGCGTTCTGGCAGCACGTGATGGAGGAGGTGTTGCCTCGAACACACCTGGTTCCCTCACCGGTGCCATCGCCGATACCAACATCCTTTTAATTCTGATGACAGCGTGCCGGCCGGGATGTCCCGGATCGGGCGAACTGAGTTTCTGCCGGTTATTGCGGTCAAATTCGGCGGGCGGAACAGGCTGGTCCGGGCCGGTCCCGATGTGAAACCAGCGCGATGTCCGGTTCACTCAAGGAAATCGCCGACTGCTTCCCGCCAGTGTCGACGGCAAAGCGACGTATAGGTCTCGGTCCCGCCGATCTGTATCTGTTCGCCTTCGGTCAGGACATTGCCTTCGGCATCCTGGCGTACGACCATGGTCGCTTTTCTCCCGCAAAAACATATAGTTCTGCATTCTCTCAGATCGTCGGCGATCGCGAGAAGTTCCGCGGAACCGGGAAAGAGCTTCCCTCGAAAGTCAACCCGAAGCCCGTAGCACATGACCGGAATCAGGAGATCGTCGGCCACACGCGCGAGTTGCCGGACCTGCTCCCTGGTCAGGAACTGGGCCTCGTCGACGAAGACGCACGCCAGTGAACTCCTTTTCATGCGGCGTTCGATCAACGCGAAAAGGTCGGTGGAATCTCCGAAGGAATCCGACCTGTTCTCGATCCCGATCCGTGACAGGATCTGGTTCGGCTGGCCCCGGTCATCGGCCTCGGATGTCAGGAGAAAGGTTTCCATGCCCCGCTCCCTGTAATTGTAGGATGCCTGCAGGAGCAACGTCGACTTTCCGGCGTTCATTGTCGCGTAGTGAAAATAGAGTTTCGCCATTTGACTCCCTTGTTGGATCGCGACGGACTCGTTTGGATGACGCAGTTAACCGGTTTTGCTGATTCCGATCAACAACCGGTTCGGAATACTCGGGTTTCCATCATCGCGTCGCCGCCTCCGAAACGACGCCGGAATCGGTCCGGATCACGGAACGGGATGCCGGAAAGGTCCTTCCGGGCAAACCGGTGCGCGGCCGGGGATGTCGTGGTGCGTCCACAGGCCCTCAGTAAGCCTGCAAGGGCTTGACCCCGAGGTCGCCTTCCTGGCTGGCCTGGATAGCCAGCGACGCCGCATATGCGGCTCGTGCAGTGGTAAAATACGGGATGCCCTCGGCGAGTGCGACCGCCCGCAGGGATTGGCTGTCGCGCACCGACTGACGGCCGTCACTGGTATTCATGATCACATCGATCTGCTGATCCAGTATCCGGTCAACGATATTGGGCTTTCCTTCGTGAACCTTTCTCACGACCTCGCATTCAATACCGGATGCGTCGAGAAAAGCTGCGGTCCCCCGGGTCGCGATCAGCAGAAACCCGAGGTCGACGAGAAGGCGAACCGCGTCAACCAGCAACCGGGTCTTGTCCGCATCCCGGAAGGAAACGAAGACGTTGCCCCGCCGCGGCAGACTGGATCCGGCCCCGATCTGGGCCTTGAGGAACGCACGGGCAAAGCTGTTGTCGATGCCCATGACCTCACCTGTCGAACGCATTTCCGGTCCCAGCAAGGTGTCGACGCCCGGGAACCGGTTGAACGGCAGAACGACTTCCTTGACGGCAAAATACGGCAACTCTGGGGACTTCAGATCCATTTTGGACAGTTCGGCTCCGGCCATCAGCCGTGCTGCGATCGCCGCGACCGGTGAACCGACGGCCTTCGCCACGAATGGCACCGTCCTCGATGCCCTGGGATTGACTTCAAGGATATAGATGTCGCTGTCCCTGACCGCGAACTGGACATTCATGAGCCCGACGACCGCCAATGCGCGCGCCAGTTTTTCCGACTGGTCCATCAGTTCCCGCACGATCGGCGGTTGGAGCGAATGCGGGGGCAGGGAGCAGGCGCTGTCGCCCGAATGAACGCCGGCTTCCTCGATATGCTGCATGACACCGGCTATGTGGACATCTTTCCCGTCCGACAGGGCATCGACATCGACCTCGATGGCATCGGCCAGGAAACTGTCGAGGAGAACCGGGCTGTCACCGCTCGCAACGACCGCATCGGAAATGTACCGTTTCAACTGGTCTTCGTCCCGCACGATCTCCATGGCCCGTCCTCCAAGCACGTAGGACGGGCGGATGACCAGGGGATATCCGAGTGATCTTGCGCCCGAGATCGCTTCCTCGGGAGACCGCGCGATGACATTGTCCGGTTGTCGAAGGCCAATTTCGCCCAGGAGTTTCTGGAATCTTTCCCGGTCTTCGGCCAGATCGATTGCGTCAGGCGAGGTTCCGAGAATGCCGATTCCCTCCGCCTCGAGCGCCCGCGCCAGTTTCAGCGGCGTCTGCCCGCCGAATTGCACGATAACCCCGAGCAGCGTTCCGTTGGAACGTTCGATTCTCAGTATCTCCAGAACGTGTTCAAGCGTCAGGGGCTCAAAGTAGAGGCGGTCGGAAGTGTCATAGTCCGTACTGACGGTTTCCGGGTTACAGTTGACCATGATCGTCTCGAAACCCGATTTCGACAACGAGAAACAGGCATGGCAGCAACAGTAGTCGAACTCGATTCCCTGTCCGATGCGAATCGGGCCGCCGCCCAGGATCACGATCTTTTTTCGGTCAGTCGGCCATGACTCGCATTCGACCTCTTCCATGGCCGGTGATTCGTATGTCGAATACATGTAGGGCGTCCGGGACTCGAACTCTGCCGCACATGTATCTATCCGCTTGAACGTGGCCTCGACTCCGAGGCGCAATCGATGGCGGCGTACGTCCGCCTCATCGATTCCCGTCAAGGTCGAGAGGCGGGCGTCTGTAAACCCGAATGACTTGACGCGTCTCATGCCGGAACCGGTCCGAGGAAGGCCGACCCGGCGCACCTGTTCCTCGACATCCACGATTTCCCGGATCCGGCCGAGGAACCACGGATCGAAGGCGGTCACATCGTGGATGGCGTCGTCGTCGACGCCGTGGCGCATGGCCTGGGCGATCAGCCGCAAACGGTCCGGTGTCCGCGCGGCGAGCGCCTTGATGACCGACGAATGATCCGGTGCACCGTCGATTCGGATTTCGTCAAACCCCGTCAGGCCGGATTCGGTCGACGCGAGCGCCTTTTGCATGCTCTCGTGAATCGTGCGCCCGACGGCCATCACTTCGCCGACGGACTTCATTGCGGTGGTCAGGACGGGAGCGGACGAAGGAAACTTTTCAAATGCAAATCGCGGGATCTTGGTGACCACAAAGTCGATCGCCGGCTCAAAGGAGGCCGGCGTGACCCCGGTAATGTCGTTGTCGAGTTCGTCAAGCGTATAGCCCACCGCGAGTTTCGCGGCGATTTTCGCAATCGGAAAGCCGGTTGCCTTGGACGCAAGCGCCGAAGAACGGGAAACGCGAGGGTTCATTTCTATGATCACCATGCGGCCGTCGTCGGGATTGACGGCCCATTGGACGTTCGAGCCGCCGGTCTCGACGCCGATTTCGCGAAGAACCTCGATCGAGAGGCTTCGCATGCGCTGGTATTCCTTGTCCGTGAGCGTAAGGGCAGGGGCGACCGTGACGCTGTCGCCCGTGTGAATTCCCATCGGGTCCACGTTCTCGATCGAACAGACGATGATGGCATTGTCCGCGACGTCGCGAACGACCTCCATCTCGAATTCCTTCCAGCCAAGCAGGCTTTCGTCGATCAGGATCTGCCCTGCCGGCGACGTCTTGAGCCCGGCCCGGCATACTTCCTCGTACTCGCTGCGATTGTACGCGACACCGCCCCCCGTGCCCCCGAGCGTGAAGGCGGGACGAACAATTGCCGGCAGTCCGACGAGGTCGATCGCTGCCATGGCTTCATCCAGCGAGTGGGCAATCGATGCACGCGGGCTTTCGATTCCGATGCGTGCCATCGCTTCGCGAAATTTCTGGCGATCTTCGGCCTTTTCGATGGCCTCCCGCCGCGCGCCGATCAGTTCGACCCCGAATTTTTCCAGGATCCCGCGATCGTCGACCTCGAGAGCGGTATTCAGTCCGGTTTGTCCGCCCATTGTCGGCAGAAGTGCGTCCGGGCGTTCGATCGCAATGATTTTCTCGACGGTTTCCGCCGTGACCGGCTCGACGTAGGTGGCATCAGCTGTCTCCGGATCCGTCATGATGGTTGCCGGATTCGAATTGACCAGGATCAGCCGGTATCCTTCCTCGCGCAGGGCCTTGCAGGCCTGGGTGCCCGAGTAGTCGAATTCGCATGCCTGCCCGATAACGATAGGTCCTGCACCGATGACCATGATCGATTCTAGATCAGTACGCTTCGGCATTTCCTGGCCATGTCTCCTGTTGCTCACATCCCGACCGAGGCCGCGAGACCGCGTTGCTTATAGACTTGTGTCGCTCGCAAACAAGCACCTGATGGCGGAGGGCACGCGCCTCGCATTGACGGCATCGCTGTGCCTTCGGCAAAAGCATTCCCGAACGGATTGTTCCATTCCCGCGGCAACGATGCCTCGGGAAACGCGATCGGACAGGGGGCGAGGCCACCGGAAATGTCCGGCATTGCGTCCTCTCCCCGGCTTGATTTGAACCTGTCCGATCCCTTGTGAAACCGGGATGATGGCCCACCTCCGGCGAATCGGCACGTGACGGCACTTGACAACGACCGTTGGAGGGAATGAAACGCAGGCCGCGGGAAGGCCCCGGGACGGCAACGGAATGTCGCCCAAGGTCTCTCCGACCCGGAGGCAGGTGGACACCTGCCTGGCGCCAACAGGATCAAGGGATCCGACGACATGCATATGTATCGCTCGCATACCTGTTCGGAACTCGGAATTTCCGACGTCGGGAAGACCGTCCGGCTATCCGGGTGGGTTCAGAGGGTACGCGATCATGGCGGACTCCTGTTCGTCGACCTGCGCGATCACTACGGCGTTACCCAGATTCTGGCGGACCCTGACAGCGATGCGTTTCACCAGGTCGAGGCGCTTCGTTCGGAGTGGGTTATCCGGATCGACGGGGAGGTCAGGGCCAGGTCACCCGAGCTGGTCAATCCGAAGATCGAGACTGGCGAAATCGAAGTGTTCATTCGATCACTGGACGTTCTCAGCAAGGCGGATGAGCTGCCCTTGCCGGTTTTCGGAGATCACGACTACCCGGAAGAAACGCGCCTCCGGTACAGGTTTCTCGACCTCAGGCGGCAGCGGCTGCACGCGAACATGATGCTGCGTTCTGCGGTCATTTCGTCGCTCAGGCACAGGATGGTCGAGCAGGGTTTCAGCGAATTCCAGACGCCGGTCATTGCCACGTCGTCACCCGAGGGTGCACGGGATTTCCTGGTTCCCTCGCGATTGCATCCCGGAAAATTCTACGCGCTGCCGCAGGCTCCCCAACTGTTCAAGCAACTGATCATGGTTGCAGGTTTCGACAAGTACTTTCAGATTGCCCCGTGTTTCCGGGATGAAGACCCCCGTGCCGACCGTTCACCCGCGGATTTCTATCAACTCGACATGGAAATGAGTTTCGTGACGCAGGACGACGTGCTCGAGACGATCGAACCGGTAATCCGGGGGGTGTTCGAAGAATTCGGCGACGGGCTTCCGGTAACCGCAGACATTCCAAGGATCGCCTACCGAGACGCGATGAACTTGTATGGTACGGACAAGCCCGATCTCAGGAATCCCCTGAAGATGCAGGTGGTCTCGGAGCATTTTGCCGGTTCGGGCTTTCGCGTGTTCGCATCGCTTCTTCAACGTCCCGGCACCGAAGTGCGTGCGATTCCGGCCCCCGGGGGCGGTTCGCGCCGTTTCTGCGACCGCATGGATTCATACGCACGATCCGAAGGGCTGCCTGGAATGGGGTACATTTTCTGGCGCCGGATGCCCGACAACCCCGATTGCGTCGAAGGCGCGGGTCCGTTGGCCAGGAACATCGGCCCCGAACGTACGGAGGCGATCCGGGTCCAACTGGATCTCGGCGTCGGAGATGCGGCATTTTTCCTGGGAGGCGTCCCCGCGACGTTCGAAGAAGTCGCGGCCAGGGCTAGAGACGTCATCGGCAAGGAACTGAAACTGACCGACGTGGAGAGATTCGAGCTTTGCTGGATCGTCGACTTTCCCATGTACGAAAAGGACCGGGACTCGGGCAGGATCGATTTCAGCCACAACCCGTTTTCGATGCCCCAGGGGGGCAGGGAAGTCCTCGAGAATTCGGACCCTCTCGACGTGCTCGGGTACCAGTACGACCTGGTCTGCAATGGTAACGAACTGGTTTCAGGGGCAATTCGCAATCACGAGGTCGACATCATGCGCCTGGCATTCAACATAGCGGGATACGATGATGAAGAGGTCGAAGCGAGGTTCGGCGGGCTCGGCCGGGCATTTTCCTATGGCGCGCCGCCACATGGTGGATGCGCCGCCGGAATAGACCGGCTTGTCATGCTGCTGGCCGGAGAGACGTCGATTCGCGAGGTTATCATGTTCCCGATGAATCAGCGGGCCGAGGATCTCATGATGGGAGGGCCGACCGAACCGACGAACGCGCAACTTCGGGAACTCGGATTGCAGGTCGTACCCCGGGACAAGAATTGAACAGGGCCATGGCGAAGCCGGGCGACCGGGAAGGGGCTCACTTGACGACCGCATGTCTCGCCCGGGTTACACAATGAACACGGTTCTCGGCCCGATCGTTTGCAACTGGCGGGAGCCGGAAAGGCCTGGTCGCTTTGAACTCGAGGGGGCGTATGCCCGACTTGAGCCCCTGGACTCCGATCGCCACTGTCGCGAACTGTTTTCCGCCTACCAGGAGGATCGCGAAGGGAGGGTCTGGGATTACCTGCCGTACGGTCCATTCGATTCACTCGCCCGTTACACCTCCTGGGTAGACGAGGCGGCTTTGTCGAATGATCCCTTGTTCTTTGCCATTCGCGACAAGAGTTCCCGCCGGGCGGGTGGCGTCGCATCGTATCTTCGGGTGAAACCGGCCCAGGGGTCCATCGAGGTCGGGCATATCAATCTCGCGCCGCCTCTACAGCAGACGCGGGCGGCCACCGACGCCATGTACCTGATGATGAAATGGGCATTCACCGCCGGATATCGACGGTATGAATGGAAGTGCAACGCTCTCAACGTCCGTTCGCGCCGGGCTGCCGAGAGGCTTGGCCTGTCCTATGAAGGCGTATTCCGGCAAGCGACCATTTCGAAGGGCAGGAACCGGGACACGGCGTGGTTCGCAGCGATCGACGGGGAATGGCCGGCGCTTGAACGGGCCTTCGAAAACTGGCTTTCCCAGGAAAACTTTGACGGAAACGGTCGACAACGACGCCGACTTGCGGCAATGACCCTGCCGATACTTGCGACACGTGACCCGATCTTGTCCGGGCAATCGGATCCCGAAAATGTTCGCCACGGAGAAAGCCCCGCGGCACGGTAAAACCGGGGACTGGTCAAAGAGAAGGAGTATGTCCGCTGGAAAGAAATACTGACGCGCTGGACTTTCTGCTGACCAGGCGTTCCCGGCCGGCCAAGACCCTTTCGGGCCCGCCTCCAGGACGCGCAGAGTTGCAGACGATCCTGACCGCCGCGGCGCGATCGCCTGACCATGGAATGCTGGAACCCTGGCGTTTCGTCGTGCTCGAACGACCGGCCCTGGATAGAGTCGCGAAGATTGCCGAAGCAAGGGCAGCGGATCGCGGGCTCGATTCGGCCGCCGTCGAAAAGGCGCGATCCGCATTTGCGAACTCTCCGCTCATCGTCGCCGTCATTTCATCGCCGGAGCCATCGGAAAAGATCCCGCAGGTCGAACAGACCCTCTCCGCGGGAGCCGTGTGCCTCGCCTTGCTGAACGCCGCGCTTGCCAGCGGCTGGGGAGCGAACTGGCTGACATCCTGGCTTGCGCTCGACCGGGAGTTCCTGACCTCGGCGCTCGGCCTCGAAGACCACGAGTTTGTCGCGGGATTCGTCCACATGGGTGCTGCGAAACATGTACCGCCGGAACGCCCCAGGCCGAACGTCGAGGCAAAGACGACCTGGATGGCAGAGTGAATCGCATGGCTTCCGGGAGCGGTCACGGGCAGCCACGGGATGCGGGTTGAACGGGGCGGAGCAATTCCGAATCCGGTCCACTCCGCCGGACGCAATTCATCCATCCTGATTGACGCGCAGAGGCCGTCGCAGGTCAGGTTGCCGGTCGCCTGACCGATTGTCCCGGAAACCCGAGCGAACAAGACCTGGAGTCGCGGACGGGAGCGATTGCCGGTCATCCGCCTCGAACGGCATGTGTTTCAGGAATTGGGAGCGGGTATCTTGCGGGAAACCATGCCGGACATGGCCGGTATCCGTGCCACCGATTCCGCCGTCGATCAGGATGGCCATCGCCTCTCTCGAAGCCTCGCCGGCCGCTGACCGCCGGTAAGCATCTCCTCCAAAAAGGCGAACCTGCCGATTCCGCAACTTGGCGGTACCGAATTTGCTTGTCGCGGCCGCCAATTTCACCGGCGAAAGGCCGTACTGAAAGTCCGCGGTACTCCGAACTCGCAGGATCCGACCGGGCATCCACGCGGTTCCGGTCTCCCCCGGAGAACGGTCTTCCACGGATCTTCCTTCCTGCCGCGGCGATCGGCATCTTGCCTGCCGTGAGCTCACCGGCCGACGTCTTCTCCGAAGACCTGGACGACACCGCACGGCGCTGGCAGCCTTGTCCTGACGGCCAGCACGGCTTCGGGATCCTCCAGGAAAGACCGTACATCCGGCGCGTGCGGGGTAACAGACAGTCGGAATTCGACTGCACATCGTCGACCTGGCTGGAGACGTCGCACAGCTGCTTCGCCGATGTCGTCCGGGATGTCATCATCGCCGAGCAATGTCCGGCGCCGCAACCCGGCTTCATCCTGCACCGGGTCGAACAACGAATCGAAAAGCACCCGGCCAATCCCTACGGGTTCAGGGTGTGGCGCCAAGAGACCTCCGCGGACAAGGAGATTTCGGACACCTGCGGCATCGACGGCAGGCGGCTGAACACCGCCACGTCCGAGGAAACAGGCCAACGCACGAGATCCTTCAGTGTGGCACATCCGTCCACGCCGCCCTGGAATGGCGACGTCCAGGAAACGCGCATCATCCGGGTGGTGAGGAGCTGGTTCGGCGACGGTCAGGACGCTGGCATCGAACGGCGGTATCCCGGTGCCTGGACCCAGCAGTCCGAAAACTGTTCCCGGGACAGGACCCGCGCCGCAAGCCGCCGGACGCGCCGCACCTGCCCCTCCACCCATCCGAACGGCGATTCGTACCTGAAGGATACCGGCACGGAGACCTACCGGGAGTTTCTCTCCGGAGCGGCGGAACTGACGGTGCTGACGGTTTGGAACGAAAACTGGGTGTTGACCACCAACAACTGCTACCGGACCTGGACCTCGGTGGCCAGGACCGAGACCCGCACGTCCGGCTGCAATCGCCAGAAGCGAACCGTCACGGACCACTGGCGGGAGTGGGAGCGCAATCCCGGCAATGACCAGCTCGTCCGGACAGAGGCCACCGCCTGGCGCACCACCGGCACGGTCGCAGGCTGCGGCGAACGCGAGGACATCGGCAGGAGTACAGGTGTCGACATCGATCGCGACGGTGATATCGACAAGACACTGTCCAAGGCGACCGAGGACGAGAAAAGACGGGGGGAGATCATAACGAAACGGGACGATGACCTGACACCGGACGACTTCCGGGATGACAACGACGACAATGACGACAGCGGCGGCGGCGGTTTGTGTTTCCTGACTACTGCAGTGGTGGAGTTGAGCGGTGTGGCCAATGACGGGCCTACGTTGACGACGCTCCGGAATTTCCGCGACGGCTGGCTGGCAGAGACGGAAGAGGGCAGGGCGCTGATCGCCGACTACTACGTCCTTGCGCCCAGGATCGTTTCCGCCATTCCCGAGGGCCACGCCGAATGGACATGGATCGCGGAGCAGGTCGATGCCGCCCGTGACGCGATTTTCGCAGGCCTGAATGTCGAGGCGCTGGCGATCTATGCCGGCATAATCCGTCGTCTTCAGGAACGGTGGCTGTAATCCGGTCATTGACATCGTTAATGGATTCAGCCATTATGTTCATGTTTTGTTCACATTCGGAGGGCTGATTTTGCCGTTCATTAACAGAGTTCACATGATCGCCGTCTTGGCGATGAGCAGTCTGGCAGTCACGGGTTGCGTGCCGGAGTCCAACGCGCCACCGCCGGCGACCACTCCGACCCCGACGGGTACCGAGGTGGACACGGGAGAGGCCGTCGCTGCGGACTGCCGTGGCGCGGTCGCCCCCTGGAGTGGGATGAAATGGTTCGTCACTGCGACCCCGGCAGACCTCCGGCACTGCGTCGCCGTCGAGGGGATTGATCGCCCCAAGCTTCTTTACAAGGCCGCGAGCCCCGTCTTCCGCGATGATGCCGCCGCCTCCGGTGTCCGCGCTCTTCTCGCTACCGGCCTCGACCCGGACCACGGGGGCCATCGACATACCACTCCGCTCTCATTCTGGGCTGTATCAGGATGGATCCCACGGAGTTTCCCGTATATCCCCCGCTCGCCGGAGGCCGATGAGGCGGTTGTGCGCGCGCTGCTCGAGCACGGAGCC
Organism: Paracoccaceae bacterium; assembly: GCA_026707935.1. Lineage (GTDB taxonomy): Bacteria > Pseudomonadota > Alphaproteobacteria > Rhodobacterales > Rhodobacteraceae > JAPPHA01. The sequence goes on from JAPOVX010000352.1 coordinate 13,713, forward strand.
AATCCGAACGCCATCTTCTCAAGGCCCGCAGGCGTAGCGAAGCCAATTCTGCCGTTGCTCAGGGCCGCACGGAGGAACGATCCGTCAACCATTCCTGTCAAGGCGGACGTCGCGAAACACGGCCAGTCATGGCGAGTCCTGCACGCAGCCATTGGCTCCCACCGTGCGACCCCTACGATTGCGGCCCTGCTCGAGCACGGCGCGGACCCAAACCTGACGGTCGCGCCGGGACAGGACTGGACCGCCCTGCATGTTGCCGCCTTCATGGCACGGCCCGATGTCATTCGCCTGCTGCTCGAACATGGCGCCGACCCACATGCCAAAACCACCTGGCGGAAATGGACTGCCCTCCATGCCCTCGCCGAAGGGGGCAGCGGAACGGGCGCAGCGGAGTCCGGACATCTGCTTCTTGATGCCGGCATCGACCCGAAACTCAGGGACCGCAAGCGGCGGACAGCCTGGGACCTTGTCCGTGCACGGATAACGCCCGAGCTATTCGAGACCTTCCCACCGGAAATCCGCCAAGTGCTTGCGCGCCTGCAGACAGCGACCAGGGGGTGATGACGGATCGGAAGATCCGGGCGGCAAAACCGTCGGCCAGGGGGAACGTCATCGCTACCATATGGTCAGAGACCTCGTGAGCGCGGCGACTTACGTGACCAATTACATCAGTCACGGGAGAGAGGCATCTCCTCCGGGACACGATCCGGACGACACCGACAAGGTGGGCATCAATGCTGAACCTGCAGGGGCGGTGTTGGGTCCGGATTCCGGTCTGGCACTAGCAATGCCATTTTGATTGCGGGAGTAGCGACAATGTTACGATGGAAATATTGTGGTGCTGGACTGATCACTGCTCTCGTGTCTGGACTGCTTTTCTGCGGAGGTTTGCTGGCCGCGGCCGCCGCGCAAGACGTGGACTGCAGGGGCTGGACCAAAAAGGCCTGGTGGTTCGAGGATGGCGGCCGCCAGCGCAACATCACAGCCCAGGAGGTGCTCACCTGCCTGCGAAACCATAACGGCCACCTCCCGCAGGCAGTATTGTACAGGGTCACATACAGGACCGTTCTTGAAGATGAGAAGGCCACCTTAACCCGGGCCCTGCTGGAGGCCGGCCTCGACTCGAACGGATTTTCATGGAAACTACCGCTGTTATTTGGCTGGGCAGGGACTGGCTGGGGCGGCCGTTCATCCCGATTCGCCAGGCGCAGCAATGCTGCCAACGATGCGCAGCTGAAGGCGCTGCTTGAGGCCGGGGCCGATCCGAACCTGACCATTGCCCGTGGCCAGGAATGGACGGCTCTCCACGTGGCCAGCTATGTCGGGCGGCCCGGTGTCGTTAGCCTTCTTCTGAAGCACAACGCAGACGCAACTGCGGTAACCACCCAGCGCCGCTGGACGCCCCTCCACGGTCTCGTGTGGAGCGGTGGACGGAACTTGGCGGACACCACCGAGACGGCCCGGATCCTGCTTGATGCTGGCGTCGACCCTGCGGCTGCGGCGAAGGACGCCAGTGGCCGCACCGCTTGGGACATCATCCAGAAGCGTCATGGCGAGCAGCTACAGAAGATGCTCGATGCAGGCGAGGTGCCGCCAGAAACCCGGCAGATCCTCGCCCATTTGCATACAGCGGCCAAGAGGTGATGACGGAATCGAGGGCCGTCACAGTTCGGTTGGCGGCCTTGGGGCTCATTATCGTTACCGGATTCGGAAAGCTTGCGTGGTAGGCTTAGACACGTCTCCCGGCCCGACGATACTGGAGCCGCCCTGGGAACAGGCGCCGATGGTGGAAACGGAATCTGAAATCCGGGCGGCTCAGGAACTCGCCCGGATTCGCGATCGCCAGCCGTGACGCAGAGAACAAACGGCGCTCTCTCGTGCTGCTCAGCTCAAAACGCGCGGGCATTTTTACCCGCGAAGGGCACGAGAGAGTGATTCCTGGGCACGGATCCGCCCGCAATTTGTCATTTTCGGGCCATTTCGAAGTGTTTTTCGGTCTGGGGTCAAACAGTTTGCCGAATCGAGCACGCTGATTTCTTTTGCTTTCACCATCGCCCGCACAACCGCGCGATCGAGTTCTGTCGGAGCGGCCTTCGCCGCCATCGGGAACATGGCATCCGGCAACATGCAGGAACGGTGGCTGTAATCCGGTCATTGATATCGTTAATGATCTTAGACATTATATTCACCATTTATTCACATTAGGAGGGCAGATTTTGCCGTGCATTAATGTAGTTCACATGATTTCCGTCTTGGTGGTGGGCAGTCTGGCCGTCGCGGGCTGCGGTCCGGAATCGGGAACAATGGCACCGTCGGCCAAAATAGCCATGGCCGGATCCGACACCAACGAAGCGGGAGCGGCTACAAGAGCTGAGGGTTGTCAAGATGTACAATCCCGTCAAGGCCGCGACATGCGCTGGTTCGCCACTGCGACCCCAGCGGATATCCGCCGCTGCCTGGCCGTCAAATGCGTAGGAATCTGTAGTAAATCACAACAAACTCCTCTACAGGGCAGCGAGCCCCATCTTCCGGGACGATGATACGGCTTCCGGCGTTCGCGCCATTCTCGCCACCGGGGTCGACCCAAACGTCAGCCCTTACGGCGGGCAGTCAACGCCGCTCGCATTCTGGGCCCGGGCAGGATGGATCCCCAGCTATGCGAAACAACCCCTCCCCCTCGGCAGGTCGCCTGAGGCCGATGAGGCGGTCGTGCGTGCATTCCTGGAAACCGGTGCGGACCCGAACGCCATGAAAACCTCCGGATTCCGAACCGGTCAATCGAAACCGGTCGTGCCGTTGCTCAGGGCGGCCAGCCGAAACAGAACCATTCCTACTAAAATCTATAGTGCTTCATGGGGCCAGAACTGGCGGGTCCTGCACGCCGCCATCGGCTCCAACCGTTCGACCCGTTCAATCGCGGCGCTTCTCGAGTACGGCGCGGATCCAAACCTGACGATTGCGCCGGGCCAAGACTGGACGGCGCTTCACGTCGCTGCCTTCATGGCGCGGGCGGACGTCATTCGCCTCCTCCTCGCGCACGGTGCCGATCCGCATGCCAAGACCAGTTATCGCGGCTGGACAGCCCTTCACACCCTGGCAGTAGGGGCCAGCGGCCCTGGGGCGGCGGAATCGGGACATCTGCTTCTTGATTCCGGCATCGACCCGAAACTCAGGGACCGCAAGCGGCAGACGGCCTGGGACCTTGTCCGTGCACGGATAACGCCCGAGCTAATCGAGACCTTCCCACCGGAAGTCCGCCAGGTGCTCGCCCGTCTCCAGACGGCAACCAGGGGGTGAGGGCCAACCCGAAGACCGCCGCGGCATACCTGGCGGCCACGGGAATCGTCCTTGCACTCAATCTCGCAATGCTAACTTCATCGCCTGACACCGCAACCGGTCCGACGGTACTGGATCCTCCCTGGGAACAGACGGCAATGGTGGTGACGGAAGCCGAAATCCAGGCGGCTCAGGATCTCGCCCGGTATCTCCGGACGCTGCCGGGCGACGGGAACCAGGGCGAAGTCAGGGCCCTTGAATGGACCCGCGGCTGGATTAATCGCCCCATCAGCAACCTTGATCGCGTCGGCCCGTGCAAGCTGCAGGTCGGAAACCGCTTCATATTCGGACGGCCATCCTCGATCCTGAGAGCCGCACGAAACATGATGACCGATCCGCTCTCATGCACTTCAGCGAAGACGGGATTCTCCGAACGTGCAAGGGAAGGCTCTGGCGGCGTTACCACTACCATGTGGTCAACGACCTGGCGGGCATTGCGACATACGTGATCAGGGATGCCGTCGGCGGAAATAAGGCGCCACGCGATCAGGACGAAACCGAGACGCGGGGTTCGATCCTGATGTCGGGATACGCCACAGGTGGGTGCGATTCGCAGGCTCGATGCGGAGATCGGGGACGTGCTCACCGACATTCGGCGTGTTGCAGCTTCGCTGCAAAGGTCGTGCTCGAAGAAGGTGGATGTGCGAAAGGCGTGGTAACTGGCCGAGTTTTCCTTCGGGTCGCGTTCAGCCAGTGACATCGTTGTCAGCTGGCTTTCTCGGACTTGCCGGGAACACGGGCAATTGAACGTGGAGTTTTCCGCCGACGGCTGGGAGGAACTCGTCGACGTACATGCCATGGTGATGACGAGCCTGTCACTCTCTCGATCTCCTCTTGTCCGACGATGTCGAATGCGCGTGTCAGCTGATGTGGGAAAAAATCGTCCCTCTCGTCCGCGGAGAGAAAGAGCGGGAGGCGCCACCTGCAACGGCTTCGGGGCGGCACTGAAGTCAGCATTGCAAGCAACGACATCCACCTGGAAACCTTGGGCGTTTTCACGGATCTGAACTCGCGGATTTCGGCCGTAGCCTATTCCGTGCTTGACCGGAACGGGATGCTTCTCGGAACGCGTCTGATCGAAAAGCTGGTAGACGGGCAGCCGACCTGACCGGCGCACACGCCTCGCAGACACCCGCGCGTGATGCGGGATGCTTCCAAGTCGGTGAGCCTTGCAACCGCGCCGGGCACCGTGCGCTCAGCAACGTCTGTCCGGAGGCACGATTGTCGCTTGAGGCTTCCTGTTCCGTGGCCGTCCGCGGCAACTTCGAGACCATCCGCGCGTTCATGACGACGGACCCGATCCCGCCGCTACAACCAATGAACAAGATCGTCTCACGGAACATCGCCGCGGACGCATGCGAAATACCGCCTGGCTGCTGGCAGTTCGGGAAATTCCACCCGTTTCCGACGGTGACGGGAAGACGGGAATGACGGGAATTGGCCGGTTGCCAAGTTCCCGTGAAACCAATACCTTGGCCGCGACCGGCTGAACGAGTGGAAGAAATTAATGCGTTCGCCCGTTCCAGCTGGCAGGTGTTCTCCATTCGACAGGAGGACTGCTGTAGGGTTCTCCGGTTTGGCCGAATACGCCGATACCAACTCGGCGTAGGGATGCGTTTCTCGCACTGCGGCCTTTCGGGAGCTCATACCACGGCAGCCAGTTGCTTGTGCACAGCTGGCATTGGCAGTCGGCGCCGTCCGACCGGTTCGGCGTGCCGCCAATTTGTTTGGGAAACAGGAAAATGAAGGGAATGACATGACCTGCATTAAAGGCGAAGCGAATTCGGTGAATGAACCGAAACGGGGAATGACGCGCCGGAGGCTCCTCGGCACCACGGCTGCAGCGACCGCGGCCGGTCTCGCCGCACCCTATCTCGGGCCGGTCCGCGCTCTCGCGGCCGACGGGTATGAAATCGTCCACTGGAGCTGGCTGTCGGCATCGGACGGCGAAATCTGGGCCCAGATGATCGACGGCTTCAACGAAGCCCACAAGGACAAGGGCGTTCAGATTCGCATGGAGGTGGTCCCTTACGAACAATATGTGACCAAGGTTTTGGCGGCGACCGCTACGGGCCGCGCTCCGGACTTCGGATGGGGAACGGCCGGAACCGGTGCCGCGTTGGCACGCGACGGCGTGACCGTGGCTCTGGATGACCTTGTCGGGGAAGTAGGCCTCGACATTGAGGACTTTGATCCGAAGTCAATCCAGGCGGCACGCTATCCCAAGTATGGCAACAGCATCTACATGGTCCCGATGGACCTGATGAGCCTGCAGCCGGAGATCAACCTGGACCATGTGGCGGAAGCAGGGCTCGATGCCTCGTCGCCACCGGCAACCGGCGAGGAGTTGATCGAATGGGGCCTCGCCATGACCCATCGGGACGGCGACACGGTCACGCGATCCGGTATCCTGATGACCGGTTCCGGCGTTCAGCCGACGGTGACCTGGGGAATTGTCGCCGAACAGATGGGTTTTCGTCGCGCCAGCGACGATCTCTCGACGGCGGCGGTCAATCCCGAAAAGGGTATCGCCGCGATGGAATGGGTTCTCGACCTCTTTGACAAGCACCGTGTTTCGACCCGCGACGTGACCGACCGCTACAAGGCGTTTGGAACCGGCGGCGGCTCGATCTTCTGGACCGGACCATGGACGCTGAATGGTTATGTCGGGCAGGGGCTGAACTTCATGACTTCGCTGTTCCCCAACATTGGCGGGGAGCAGAAAACCTACTTCGAAATGGGCGGGCTTGAACTTTACGCCCAGTCAGACCCCGGGCGCTACAAGGCGACGCTTGAGGCGGTCAAGTGGCTTTCCGACAACTCCTTCCTCTGGACAACCGTCGGCCGCGGCGCCTCGCCGAGGAAATCCATCCTTGCCCGGCCCGACTACAAGACCGCCGGGCACTCCTGGGACGTTCGCGGCGCCTTCGTGGACGGCATGGCGTTTGCGACGATTCCGGAGATTCCGGTGCTCGCCGGACCGGACTTCACCATCTACTCCGGCGGCAACTACCTGGCCCGGACCCTGGAAGGCGTGTGGACCGGGTCCAAGACTCCCGCAGAGGCTATGGAACAGCTTGCGGAGAAGTGGCAGGAAGGTCTCGACGCGGGCTGAGCCGAACGACCTGAGCCCCCGGTGACGAGGGACGCTGGCCGGGACCTGTTCCGGCCAGCAGTCTTGTGCCTGTCCGGACGCTGAACATCGCCGGTGCTGCGTCAGGCATCGGGTCGCCGAAAAAAACGTAAGGACTGCGGAAATCCTGCAAGGCTTCGTTTCGGCAGATTCTGGTTCGGGGGCGGATCCACTTTGCTGTCACCCGAAAATCAGTGCAGGTTCAGGGAGATGCCTCCCCCACCCACAGTGGCGAGGGACCGGAGTGAGAACAAATTGCGTGCAGCACAACCTGAACGCGGGAGGCCGGCGCCAAGGTGAGCCTAGGAACGATACCTGACACAAGACCACATTTGGAAGACGGCGAACGGCCTCCAATTGACTGGATCGGCTACCTGTTCGTTGCCTGTTTCGCGGTTCCGTTCCTGGTGTTCAATGTCGGCCCGGTCATCTTCGGGACCTATGTCGCCTTCACCGAGTGGAGCATCATCGGCACGCCGCGGTGGGTCGGCCTGGAGAATTTCCGGGAAGGCTTTTCCGACGAGTGGGTCTGGGTCGCCTTCCGGAATGTGTTCTTCTACGCGCTGATCATCGTCCCCGGCGTCACCGTCCTCGGGCTGACGTTTGCCCTGTTCGTCAATCGCTCCTATCCTCTCGCAGGACTTGCCCGGACCCTGTTCTTTGCGCCCCATGTGGTCTCCGCAACCGTGATCGGACTTGTCTGGGTGTGGATACTCGACACCCAGTTCGGGCTCGTCAACAACCTGCTTGGCACGATCGGTATCCGCAACATCCCCTGGCTCACCTCTACGGACTGGGCCCTGATCGGCGTTTCGATCGCTTCGATCTGGTGGGATCTCGGACTGGCGTTCGTGCTGCTGCTTGCCGCGCTGCAGGACATTCCGCGCGACCTCACCGAAGCCGCTACCGTCGATGGTGCCGGCCCCTTCAACCGGTTGCGCTTCGTCATTCTTCCGCACCTCCGCCCTGTGCTGTCCATGGTGATCACCCTGCAGCTGATCTCGACGCTACGGATTTTCAGCCAGGTCTACGTGATGACCAATGGCGGGCCGGCTGGTGCTTCTTCGTCGCCGATTTATTACATTTACTCGGTGGCAATCGTCCGGAATCTCTATGGCTACGCCTCCGCGCTCGCGATCTCGCTATTCGTCGTCATTCTTCTGGCAACGATCGTCCAGCGATTTCTCATCCGGGAAAAGACCTGATGCGTGGCTGGCTCGAACGGAACAACATGGGCTGGAGCGACCTGGCGGTCTGGATCATCGGCACGACCATAGCGCTGGTCTGGGCGGCGCCGTTCTTTTGGATGGTATCGACATCGTTCAAGTTTCCCTCGGATGTCATGACCGCTTCAATCGAGTGGATTCCGCGGCGGGTCACCATCGACAACTACGTCAAGATTTTCGAGTATCCGATCGTCCGATGGTTCCTGAACAGCCTCGTCCAAGCCGTGGCCTCGACCACGCTGTGCGTGCTGTTTGGCGCGCTCGCGGGGTTTTCACTGGCCCAGTTCCGCTATCCCGGCCGGGCAACCATTTTCCTGGTATTCCTTGCCTCGATCATGATCCCGGTCGAGGTCTCGGTCGTCCCGATGCTACTCGCCTTCATCAAGATCGGCTGGGCCAGCACATACAAGGCCCTGATCCTGCCGACGATTGCCAATGTTTTCGCGGTCTACATATTTCGCCAGTTCTTCCTGAATTTCCCGAAGGAACTCATTGAGGCGGGGCGCATGGATGGTGCGGGCGCGTTTCGGCTCTTCTGGTTCGTGGCACTGCCGCTCGCCCGCGCACCCATGATCGCGGCTGCGGTCATCGTGTTCACTCTCAACTGGAATAACTTTCTTTGGCCTCTCCTCGTCGTTTTCGACGAGAGCATGAAGACGATGCCCGTGGGCATTGCCCGTTTCGCCCCGGTCATCGGAACACACACGCAACTCGAAGGCTACTCGGTTGCAATGGCTGGCATCACCGTGCTGTCAATTCCAAGCCTCGCCCTGTTCTTCTTCCTTCAGCGATACTTCATTCAGGGAATTTCCCATGGCGGAATCAAGCAGTAGCCCCAATGCCTCCACACGGCTCTGCGGGCTTCCCTGGCCTGCCCGGCCGGATCGCGTCGAGGGATCGCTTCCCGTCTACGACAGTATCTGGATCGACGGCTGCGCGGCGGCTGCAAGTGATGGCGAGAGGCTCGAATCCGTGGATCCGGCGAGCGGCAACGTCCTGGCTGGCTTCTCTGCCGGCAGCGCGGAGGACGTGGACCGGGCAGTCAATGCCGCGCGGTTGGCCCTGGCCGGATCCTGGGGTTCTCTTCCGCCTGCCCGCCGCGGAGGGCTGTTGCTTGATCTCGCCGATGCATGCCGGCGCCATGTCGACACCCTGGCGGAACTGGAAATGCTCGATACCGGCAAGCCGATTTCCGCGGCGCGCGGCGACATGGAAGGAGTTGCATCGACGCTCACCTACAACGCGGGCGCCGCTGACAAACTGGAAGGGATTTCGGTGCCGCTCGGTCGGGAGTTCTTCGACTTCACGGAGGCGGAACCCCTGGGAGTCACCGCCCACATCACCCCTTGGAACTTCCCGCTGGGAATGGCCGCGCGTTCGATTGCACCGGCTCTCGCTGCCGGCTGCACAACAGTAATCAAGCCAGCTGAGCAGACCCCGCTGTCCACGCTCGCGCTTGCGCGGATGGCGAAGGAGGCGGGGTTCCCGGAAGGCGTGGTCAACGTTGTGACCGGCGATGGCCCGCGAACCGGCGCCATGCTCGCCGGGCATCCGGGGATCGACGGCGTCACCTTCACGGGCTCGGTCGAAACGGGGCGCAGCGTGGGCGCGGCCGCGGGCAGGAATTTGCGCCCGGCGGTGCTTGAACTCGGCGGAAAGAACCCGATGATCGTCTTCGCGGATGCCGATCTCGAACACGCCGTCGAGTCAGCCGTCGAAGGGGCGTTCGATAATTGTGGGCAAGTGTGCTCGTCGGCATCGCGGCTGCTGCTCGAACAGGCGATCGCCGAAGAATTCCTTTCGCGTTTCGTAGAACGCGCAGGCAGGCTGCGCGCCGGACCCGGACACGAAGATCCCGATCTCGGCCCGCTGGTTTCTCGCGAACAGTACGAAAGGGTCCGGGGCCACCTGTCCCTGGCGGCCGAAGAGGGGGCGCATTTCCTCCTGGGGGAGCCACCGGCGGAATGGGAAGGCGGCGGGTTCTTCGTGCATCCGGCGGTTCTTGAGCCGGCGAGCCTCGACAGCCAGGTGGCGACGAAGGAAACCTTCGGACCAGTGGTTACCGTCTACCGGTTCAGGGGCGAGGATGAGGCGTTGAAAATTGCGAACAGGCTTCCCTATGGCCTCGCCGCCGGAGTTCACACGGCGAGCATTGACCGGGCGCTCCGGCTCTCCCGCAGGCTTGATGCGGGCACGGTGTGGATCAACGGATGGTTCATCGGCGGTGTGCAGGCGCCGACGGGCGGCATCAAGGACAGCGGGTTCGGCAGGGAACGCGGGCAGGAGGGACTTCGCCACTACCTGCGGATCAAGAATATCGGCATCCACCTCGGATTCGGAAACGGCAGGACGTTCTCCGCGGAAGATGGAGGATGATGGCCGCCTATTCTGCGGGCTGGCGCAACAAAGCAACAGGAAGGAACCCATATATAGTGTCAAACTCTGGAAAGGCGGAAAACGCCGGCATCACCTGGTCGCAGCCCAGCGTCGTTCTCCCTTGGACCGATACCACGGGAAAATGGGACTGCGGCATCTGCGAACTGGCGGACGGGATGCTTGTGGTGAACCTGACCATCACTGCGTTCTTCCGCCGGGGCGTGAAACCCGAACAACCCTCCTGGGCATCGCGGCCCATGACGCGGGAATGGGGAGACTGGACCTGGGCCTTCAAGACCCGGGGATGGCTCGGCACCTATATGGTCAAGTCCACCAACTGCGGTGAGACCTGGGGCGCGCCGATTCCGGTCATTGTCCGGCCATTGAAGCACGGCGGCTGTCGGTCAGGATGCTGGCAGCTGCCTTCGGGCGCGCTTTTAATGGGTCTTTACGGGCGGATCCGCGGGTATGGCGAGGAAGGAGAGGGCGAGACGAACCGTTCTGCCCTGATGCGATCGGATGACGGCGGGTCGAACTGGGAGAATTATTCCACGATCGCCTATGACCCGGCTTCCATCATCGACTACGAGGAGCCTGCCATCCTGCGTCTCGCGGACGGAAGGCTCATCTGTCTCATGCGAACGCATGTCAACCCGAGCGGCGATGCGAAGAACATGGTGATGACAGTTTCGGAAGATGAAGGTTTCTCCTGGACACCACCAAGATGGACCAACATCTGGGGGTACCCCGCCGATCTCATCGCGCTGGCCGATGGGCGGTACCTGATGGTCTACGGCTACCGTCGTCCGCCCTACGGCGTACGCGGGGTCGTCTCGGAGGATGGTGTAACCTGGGACGTCGCCAATGAATTCCTGATCTGCTCCGGCGGCGTGCCTGGCAGCACGAAACTGGAGACGCCAGGATCTTCTCCGGAATTCGAGGCCGATCCGGATCGGCGCGGCGCGGATTCGGTCGATCCCGACAATCCCGGCCTGTTTCAGCACATCGGATACCCAACGGTTGTGCAGGCCCCCGGACGGCGCGGTCGTCGCGTGCTACCACGAGTGGGATACGACAGATCGACCGCTGCAATACGTCCTGTGCACCCGGTTCCAGGCGTGACGGCGTGACGAGGGCGTTCCAGGAACTGGTTGACGGAACCCATGCCCGGCAAATGACAGGAGCTGCGATATGAGTGACGTCGAACTCAGGAATGTCAGCAAGGAATTCGACGGCGACCGCGTGATCCATAACGTCAGTCTTTCCGTCCGGTCGGGGGAACTGGTCGTCTTTGTCGGCCCTTCCGGCTGCGGAAAGTCCACCCTGCTGCGCCTCATTTGCGGACTTGAGCATCTGACAGGGGGCGAAGTGCGTATCGATGGCCGGACCATGCGCGGCGTCAACCCGTCCCGGCGGGAGGTCGCCATGGTTTTCCAGTCCTATGCGCTCTACCCGCACATGAGTGTTGCCGACAACATGGGCTTCGCGCTGCGGATGTCCGGAATCGGAAAGGTCGACCGGGCCGCGCGCGTTCGGGAGGCCGCGCGGACCCTCCGGCTTGATGAGTTGCTGGAGCGCATGCCAAGGCAACTCTCCGGTGGCCAGCGCCAGCGTGTGGCGATCGGGCGGGCAATTGTTCGCAATCCAAAGGTTTTCCTGTTCGACGAGCCCCTCAGCAATCTCGATGCGGAGTTGCGGGTCCAAATGCGGCTCGAGATTGCCGCACTCCACCAGGAATTGCAGGCGACGATGATTTACGTGACCCACGACCAGGTCGAGGCGATGACGATGGCCGACCGAATCGTCGTCCTGCGGGAAGGAAGGATCGAACAGGTAGGGACTCCGGTCGAACTGTACCACCACCCGGCCAATGTATTCGTTGCCGGTTTCATCGGGTCGCCGCGGATGAACCTGCTTGAAAGCGAGGTAACCGCGTCAACGGGCAAGGCGCTGCACATCAGGTTGGCCGGGGTCGAAGGCGCGGAGCTTGCGCTTCCGGGAGCGGACGGGCAACTGGCTGCGGGTGACAAGCTGACGCTCGGCGTCCGGCCTGAAGCATTCACCGAGCCGGAAGGAGACGGATTCCGGGTGACGGCAGACATCAGGTTCGTGGAAAACCTGGGCAGTACCCTGCTCCTCCATGCCCCGGACTTCCCCTCGGGCACACTCGTCATCGAATCGAGGGCATCCGAGCCCCCCGAACCGGGCCCCTTGGAGGTCTCGATCAATCCGGCACGAATCAACCTGTTCGACGAGGCGGGCCGGGCCATAAGTCTCGTGACCTGACCCGGAGCCAAAGGGAGCGACCGGATTCCAGTGTCAACGAGATTGAGATACGCCGCGGTTTGGCCGTGTTTGGCGGTCGTCCGGTTACGGAATGCCGCCGGCCAACACCCAAATCAGAGCCAATAATCTTCCGGGTTCCGTGCGTAGTCCTGCAAGATGCAGGAATAGACCGCCGTCGGATCGAAGGGATAGCGGGCCTCGAGTTCCGGGGTGAGGGTGACGCCGATTCCCGGAGCTTCCGGCAGTCCGAGCCGGCCGTCGCGAATCCGGCGCTGCCCCGCCAGCATTTCGTTTCCCAGGGGAAAGTCCAGCATCGGATGCTCGACCAGCCTGCCGCCGCCCGCTATGGCACAGTGATAACTCGCCATGATGGCCGCGGCACCGCCCCAGGCGTGGACGACGACATCCGTATCCAGGCGCCCCGATGCTTCGAAGACCTCCATTACCGGGGAAATTCCGCCTATGACCGATGCGTCCGGCTGCACGAAGTCGTAGACGCCCGCCTGCATCCTGCGGATCATTTCTCCGGGTGTCGTGATGATTTCACCTCCGCAGACCTTTGCTTCGACACGGTTCCGCAGGTCCCTGAACCCTTCAGGGCAATCCGGGCCGACTGCCTCTTCGAGGAACACGATCCGGTGGTCGGACGAGGCATGTACCCGTTCGAGGAAATGGACAACGTCGTCCACTTCCTGCGGCGGGTCCGCAAGGTTCTGGCACATGTCCACGCCGACCCGGATGCCGCGCCGTCCCGCCTCGTTGACAGCCCACGCCGTCCGGTTGATATCCTCCTTCACCGCGCGAATCTTGTAGAGCGTGATTCCGAGCGCTTCGAGCTGACCGAATTCGGCCAGGAAGTGTTCGCGCGAATCACAGCATCCGCCGCTGCCGTAGACCTCGATTTCGCATTCGCCGGTGCCGCCAAGGTACGCGAACAGCGGCTGCTCCCGGGACTTTGCGGCCGCGTCATGCAGGGCGATGTCGATTGCGGAGAGGACATGCCGGGCTGCGCCCTGGAGTGACCAGTAGTCGCAGAGGCTCCGGATGTCGGCCGTGCGGCGGGCAATGTCCAGTGCGTCCTTGCCCAGGAGTACCGGCGTGCAGAGCTCGACAATAGCCCGGAAAACCAATGGGGCGAACACAGCGAGGTACCCCTCGCCGATACCCGTCACGCCGTTTGACAGGGTGATTTCGACCATGCCCACCGTGCGCTTGGGGCCGTTCGGGAAACACTCCAGGATTTCCGCGTCTTCGGCGAAGGAGTAAGGGGAACTTAGCAGGACGCACCTGACCGCGTCGATCGTAACCATCAATAACCCCGGGAAAGTCTGACGATCCCCTTCACCGGCTCCGCGCTGTTGAACCGGTGAAGGTTGCTCTCGAAGTAATCGATCTTTCGGTCAAGCTCGTCCTCGCATCCGCCGGCGCTGTGCTGGGTCAGAAGCAGGTTCGGGCAGCTCCAGAACGCGTGCTCGCGGGGAAGCGGTTCGGTTGCTGTCACGTCGATGACCGCGCCGGCAAGATCGCCGGCATGGAGCCTTTCGGCGAGCGCGGCCTCGTCGAGCAGGGAGCCGCGCCCGGCATTGACGAGGATTGCCGATGACGGGATTCGAGCCAGGCGGTCCCGGTCGAACACTCCGGAAGTAGAGGAGGTGTGAGGCGCGACGCAGACGACGACGTCCGCGCCTTCCAGTGCACGGTCAAGCGCAACGGCGTCCCAGTTCCTGCCGAAGGATCGAATCCGGCAGCCGAACGGTTGCAGGATCTCGGCCAGCCTCCGGTTGATTGCCCCGAAGCCGAAGAACACGACTGCCGCATTGGCAAGAAGCCGGAGTCCGGGCCGAATCGCATGTCCTCGCCAGTGCCGGCGGGCCTTGAGGTCGACGCACTGATCGATTCCCCGCATGAGCGAGAGGATGCCCGCAAGGCAGGTCTCGGCGACCGGTTCGGCGTAGAATCCGGAGAGGTTGCAGACGACCGGCTGCTCCCGGTTCTCGACGTGATCCCAGGCGAGCGCCTCGTATTCTCCGAAACCCGTCGAATCCAGTTGCAGCCATTGCAGCGCACGACATTGCGCCAGCCAATGCCGGGGCGGATTGCCGAAGATGATCCGGCTCGAAAGGAACGTCTCTTTCACGACTTCGAAGGAAGTTCCCGGCCGGCAGAAATGCACGTCGTCCCGGCCCGCAAGCCTGCGAATGCGGTTTTGCCGGTCATTGTCGAATTCCAGGTAAACGAAGATCCCCATTCCCGGATTCCGTCATCCGGTCCAGTTCGGGTACGGTTCGCCGCGCCCTGGCAGGCGGCCGGCACGCCGTTCGCGCATCATGGTCTGCCGCCGAGTCGCGGCGCGCCGATTTTCCTGAGCATGTCCAGGGTCTCCCGGCGGTAATGCTGCCGAATGTCCCGGGTCGGCGGCCGGCATCGGCTCGATGGAAGGCCGACAAGTTCCATGCAGAGCTTGTCGAGGTAGCCGTCCCCGCTGGTGAACTCCTGCTCGATGCGCGTCCGCAGCTTGTAGAAGGGCATTGCCTCCCGGACCAGCATGCGTGCGATTCCCGTGAAATCGCCCGCCTCGGCCCGGTCGACCAGGCGGATGCCCCATTCCGGCCAGAAATTGCAGTTGTGAACCTCGAATGCGCGGGCGCCGAGGGCTGGCATGGCGCTGACGGCAAAGAACAGGTTGTTGTCGATGATCGTGAACCGTTCGGAAAAGTTCGAGGTCACATCCTCGAATTCCATCGCGTCCGTTCGCGGAACCGCCCATTTCAGACCTACCACATTCGGGATATCCGCCAGCCGCCCGACCATTTCGAAGGAGATGTTCGAACTGGTCCAGAAGGTGTTGTAGATGATTATGCCGACATCAGGCGCGGCCTCGGCCGCCGCCCTGACAAACTCCTCGAAGTCGCCTTCGGTGTGGGTGAAGTAAAACGGGCAGGAAACCTGGATGAAGGTCGCGCCTACCCTGGACGCCTCCCGGGCAAGCCTCTGGAGTTCCAGCGTGCTCGTGGTCTGCGCCCCCATCGCCACTGGGGCCTTTCCGGAAACCTCCTCCACGACGATCTCGGCCACGCGGACGCGTTCCTCGAAGGTCAGGGTGGAGAAATCACCCGCCGCACCTGCGGCGAGAAAGGTCGCATAGCGGCCGGTCAGCCCGGCGTCGATGAGAAACCGCACGTGCTCGCGGAGCGCCGGTTCATTGACGGGCAGGTCCGGTTGATCCCGAAACGGTGTCGGAACCGTGACGTAACAGCCTTCCAGGCGTTTTCTGAGTGTCTCGTGGTCCATGGGTCGCAGGTATGTGCTAGTCCTCACTGGCGAACCCGGGAGCCTTCCCGTCCCCGCAGGTGATGCCGAACATCAACAGTGAAGCCACCGAATATCACCATGACGGCCGGCCGGCACCACCCCAGGCAGCAGCCGGGAGCGAAGCGACCCGATCACGCGGTATTCGGCAAGCAGGTCTCCTTTTTTCCGTGTTCGCTTGGGCAGGTTATCGTCCGGAAGGCCCTGTTTCAAGGATCGGTTGCCCAGTTCATCGGACGGAATGTCGGCATTCCGACCGGCCTTTTCCCGTGCATTCGGCATGATCCCTGCGGCGGCGCAAAGGCATTTGGATGATCCTTCGCCGGCGCGGCCCCAGCGCGATGGGGCTGCTCACGCCTGCGGTACGTCCCGAAAGGGCTAACGCCGAAGGCGACTGAAAATTCGACATGCGGGACTCGACTCACGGGCCACGGGCAATCGACACGACAGTCCCTGTCAGGAATCCAGGTAACCCGGAAACGGGCCGATGGCCGCGTTTCCGAGCCAATTCTCAACGAATTCGCCGACCGAGCGAAAGCACATCAGCGAAACCGACTCCTGATCAGGCATCCAGACGGCGACAGGAACCTGGCCCAGCCTCGTTCGGATGAAGTTTCCTGGCCCGAATGCCTCGCGCGACAGGTTCGACGGACATCCCCTGGCAAGAACCTCGCGCGCCGACGGGCCACGGACATTGATCGTCACGCGCGCATCGGAAACATCCGACAAAAGCACGTCTTCTCCGCCGAGCGCATCTTCGAGACCGGCAAGTGCCGTCTCGACATTGTTCCTCGGCACACGGATCAGGAGTTCGTCATGCGACATCCAGGCAACGGAGCCGTCATCGCCGAATTCGATGCGGCGGGGTTCCGGAACCGCGCACCCGAACGCATTCCGGATTGCCTGGACCAGGGTCTCGGTGCCCGGATCACCCCGGAGCGTGATCATGCCGACAGGTTCCGCAAGGGCGAGCGTCACACCGGTGCCCGTGGTCCGGGTTGGTCCCGCATCACGTGGCTTCGAGGCCGGCATCACGACAGAAACTGCGGATCGACGATTCGGGCCTGAACCGGGTCGCCGCCTTGCGGACGAAAACTGATCACTTCGCCCTTTCTCTCCGGTCCCCTTTGCACGAGGCCAAGCGCGATCGAGCGTTTCAGCGTAGGAGACCAATAGCTCGATGTTACCCGCCCGATCATGTCTGGCGCTCCGCCAGGTCTCTTCGCCCCACCCGTTGCGTAGGCGCCGTCCGGGAGTACCCGTTCCGGGTCAAGGGTCTCGAGGCCGACATATTGCCATCGCTCCGGGTCGGTCAGGAACGGCCGTGCCTGCGCACGTTTCCCGAGAAAGTCGTCCTTCTTTCCCGATACGGCCCAGTGCAGACCGAGATCCTGCGGTGTGACCGTACCGTCAGTCTCGTCACCGATCATGATGAATCCCTTTTCCGCCCGCATGATGTGAAGCGCCTCGGTACCGTAGGGCATGATTCCATGTGGCTCTCCCTCCTGCAACAAACGCTCCCAGAGTTCCAATCCGCGAGACGCCGGCACCTGAATCTCGTAGCTCAGTTCGCCGGAAAACGAGATGCGATAGACGCGTGCAGTGACGCCTCCGACCCGGGTGTCCACGAAACCCATGAACGGCAGCGCGGCGTCCGAAATGCCGGGCCCGCCCGTCTGGCCCAGGACTGAAGCGGCTTGCGGCCCGACGATACCGATCTGGGCGAACTGTTCCGTCTGGTTGATCGTCCAGACCTTCCAGGTCCACCATTCCGTCTGCAGCCACTCTTCCATCCAGGCATGGATTCTGTCGGACCCGCCCGACGTTGTGTGGCACAGGAAACTGTCGCCGGAGAGCCGGGCAACCACGCCGTCATCGATGACAAACCCGTTCTCGTTGCACATCAACCCGTAGCGGCACTTGCCCGGCTTCAGTGACGACATCATGCCCGTATACATCATGTCCATGAAACGCGGAGCATCCGGGCCCTTGACCAGGATCTTGCCGAGCGTCGACGCATCGAGCAGGCCCACCCGCTGCCGGGTGTTGAGGATTTCCCTGTTGACGGCCTCCCCGGTCGTCTCCGCGCCCCTCAGGTAGCAGAACGGCCTGCGCCAGTCGGCGACCGGCTCCCAGTATGCGCCGTTGTCGTCATGCCATCCATCGATCGGTGTCTTCCGGGTCGGCTTGAAGAGGGAACCGCGCGCTTCCCCGGCAATCGTTCCGAAGGCGACCGGAATATAAGGTGGTCGAAACGTCGTCGTCCCAACGTCTTCGATATCCCGCTCAAGGCAACCCGCAAGCACCGAAAGGCCATTGATGTTGGACAGCTTGCCCTGGTCGGTCGCCATGCCGAGCGTCGTGTAACGCTTGGCATGTTCGACGGATTCGAACCCTTCCCGTACCGCGAGTTCGATGTCCGAAACCTTGACGTCGTTCTGGAAATCAAGGAAAGCCTTTGACCGCAGGCTTGGTGCCGTGCGCATTGGCAGGATCCATGAGGACTCGGGGGGATCTTCGGTTGGCGCCGATACGTGCGGCAGGTCGGACGAACCGGTGTTCCGGTCATGACCGGCCCGTCGCGCGGCCTCCCGGCCGGCGGCGTCGGCATTGGCGGGTATGTCGCTGGCATTCATGATACCATTCGCACTTCCGCACGAAATGACCATCCCCCTCCCGTCGGCTCCCCGGGGCGGACGGTCAGGGTTCGGGCAGAAACAGGACCAGTCCCGGTTCCACGCCAGTTTTCCGCCGCAGTGAGACCAGAGGTGAACGGCCGGTGACCAGCCCCCGGACATGGCGACAGCGTCGCAGGCAATGCGTTCACTGGTCGGACCGCTGCCGCCCGAAGGGCAGATTTCAACCTCCCTGACCCGGCGCGTTCCCCTTGCCCTCGAAACGGCGGCACCCGGAATGACATGCAGCCCTGCCTCTCTTGCGGCCGCGACCTGCATGCCTTCGGCCGAAGCCCGCGTGTCCACGATGGCCGGGACCTCGATGCCGATCTGCGAAAGCCGGACCGCAGTCAGGTAGGCGTTGTCGTTGTTAGTGACGACCACGACCCTCTCGCCGACCCCGACGCCGTAATCGACGGCGTAGTCCCGCGCCGCGGAAGCCAGCATGATTCCCGGAACATCGTTTCCTGCGAAAGCGAGTGGCCGCTCGATCGCCCCGGTTGCCATGACGATCATGCGTGCGCGAATGCGCCACAGTCTCTGGGCGGGACGACCCGACTCGGTGCATCCGTTCTGCAGGTCTTCGCAGGCCAGAACGTAGCCGTGGTCGTAGACTCCGAGCGCGGTCGTTCGTTTTCGGACCGTTACCCTCGCGTTCGTCTTCAGGGACGTGACCGTTTTTCGGGTCCATTCGTCCGCATCCTGTCCGTCGACCGCGGTGTCGTCGACCGCCATCCGTCCGCCGAAACAACCGCCCTGTTCAAGGAGCAGGACGCGCGCGCCGGAATCGGCCGCGGAACCGGCTGCAATCAGCCCGGCCAGACCGCCCCCGACGACCAGGACATCCGTATGGGCGAAGAAGTGTTCGTAGGTGTCGGGATCGCTGTCCGTGGGCGGGTTCCCCAAACCTGCTGCGCGCCTGATGAGCGGTTCGAAGAGGTGCTTCCAGCCGAAACGGGGGCTCTTGAAGGTCTTGTAGTAGAAACCCGCGGCGAACATCGGTGCCAGGAAACCTGAAACGGCTCCGAGATCGAATTCAAGGCTCGGCCAATGATTCTGGCTCGAACAGCGCAGTCCCTCGTGCAGGAAAACGGTCGTTGCCCGCTGGTTGGGCTGCCTGCGCGCGCCCGCTCCGGTTTCGACCAGCGCATTCGGCTCTTCAGGCCCCGAAGCCACGATCCCCCGGGGCCGGTGATACTTGAACGATCGTCCGACCAGCACCTGGTCGTTGGCAAGGAGCGCGGACGCAATGGTGTCGCCCTTCAGGCCCGACAGTTTCCGGTTGTTCCAGGAAAATCCGAGGGGCCGGGCCCGGTCGATCAGGCGGCCTCCCTCGGGCAAACGTCCGCTCATCCCTGGCCCCCCTGCCAGTCGGGTCGTTTCGCCCTGATGCGTTCCTTGATCCAGTCCGGAGGTTCCAGTGTTTGTGCCGGGTAGGTTCCGAAGACCTCGTGCGTTCGCGTGCACCTCGCGGCATGGAACCATTTGCCGCACCCGAACGCGTGCCGCCATCGTTCAAAGTGAACGCCATCGGGGTTGACGCGAAGGAACAGGTAGTCCTCGAAATCCTCGTCGCTCGAGCCGGGACCGTGTCGGGCGATATGAGCCTGTCCACCGCAGGCCAGTTCGGTTTCGTCCGCCTCCGCACCGCAATACGGGCAAGTCAGTTGAAGCACCGTGTTCCCCCTCGTTCCCGGGAATGACCTGCCGGTGCCGGACAATCCCGCGCCCGGCTCAATTCCTGCCGGGGCGACTGGCTACGCATCCGTTCCTCCCGACGACCGTGCATCGCCTGCGATCTGCGCCCGGCCGTCAATGCGCCACCCCGGCGGCGACGCTCTCATCGATGAACCGCCCCTCGCGAAATCGGTCGAGACTGAACGGTGCCGCCAGACGACCGGGCTCACCTTTCGCGATCAACTCCGCCATGGCCCAGCCGGACCCCGGGATCGCCTTGAAGCCGCCCGTGCCCCAGCCGCAATTGATGTAACAGTTGTCCAGCGGTGTTTTCGAAATGATCGGGGATCGATCACCAGTCATGTCGACAATCCCCGCCCATTGTCGGAGCATCTTGAGGCGGGAAATGATCGGAAAGGTTTCGACCAGGGCGCGAACGGTTTCCTCGACGTGATGAAATGAACCGCGCTGCGAGTAGTTGTTGAATCCGTCGGCCCCACCTCCGATCACCATCTCGCCCTTGTCGGACTGGGACATGTACCCGTGAACGGTATTGGCCATGACGACGATGTCCATGCAGGGTTTGACCGGTTCGGAAACCAGGGCCTGCAGCGCTACGGACTCGATCGGAAGCCGGAACCCGGCCATTCCGGAAAGGATGCCGGAGTGCCCCGCAACGACAATTCCGAGCTTTCGGCAATCGATCGGCCCGCGGCTCGTCTCGACACCCGTGACAGCACCACGCGACTGGTTGATCGCGGTAACCTCGCAATTCTCGATGATATCCATGCCCATCGCCGAGGCGGCGCGGGCGTAACCCCAGGCAACGGCGTCGTGCCGAGCGGTTCCTCCACGAGGCTGCCAAAGTGCGCCGAGCACCGGGTAACGCGGTCCGTCAATGTTGATGATCGGGCAGAGTTCCTTCACCCGTTCGGGCCCGATGAACTCTGTTTCGACTCCCTGGATCGCGTTGGCCTGTGCTGTTCGTTGATAACCGCGAACCTCATGGTGGGTCTGGGCGAGCATCGCGACCCCGCGTGGGCTGAACATCACGTTGTAGTTCAGGTCCTGGCTGAGCGTTTCGTAGAGAGCCCGGGCCTTTTCGTAGATTGCCGCGGATGCATCCTGAAGGTAGTTCGAGCGGATGATCGTGGTGTTACGGCCGGTATTCCCACCGCCGAGCCAGCCTTTTTCGACGATCGCCACGTTCCTGATGCCGTGGTTGCGCCCGAGGTAATAGGCTGTTGCGAGTCCATGCCCGCCGGCGCCGACGATGACGACATCGTAGGCGCGCCCGGGGTCGGGAGAACGCCAGGCTCGTTCCCAACCGGAGTTGCGGCGGAAAGCCTCCCTGGCGATGGCAATTGCCGAGTACCGCTTCATCGACCGCAGCTGCCCCATGCTATAGTTCCGGCGACGCACCGATGATCCGGACCGACCGGACCGGACCGGCGAGTATGTGCACATAGACATGATTCGCGCCGATTTCCATGCGCCGAATCGACATGAGGGCGGCGAACGAAAGAAGTACACGAGCAGTCAGGAGGTCGTGCATGTTCGCCGGCAGCGGCGGCACTTCCCGGATCAACCGAAAAACGGTACGAATGCCCGCGGCGGCGCGAGGCACGTCCGGCTGAAACCGGGACGGATCGCGAGCGTCATCGAACGCCTATGGGAGTTGCCGATTTCCAAATGTTCTGGCTCGTCGTCGGACTAGTCCTGGCCACAGTGGTCGTCGTCGCCGTCAGGCCGCTCGTAAGCGGGAAGGAATCCTTCGGGAAGCCATCGTCGCACGACCTGGACGTATTCAAGGACCAGTTGGCTTCGGTTGACGCGGATGTCGCTCGCGGTGTGCTGACGGAAGATCAGGCGGGTCCGACACGTCTTGAAATCTCGCGGCGAATCCTTGCTGCCGACAGGCGATCTCGCGAAGAATCCGAGCCCGGTCCCGCCGGCAGGACCGCAAACCGCATTGCGGTCGCGATCCTCGTGGTTTTCCTGGGCATGGGCAGCCTAGGCCTTTACGGCCTGGTCGGATCGCCGGGGTTGCCCGACCTTCCGCTGTCAGAACGAATACGCGTGATGAATGCAAGTCGTCCCGGTCAGCTCGATGCCGAGCGCACGGTGCGTGTCCCGGCGATCGAGCCGGCAGAACAGGAGGAAGAACTCGTTCGCCAGCTCCGGGATGTCGTTTCGTCCCGTCCCGATGACGCGACCGGGTTGAGACTACTCGCCAGGCACGAGGCAAGAACTGGCCGGCTGCTCGAGGCCAGGCAGTTCCAGGCGCGCGTGATCGATGTACTGGGTGCGGAAGCAGGGGCCGAAGACTTCAATGACCTTGCCGTCTACATGATTGGCGCGGCAGGGGGCTATATCTCTCCCGAGGCCGAGGCCGTCCTTTCGCGGGCTCTCGAGAGGGATCCGGAAAACAGGCGTACGCGGCATCTCTTGGCGATCGCCCTGTTGCAGGCCGGGCGCAAGGCGCAGGCGATCCGGACCTGGCAGCAACTGCTTTCCGAAGCACCTGTTCGTCCTTCGGCAGAGGAAATCCGACAGATCCTCGAAGCGGCAAGTGATCACCCCTCGGCCAGGCGCATAACCGAGGCATTCGAACCGGATCGAACCGGAACGGTCATCAATGAGGATGACCAGCCGGCAAATCCGGAAAGCGGGAATTCCACCCTGCGTCCCGAGGCTGGGCAAGGAGCCGGAAACGGGACCCCCGCAGACAGGCGACCCGACAGCGTGCCGGAGCCGGTCCGCCCCGGTGCGGACGTTCCCGACAGCGGAGGCATCGGAAAGTGACGGGCGTATTCGACGACCCACGCGAATTCGCGGCGAACATTGCCACCAATCAACCGCTCATGGCGCTGGACCTGGGGGACAAGACGATTGGCATCGCCGTCTCGGACCGCATATGGTGCGCGGCCAGCCCGCGCGAGTCAATTCGCCGCAAGAAGGGTTCGTTCGCGCGAATCGTCGAGAGGCTGGCCGACATCGTCGCTGAATCCGGTTGCGTCGGCGTGGTTGTCGGCCTTCCGAAAAACATGGACGGCTCCGAGGGTCCGAGGTGCCAGTCGGCGAGGGCGATTGCCGACAATGTCTGCGCAGGTCTCGCAATTCCGGTATTGTTGTGGGACGAACGGTTGTCGACGATCGCCGCGGAACGGGTTCTGCTCGAGGCCGACCTGTCGCGAAAGCGGAGAAAGGAAGTGGTTGACAGCGTGGCTGCTGCCTACATCCTGCAGGGAGTCCTGGCGCGGCTGAGAAACCTGAAGGAGCTACCGGATGACCAGCGCCCGATCATCGGAAATCTGGAAAAGGGATGAAGTCGATTCCCCATGTGTCAGCGTATGCCTGGTTCACCCGGATGCCGGAATCTGTCTCGGCTGTCATCGGACGCGGGCGGAAATCGATGAATGGAACGCCCTGTCCCCGGCAGAGCGGGAACTCATTCTCGAAGAACTCCCTGGCCGGGAAAAATTGCTTCGCGGCCACCGGCGGCGTCGGGAATCTCGCCGCGGCCGAGGCGCCAGGGCGCGGCGCCCGGGTGGCGGGAGCATGGCGAAGCCGCCGGACCTCTCGTAAGTTTTCCGGCAAACCGGCAATCCCGGGGGACTGACAATCTCGAATGCAGCAGGATCTTGAAATCATCAGGGCGCTTCCCGTTTGGTCGGGACCGGTCTCGCTGACCATGCTGAGCGGCGGAATCACGAACGTCAATTACCTTGCCGACGACGGGGCGCGCCGTTTCGTTGTCCGCCTCGGTAACGACATCCCAGTTCACCATATCATGCGTTTCAACGAACTGTCGGCTAGCCGCGCCGCGAGCGCCGCCGGAATCTCCCCTGCGGTCATCTACCACCAGCCCGGAATCCTGGTTCTCGACTACATCGAAGGCCGCACGCTCGAAGCGCGTGACTTCCATGACCGGCAAACCCTTGAACGCGCGCTTTCGGTTGTCACCTCATGCCACGCGGACATCCCGAAACATCTCCACGGGCCTGCCCTGATGTTCTGGGTCTTTCACGTGATCCGGAGCTACGCAACCGATCTCGAAACCCAGGAAAGCCACTATGCGAAGCTGTTGCCGGAGTTGTGCGCGGCGGCGGAAACGCTGGAAATAACCGTGTCACCCGTCGAGATCGTCTTTGGCCACAATGATCTTCTCGCGGCGAATTTCATCGACGACGGAACGAAAGTCTGGTTGATCGACTGGGACTACGCGGGCTTCAATTCGCCCCTCTTCGACCTGGGCGGCCTCGCGTCGAACAACGAACTTGATGAAACCCGGGAACGCTGGATGCTCGATACCTATTTCGTGCGTGCGGTCACCGATCAGCTTCTCGAGCAATACCACGCAATGAAATGCGCATCGCTCCTGCGCGAGACCATGTGGAGCATGGTGTCCGAAATCCATTCGAAAATCGACTTTGACTATCGTGCCTACTCCGAAGACAACCTTGCCCGGTTCAGGTCGACCTTCAGCCAATACCTCAAGTCCTGATCCTTTCCAGTGGACGCGTTACCGGATACGGCAGGTGTGGTCATCATCGGCGGCGGTGTTGCCGGCTGTTCGACCGCGTATCACCTCGGCAAGCTCGGGTGGACTGACACCGTTCTTCTTGAACGCCGTTTCCTGACTTCGGGGACCACCTTTCACGCTGCCGGCTTGGTCGGGCAGCTACGCGCGCACTCGTGCATCACCGAAATGCTCCGGCATTCGGTTGACTTGTACCAACGCCTCGAAGCCGAGACCGGAGTCGCCACCGGGTGGAAAATGACCGGCGGATTGAGACTGGCGTGCAGTCCTGATCGACTGAAAGAACTCCGGCGCCAGGCGTCCCTCGCCCGATCGTTCGGCCTGGACATGGAGGTCCTGACTCCAGACGAAGCCCGAACGCTGTGGCCGCCCATGTCGACGGATGACGTCGTCGGAGCGACATTCCTGCCCACCGACGGACAGGTCAATCCGTCGGACCTGACCGCCGCGCTCGCGAAAGGTGCGCGGATGACCGGTGTCAGGATCCTGGAAAACACCGAGGTCTTGTCGCTCGAGGTCGATTCGTGCGGGAAGGCGGTCGCGGCGGTCGAAACCGGCAGGGGTCGCATCACCTGCGGCGCGGTGGTTTGCTGTGCCGGGCAATGGACGCGTTGGCTTGCCGCTTCGGTCGGAGTGTCTGTCCCACTGGTCCCCCTGTTGCATCAATACCTGGTCACGACTCCGGTTGCCGGGTTGCCCGCTGCACTGCCGACGCTGAGGGACCCGGACCGGCGAACCTATTTCAAGGAGGATGCCGGGAAGCTGGTGATGGGAGGATACGAAGCGAATCCGGTGCCATGGGCCGGGGGTGGCAGTCAGGATGATTCTCACTTTTGCCTTCTTCCCCCGGACTGGGATCAATTCGAGCAGCTGATGCAACCCGCAATCGACCGGGTGCCGGCACTGAAGACCGCCGGCGTTCGGCAACTGATCAACGGGCCGGAGAGTTTTACTCCCGACGGCCATTTCATCCTCGGAGAGGCTCCGGAACTGCGGAATTTCTATGTCGGTGCGGGTTTCAACGCCTTCGGGATTGCGGCGGCGGGAGGTGCGGGCATGGCGTTGGCGAGACTGGTTTGCGAACGCGAGCCGCCATTCGATCTCGGGCCCGTCGACATTCGCAGGTTCGGCGCCCCCCACCGGAACGGGGACTGGGTCGGGAGACGTACGCGCGGCGCCTACGCCGCCCACTATTCCCAGGCGCGGCCGCGGGGAGATGCCGTTGCCGGATTCCCGTACCGACACCTGGCCCTGCACGATGAACTCAAGTCGGCAGGTGGCCGGTTCGGCGAAAAATTCGGCTGGGAACAGGTCGACTGGTTCGCCGGCCGTGACCAGGGAGACAAACAGTTCGCCTCCCCGGGCGTCGGAACGACGTCCATGAACGAGGCGGTTGCCGGGGAAACCCGTGCCGCGACGACGACCGCCGTGCTTGTCGACCGGTCATCGTGCGCCAAGCTCCGGATCACGGGTCCTGACGCGTGCGAGGCATTGAAAAGGGTCGCCGCCGGCGAGGTTTCGGGTCCCGTTGAAACGGCTGTCCATTCACCGATGCTGAACGACAGGGGAGGGATCGAGTGTGATGCCCTGGTGGCGAGAGTTGCCCCCGACGACTATTACCTGGTCGGCGGTGTCGGAACGGCGACCCGGATTTCGGACTGGATTCGCAGGTGGAGCGATGACGCGGATCGGTTCGAACTCCGGGATGGCACCGAGGAATCCTGTGCTCTCACCCTCCTTGGTCCGGAAGGGCGCGCCATATTGGGCTCGTCAACCCCGGACGACGTTTCGGAAGAAGGGTTTCCAGCCGGCCGGGCGCGGCATGTTCGAATCGGCCCTGAAAGCTGCCTGGCGATTCACGTGACGTCGTCTGCCGGGCCAGTCTGGGAATTGCATGTGCCAATCGGTACTGTCAGGACGGTCTACCGGGTGCTTGTCGAGTCCGGGCAGGAATTCGGGCTGAGGCTTGCGGGCAATCTATGTCTTGAGAGTCTTCGGCTCGAAGAAGGCCGTCCTGCCTGGGGATCTGACATCGGGCCTGACACGACTCCCCTGGAGGCAGGCCTCGAGTGGGCAACCGGCATCGATCGGGGTGCGGACTTCAAAGGTCGAGATGCATTGATCCGGCAACGAAGGGTTGGAGTGACGAAGATCTGGGCGGGATTTTCGACCGGGCGACCGGGCGTCGAACTGGTTGGCGGAGAGGCAATTATCCGGAACGGCCGGAGCGTCGGCTGGCTGACCAGCGGAGGATTTGGCCACAATGCCGGACGGGCCATGGGCTACGGGTTCGTCCGATGCCAGGAGACGCTGGATCGATCCCGTGTCTTGTTCGGGAAATATGAACTGGACGTGTCCGGCGCGTGCGTTCCAGCCGACGTTCACTTGGGCAGTTTTCCTTGAGCCTTGTCCGCGCCTTGCCCGGGTCCGTTTCTGGTGACAGGCCCGGATTTCCCGCAAGCCGGGTATACCGGGGTTACGGATCGTTCAGCCAGGCGCGACCGAGCGGAAATGGCGGGCGAAAGTAAAGGATCACGCGTCCTTCCCGGGGTCCGTGCAGGGTGTCCGGCCATGGCGCCATCCCGTGCAGGGCGAAGCGGTGGACGAGGTAGGCTTCGCCCGGACTGGCCGGCAGTTCGCGCCGGGCGCAGTCTGCCCAGATCAATCGTCGCGCGTCGTGGTAGACATCGGTAACGTCGACATCGCTCCACTGGTCCGCTTCCAACGATCCGAATGCCTCCCGGAATGCCTTTCTGATGACTTCGTGGGATCCGTCCCAGACCACGAATGGCGCCGCTTTCGCGGGCGATTCATTCACAGGGATCCCGAGCACGAACCGATGCATTTCCCGGAGATGGCGCCGTCTTCTGGCACCGACCGGATGAAGGCCATCGACATGGGCCGCGTCCCGATCCACCCGGTACCTGTGCGCGTTGATCGATTCATGCGCATCACGCCGCGGATACCCCCGAAAACAGACCGACACCTGGGCCCGGTCCCAGGCGGTATCGCCCTGGATTTCCTTGATGAAATCAGTCGCGCCGCAGGAAAGCGGCCTGGATCCGCCGACCGATCCGTCCGCCTGGTTGGGCAGTGCCGAGACACCGACGAGCCAGGTGTCGCCGTGACGAAGCCATTCCCTTCGAACGTCCGGAGCGGCGGCGGCCTCGAACGCCGCCGGCGCTGCGGCCGCAAGCCATGAACGGAGACGCGGATCGACAGGGAACTTGACCCATCCCCTGGCCGCGTATTCCTCTCGGATCGAACGATTCATTCTGAACAGGGACGGAGGCAGCCTGGTACGCCGTTGTCAAACTGCGCCCGTTGGCCCGTTGGCTATTCCGGTGATTCGGCCAGCGCCGCGGCCATCATCGGTGTGACCTGGTCCGCATCCGACGCGATTTGGACACCCGCGGCGGCGAGACGATCAGATTTCTCCTGGACCGACCTGGATCCGAACATCGACAAGGTTCCGGCATGGCCCATGCGGCGCTCGCGGGGCGCGTGCCTGCCAGCAATCAACGCAACGACCGGCTTCGGAAAGGATTCCGAGGACAGGTACTCGGCAGCCTGCTCTTCTTCCGTGCCGCCGATCTCGCCGATCAGGATCACGCCCCTTGTCTGTTCGTCATGCAAATACATCTCGAGGCATCTCCGGAAGCCGAGTCCGTGAATCGGGTCCCCTCCAATTCCAACGGTCGTAGATTGCCCGAGGCCCGCACGACTCGTCTGCGCGACAATTTCGCTGGTCAGGGATGCGGAGCGCGACGCAATCCCGATGCATCCGGGCCGGGCATCGGCGGTCGACATCACGCCGATCTTGCATTCGCCAGGCGTCAGGACTCCCTGGGAGTTGGGGCCGACGAGCACCGTGGTCGAGTTCTCGAGAGCCGCCCGGACACGCATCACGTCGTGCACGGGTACCCGCTCCGTCACGCAGACAGCCACGCCGATATTGGCGTCAACGGCTTCCAGCATCGCGTCGGCGGCATGATGTGCGGGTACCAGGATCAGGCTCGCCGTCGCACCTGTCTCCGCCATGGCTTCCGCGACAGTATCGAAGACCGGCAGGCCCACATGCCTTGTGCCGCCCTTTCCCGGCCTGACACCTCCAACATAGGTCGAACCGTAACGCAGGGCGAGATCCGTGTAGAACGTGCCCGACCTTCCGGTCATTCCCTGGACAATGACCCTGGTGCTCCGGTCGACGAGAATTCCCATGAATGACGTCCTTGCCGATCAGAGTGACACGACGCGTGCAATGGCCGAAGTCATCGATTCGAAATGCTCATAGGGCAGGCGCCGGTCCTTCAGGATCGTTCGCGCCCACGGCGCGTTCTGGCCTGCGAGACGCGCAATGACCGGAGGTCGGCGAGCGGATCGCGAGTAGGCAAACGCGAGCCCTTCGACAACGGTATCGCAGACTGTCATGCCTCCACCGTGGACGTTGAGAAGTACAGCCTTGACGGAGGTGTCCTCGAGCAGGAGCGTTACGCCCTTCGCGATCTGCAGGCTGGTCGCCGTTGTTCGAATATCCATGAAGTTTGCCGGCCGCCCCCCCGCGTCGATCAGCATGTCGTTCGTGGCAAGTCCAAGTCCGGCACCATTGGTCACGACTCCGATGTCTCCGCCAAGGCGAACGAAGTTGATTTCGTTTTCCCTGGCGGTCTGTTCGACCGGGTCGGGCTGCAGTTCCGTGGAAAGGGCTTCGTATTCCGGATGGCGGAAGAGCGCGTTGTCGTCGAGCGAGATCTTTGCGTCGACCGCCAGGACCTCACCACTTTCCGTGATTGCCATCGGGTTGATCTCGAGAATGTTGATGTCGAGATCCCCGAACGCCTTCACGCAACCGTTCACCAAATCAAAAGCGCCGTCCCTGTGGTTCTCCGGGATTCCCATGCGGGCGAGAAAGTCGATGATTTCGACATTGTCTCCCGAACAGTCGGCAGACAGGGGACAGGTGACGAGAATGTCCGGATTCCGGGCGGCTTTTTCCTCGAATTCCACGCCGCCTTCCGAAGAGCCCAGGAGTGCAGGCATTGCCGTCGTCTGATCAATGACGATCGCGAAATACAGTGAAGAACGGAAGTTCACGGCCTCTTCCACGTAGACGGTCTCGACGGTTTCGCCTTCCGGGCCGGTCTGCTCGGTCACCAGTCGGGCGCCGAGAATCTTCCGCGCTTCGATTCCGGCGTTTCGGGGGGAATTGGCAAAACCGACTCCTCCGGCAAGCCCGCGGCCCCCTGCGAGGATCTGCGCCTTGACGGCGAATCGGCTGCACCCAAGTTCGCCGGCAACGGCGACGGCTTCAGTTTCCGACTTCGCGATCCGACCTGCAGGAATCCTCACGCCGTATCCGGAGAGCAGTTCCTTGGAACGATTCTCGGTCAGAAACATGGCAAACCGTCCTTTCGGTTGCCGAGACAATTGCCGCTTTCCAACGCAAGGTCAACAATGTTCAATTTCATTTGGTATTATGTATACCACAACACGTCTTGCCGTCAATTCGATCAGGGCGCTATCCGAAACGGGACACGGCCATCCGGAAGTGGAGCGTCGCGGGCATTCCTGGCCCTGGCCGGAGAGTGATGAGTTCCGCCGTCGAGTGATTCCGTCCCGGGGCGGGCGACAGATTGACCCGGACACGGTTCCGGACAATCGGTCATTGTGCCGGTTCGACGTGATGTGGTATACATGATACCTGAAACAACGCCTTTATTTTGGGCAAGGCGCTGCCACTCATACGAACCGGCGAGCGGGCGGCAACTTCGCATGTCGGCTTGATGGAACGGAGTTCTGGCGGCAGCTTCGATGTTGAATGCGGCTTGAGGGGATGAGCATAGAACTGAAACCGATTTCCATTCGACACACGCTCAAGGATCACATTTACGATGTCCTGCTCGCGGCGATTCTCGAGATGAATATCTATGCCGAGAATGCCGAATTGCGGCTGGACGAACGGAAGATGGCCGAGCAACTG
>JAPOVX010000034.1 GCA_026707935.1 Paracoccaceae bacterium
CCACCGGGAGACCCCGGAAATCCGCGGTTCTTTCTACGAGGCCGAGCATCTGGGTGGTCATACGGACATGGTTGCGCTGGTTGGCGCGGTGTTGAGGGAAGAGGCGCGGCGCTGCCGGGCGGGCCGGAGGGATGCTTCGATCCCGTTCCGCCCGGATCACGGCCAGGAAATCCTTGACGATCTCGGGAGAGGGGCACAGCCAGGCTATCCCACGATTGGACGGCTCAAGGGGTTGGCGGAACTGCGCGGAATCATTGCCGCCCTGACACAATCCGGCGCGGCATGAGCATCCGTCGGCTTACCCGCCCCGAGGACGTGGCAGCCGGCGTTGCAAGACCCGGCTACATTCCCGCGCGGCACGGCGTCGGCATCGTGCACCTTGGCGTCGGCGCGTTCCACAAGGCGCATCAGGCAGTCTATACGGATGCGGCGATCGCGGCCAAGGGAGGGGACTGGCGGATTGTCGGCATCAACCTGAGAAGTACCGATTCCGCCGACACGCTAAACCTCCAGAACGGGCTATATTCGCTGGTCGTACGGGGCGAAGAAGGTGTAAGCGCGCGGTTGATCGGCAGCCTTGCCCGTGTCATCGCCGCAGTGCGCAACCCGGCGGCGGCGCTCGACGCTCTCTGTGATCCGGCCATCCGAATTGTCGGCCTGACCGTCACCGAAAAGGCCTACGGGCTCGATCCGTCCGCCGGCGCGATCGACCCCGCACACTCGGCTGTCGCGGCTGACTTGCAGACACCCCGGACACCCGCCGGTGTACTTGGACTGATCGTCGAGAGTTTGCGGCGGCGCAGGGGCAAGGGAGTCGATCCGTTCACGGTGCTGTGCTGCGACAACCTGCCCCAGAACGGACCTCTGGTGCGATCCGGCGTGCTGGACTTCGCCCGGCGTGCCGCCCCCGAGGTTTCCGACTGGATTGCCGAAAACGTCGCATTTCCGGCCACCATGGTCGACCGCATCACCCCGGCACCGACCGAGAGGACCCTCGATGAGGCCAGACGCCTGACCGGGGTAGAGGACTCTGCGGCCGTCGTGACCGAACCCTTCAGCCAATGGGTGATCGAGGACACCTTCCTCACCGGACGCCCGGCCTGGGAAACAGGCGGAGCGCTCTTCGTCGCCGATGTTGCGCCGTATGAGCAAATGAAGTTGCGCATGCTGAACGGCGCCCACTCGATGCTTGCCTACGTTGGGTTCCTGAGCGGCCATGCCCTGGTCCGAGACGTGATGGCAGACAGGGCGCTCGCTCACCTGGTTGCGAGGCACATCTCGGCTGCTGCTGCCACTCTGGCCCCGCTTGAGGGCATCGATTTCGCTCAATACGGTGCTGAACTGGGGACGCGCTTTCGCAACCCCTTCATCGCCCATGAGACCTATCAGATCGCCATGGACGGCACGCAAAAGTTGCCCCAGAGATTGCTGCAACCAGCTGAGGCGGCGCTTCGAATGGGTCAGGATCCGCGGCCCTTTGCTTTCGCATTGGCTGCCTGGATGCGCTATTGCTGCGGGACGACTGACAAGGGCGATTCCTTTGCGCTGCGTGATCCACGCGAGGCAGAGATCAGGTCCGCACTGGACGGCGCCTGCCAGGGCGACGACATCTCCGACCGGCTGCACGCCCTGCCGAATCTGTTCGTTCCCGCGCTTTCGAGGAATCCGCATTGGCGAAGTGAAGTCTCCTCTGCCCTTGATGCCATGCTGAGGCTCGGAGTGTCGGCCGCCGCGCGGGCCGAGGTTGGCGTCTGATTGCGGGTTCCCACTTTCCAAAACACGACAGATCGATTCCTACTTCTGGAAAACGGCGCCACGGTTTCAGGCAGGTCCGCTTGAGACCTTGCTTTCCGACCCTGTCCGCCGTCTCGATCGATTCGGGAAACCTGACCAACGATGCCCGTGGATTTGCCGTCCGCCTGAGCCAGATTCAGAACATCGCCTTGCAGCCCTCTGGCACGGCTTGCTGCGGCCACAATATCGCTTCGGAACATCCGGAAATGCAATTGGCGGAAGTTTCCGGTTCTGCCCATGCCGTGTCGCGGCACCTGTCTTTGCCCATGATTCTCAATCAGGGTGCAATCTCGACATTTCCGGCCCCGTCGAACCAGCGCTCATTCCCGACAACGTCTTTCTTCAAGGCGCGCCGGCCGCCGCGAAAGCGGGATGCCAACTCTCCGCCGGGCGGACGCCGATTTCGAACTCGGTGAGGAACCCCTGAAGGATCAATGCAGGTTTCGGCCAGGAGATGTAGAACCGCCCGGAATCCGTGGCATCAAAACATGGACAGTCGCCATACCGCAATCGAACGAATATATGTGAACAGTTGGTGCGTAGAAATCTTGAAACGGGCAAACCCGGTCACTCAAGGAGGGCCGCCATGAGTCTTGGAGTCGCGCTACGGAACAGGTTGTTTTTCGTTGCATCCGTGCTGCTCAGCATGGCGGCAGCGCCATCGGGATTGGCTCAGTCCGACGGCGATGCCGTTTGGGACCGGATCAAAAACTGTACTGATCACGTCGAGGTGGAAATTTTCATCGTCGAGTACCCTGATAACAGACATATCGAGGCTGCGAGAGCCTGTCTGGTCGAATCGAAAGAGACCGCGTCCGAAACGACAGGCAGGAATTCCGGTTCATTGGTCATGTGTGAACGGCTTATTTCTGCTGGCCGTTTGGTGGCCGGAGAAGACGGCACGGCATTCGCGTGTTATCGGGAAGTACTGTTACGCGACCCTTCAAACATTGAAGCAAGATTAGGCCTCGACCGCATCGCGGATACAATTGCCGGCCAGGCCGCGATAGAGGTCGTAAAGCGGAACATGTCGAAAGCATCGATTTACCTGATGCAATTGGAAACCGTTCGACCTGACGATCCGAGAATCCTGGAGATCAGAGCGGCCATCAATGGCTCCGCCAGGTCGATGAATGAATTGAGGCCAGAAGATAGCATTGAGGCGGCGATGGCAGTTTACGGAAGTGGCGACTTCGAACGCGCCCTTCGATCATTCCGCCGCCTGGCTACGATGGGCAACGTTAAGGCGCAGTTCTATACCGGCATTATGTATCATAAGGGTCAGGGCGTCCCACTTGATAATGTCGAAGCTGCACGATGGCTGCGCATGGCCGCGCAACAGGGATATACGTTGGCGCAATTCAATCTGGGCTATATGCATTATTCCGGGTTAGGCGTGCGGAAAGACTTAGTCGAGTCTGTGCGGTGGTTCCGCATGGCTGCTGAGCAGGAGGACATATTGTCGCAGTTCAATCTGGGCCTTTTGTACGAACGCGGCCATGGTGTGCCCCAGGATTACGCCGAGGCCGCCAAATGGTACCGTCGCGCTGCGGAACAAGGGGACAACGTGGCGCAGAATAGTTTGGGTCGTTTATACGAATGCGGCCGTGGCGTATCGCAGGATTACGCCAAGGCTAATCGATGGTATCGTCGCGCAGCGGAACAGGGGCATGCCGGGGCGAAAAATAGACTTGACCAGCTGGGCGAAGCTGGTCGTAACGGTAGGCAGTCAGTCTGCCGAATGCCCTGAGGTCGGCGTGAGTTTCAAAGGCAACCGTGGTCTCAGTGGCTGTTTTCTGCTTCGATCAGCACTGACTGGTTACGGGGTATCCGATTCCGCCAAACCCGTTGCGATAGGGTCGTTCGCGGCAAATGCATCATATTTCAGGAGTTATTGCACCGATTTTGGACCAGTGGGCGTGAAGCGTCTCGCGCCCGGGTTGCGGCAGTCGTCTTGTCCGTTGGCGACAAACAGAGAAGTCGGGCATTGCATCGGGAAGGAACACCAGGCGAGACCTCAGAGTTCGGATAGCTCGCCCGCTAATCCCCGATAAGAGGACGCAACACAAAGGTTGAATCGTTACCTGCATAGTGAAATATCGTGCGGAAACGAGTAGATCTGAATGGTATCGTCATGGAAATCCGCGTCGTGATGTGCCGGAAAACCGCAGGCGACAAGCAATCGTCGTGTTTTTTTGCTTCTTTCTTTGCGCGAAAGTCTTCGATCGATGATCGGGCCATCGGCGTCATTCAACTGTTTCGGAACTTCCGGAAGTAATGATGAAATCCGTCTCCAGATCTTCCGAGCAACACTACGTAAAAAGCGCAGTGCTTTTTTTTGCCTTCGCCGTTCTTGGAGGCGGGGCCATCTACTTACTAAAGTACAACATCGATCACCCGATTCTCGCCGAGTACATTGACGGCTGGGAAGTTCTGACGGTCATATTTTTTCCGATTGGCCTGATGATCCTATACCTTTTTGTAACGGTTACGCCTGTTTGCAGATTTCGTCTCGATCAGACAGGAGACAACCTGTACTACCTTGGTTTCATCTACACTCTGTGTTCCTTGTCCGTAGCGCTATGGAATGTTGCTCTTGGCGCGACAGCGGATGAAATCCTGAAAGCATTCGGGCTTGCGATCGGGTCCACGATTTTTGGAATCGCAATGCGTGTCGTCTTCAACCAGAGGCGCACGGACGTGCACGAAGTCGAGCAGAATGCCAGACTGGAACTGTCTGAAGCCGCCTCCAGACTTACGCGTGAACTAGACGACACCGTCACTCAGTTGGAGAGTTTTCGAAACAGCGCTGTTCAGGCGATGTCAGAAGGATTTGCAGAGACACAGAAGCGGGTTGACGAGATCGTGAAGCGGGTTCTTGGCTCGTATGATGAACTGGCCGGTGTTGGTGGCAAATCGGTCAGATCTGCAGCGACGGACATGACTGAGACGCTAAAAAAGGTCAATTTGCATGCGCAAGGGTTTGCCAATCATATGGAGGAGATCAATGCAACCAAAGCGAAACTCGTCGGCTCCAGCAACGGCGTCGTGGCCGCGTTTGATGCGATATCTGATATGCAACAGAAAGCGACCGAAACGGACAACGCGCTTCGCGAGGAACTCAGATCGCTCGTTGGTGAAATGAAAATCTCAGTGCAATCCCGCGAAGCCGAAACTGATCAGTCGCATATCAGGCTAAACAAACTCGTCAATTTGCTTGAGGAATACAGAAAATTATCCAGGGAAACGTATGACCAGAGCCGGACCGATCTGGAACAACTACTGTCTGAGATTTCACAAAGCACACAGGTAAGCGTTCGGTAAGGGGGTGATGGCCTTACTGGCTGTCATTGATTGAGCGTTC
>JAPOVX010000354.1 GCA_026707935.1 Paracoccaceae bacterium
GTCGACGGTGATGTGGTCGAAGTCTCGGCGGAGATCGAGGACCGCGGCGGCGGCGTCGGGCGCGCCGAATGGCGGGTGAACGGCGTCGTGCAGGGCGCCGACAGCCGTGGTCTGGGCGCGCTGGAGGCGGTTGACGAGGGTCCGGTCCACCTGCTGAAGCGCCTGTTTCTCGTGCCTGGCGAGAACGTGGTCTCGGTCACGGCCTACAATGCGGCCGGCCTGATTGCCTCCGACCCGGTGTCGATCACCATCACCAGCAGGCAAGAAGCAGCATCGCGGCCGAAGCTGCATGTCCTGGCGGTGGGTGTGGACGACTATTTCGACAGCCGGCTGGAGTTGAAATACGCGGTATCGGACGCGCGTGCGCTCGGCACGGCGCTGAAAAAGTCCGGTCGCGGTCTCTACGATGCGGTTGAGGTGACCTATCTCCTTGACGAGGCGGTTTCCGTGGAGGGTCTTGGCCGGGCTTTCGAGGTTCTTGGCCGGGAGGTGCGCCCACAGGACGTGTTCGTGTTCTTTCTTGCCGGTCACGGCAAGACGCTTGACGGGCGCTACTATTTCCTGCCGCGGGACTTCCGCTACCGGGATGCGGACCACCTTCGGGAGGCTGCGGTGAGCCAGCAGCAGTTGCAGTCCTGGCTGTCGCAGGTTTCGGCGCAGAAGTCGGTCCTGCTTCTTGACACCTGCGAGAGCGGCAGCCTGACGCAGGAGGCGGTGGCGCGCGGTCTGGAGGACAGGGCGGCGATCGAGCGGCTGTCACGGGCTGTGGGGCGGACGACCCTGACGGCATCGACGGACACCGGTCCGGCGCTTGAGGGTTTCCGCCAGCACGGCCTGTTCACCTACGTACTTCTTGAGGCCTTTGCGTCGGGTGATGTCGACGGTGACAACCAGGTCGAGATTGACGAGATGATCGGTTACGTGGACGAGCGGTTGCCGGAACTGTCGGAGGCGGCGTTCGGTTACCGCCAGGTTCCGCAGCACTCGAGCCGGGGGAGTTTCTTCCCGCTCGGCAGGCCTGTGACGATCCTCTCCGAGGCGGGGGAGTTGATTCCCCGTGCGCCGACGCATGTCGTGATTTCCGCGACCGACGTTTTCGAGGTGCCGGACGATCTGCAGTCCATCATCGAGACATTTGCGCCCGGGGTGACGGTGCGTGTGGTGGAGCACGGTGATGCATGGGTGCGCATCGCCGTGAACGGAGTGAGCATCGGCTGGATCGAGATGTCCCGTCTTGCGGTGCTTCAGTGATCTGCGCGGGCTGGAACGCGGGAGTTCGTGCCGGAACTGAATGCGGCTATCGGGCGATTCCCTGACGAGGACTGGACGATTGTTGAAACCCATATTGAAGTTGTCGATCAGAGCAATGTGTAAGCCGACGGAAATGAAACTGATCCCCGTCCCTGGTAGGCTGAAGCAATTTGGCGAAAAATGCAAAGTCGGAGCAGGAGTCGTCTCGTTAGGTTTGTTGGCGGGATTTCCAGTGCCGGTGCCCGCAGGAACAAGTCTTTCGAAACCTGACCCGAATTACGTTGAGTTCGGTTTGAATGTTGGTCCTTTTGCATACGATGGGAAATGTGACGATCCAAGATTCAAAGGTCCTGGAATGGCTGACAATCCAACCGAGCAAGCCGTTTACCAAGATGCTGCCGATTGCCGCGCTGCCTATGCAAAGCGAAAAATATGGATTCAGTTTGACTTCGGTGATGTCGATTTAGGCGATGATTCCGGACACGATGCCAATGACGGGAAATGCGACGACCCGAGGTTCGAAGGAACAAGGGGCATGGCCGAATCTCCCGAAGTGGAAAGTCTGGGGCGGGACAGATCTGATTGCGTGAGTGCATACATTGGCAGAACGATCCGATTGACTTTGGCAAGCGAACTTTTTGGCGATGACTCCGGGCACTATGCCAATGACGGGGAGTGCGATGACCCGAGATTCGAAGGTACAGTAGGCATGGCTGAGTCACCCGATATCGAAAGTCTAGGACGAGACAGGTCCGATTGCATGTACGCTGTTCTCGAAAAGTCCATCGCATGGATCAAGACAGATGTTCCCGGCACGGGCATCATGTTCGGGGGGAATGGGAGCAACTATGCTTACAATGGAGAATGCGATGACCCGAGGTTCACTGGAATCGGCGTTTCAGGAACAGCTGGCTGGAAAGATGTTGAAAAAGACGCGGTGGATTGCTGGCGTGCCGTCAAGGAAGCAAGGGCGACACTGAAAGTAACCGCCACACCTGAAGTGACTATCTGGTTTGGAGATGACAACAGCATACTCGCATTCGACGGTGAGTGCGATGATCCCAGGTTCGAGGGAGATGGCATGGCGAAAAGTTTGTACAGGCAGTTGGTTGGGCACGACGCAACAGACTGTACCAGTGCGTTCCTCAGTGGCAGGATTACACGAAACCCCGACTACAATTGGTCACAGTTGCTTGACGCCGTAATTTCTGAAGATGTCGAGATGGTGAAATCCGAACTCGCAAACGGCGCAGACCCGAACAAGGGATCAAAAGGGAAGAACACTCCATTGATTTGGGCGGCCTGGACCAACAACCGTAGCGAAATAGTCCATCTGTTGATCGGCTACGGCGCCGACCCGGCCTTGCAGAATGATTTCGGCCTGACTCCGCTCAATGCCGCGGCATGGAATGACAAGACTGACGAATTCATTGATGCGTTAACAACCGTAGAAGTCGCCAATGTCCCGACCAACAAGGACCGCTGTTCGCCTTTACATGGTTTGGCTTCAGTTTCGGAGAACCCGAAGACAATCCGAAAACTGGTTAACTTCGGCGCCAATGTGAATGCAAGGACTCGTGATGGTTGGACTCCGTTACATCAGGCGGCCTACTACAATGAAACCCCGGGAATTGCTTCCGCCCTGATCAAAATCGGGGCAGACCTGAATCCTCAAGACAATGAAGGGAGAACCCCTTTGTACCAGGCAACTGCAAACAACAACGTCCAGGCAGTCGAGGAGATCCTTGAAGGAGGAGCAGATCCGAACTTGGGTACAGAAGACGGTGACACTCCATTACTTCGAGCCATAATGGAAAGAAATCGGTTCACATGCGAAATCTTGAGCAAGTACGCCAAGAAAAAAGAAGGAACCAACGAAGAGGACTGCGAATTTTGATGGGATTGCCGCCCGTCTGACGCCGCCGCATGGGCCAGTCGGGCCCGAATGCGGCGACCCGGCAACCCTGATTGAGAACTGGACAATTGTGGAGCCCTACGTGCAGGTCATTGGTTAGGTAAAGCCGTGAACCGATCGAAAAGGAAATGAAATATCTGATTACAACTGGGTTTCTGTTGGACGGAGCCAATCCGGCTGGTCTCAAAGCCAACTCGAGTGCCTTTCCCAACGGCATCTACGCAGGCCTGGCACGCATCCTGTTGCAACGACGGATGGTTACGAGTGCGGTGAGCGTTCCGCGAAATCGACGACAGGATCAGTTGGTCAGTATTGCCGCTGACTTCCGCAAAGGGCCGCAAATTACGATCGCGGCGATCTGGCGATCAATCCGGGGCCTCAATTGGTCTTTCCAGTTAGCAGAGCAGAGACATGTCCAGGTCCGGAGTTGGTTTGGGGTCACATGCCAATGTGCCGAAGGACCATGTTCAGGCCTGCGCCTGACCCTATCTCCCAGCGGCATGCCACGACATGATAGTAAGGGAGCAAGTGTTCGAATCCTCAGCCTCACGACCCAAGTCCAGATCGCCGTGGCGCAGCTTTCTGGTTCTGGGCATCAGGATCGCGCCTGTTTGACAAGGAATTCGACACTATGAATCGTACAGGGAATGCGGATTGGCGACAATTGTGTTTGGTCCGAACGTCATTTCTGTTTTGTCTCCGACACTCGCCAATTTGCATTCAAAACGGAAGATCTCGTCCGGACCGAGGTATTTGGAAAGGAACATCACATGAGATGGTTACTGCTTGTCTTGTTGTTCGCAATTCCAGCCTCCGATAGTTCATCGGCGGATCAGTTTCGACTAAAAATCGACCCTGCGACTTTCACCCGTATACCACCGCAGTCTACGAACACATCTGCTCAGCAAAGCGCGGGGGCTCCTGGTCAAATTGGACCGAAAATTGACCTGCAACAACCGGATGACAACGCGGTCTTTTCCGCAAATCAACAAATCGCAGTGCATCTCATTTTCCTTCCGGCAGACGACGGAACCATGCCGGACATGAGTTCACTTGATGTGCTTGTCCGGAAAGGGTGGTTTGGAAAAAACATAACTGATATCGTAGTTCCCTATATTGACGGGAATGATGTGCTCATTCCAGAAGTCGACTTTTCAGGTTACACCGGCAAATTCGATTTCAAAATAAGCATTAGTGATCACCGGGGGCGAACGAGTACGGCGTCATTTAGAATTACTGTGCTCACGTAAATCCCGCACGGATTCCTGGTACGAATGATCCTTGTCCGACGAGTTGACTTGCCAAAACGACTCACCCGTTCACGACTGAGAGCGGTTCGTCCGGTTGATTTACCAGGGAGGATAAAACTGGGGATGATTCTGACTGCGGTTCCGGTTTTCTTGATGCGACCCGAAGTTGGAACCCTGTCAAATGGAGGATGGCGTCAATGCCTCATTTGAACGTGTTCTTTTTTCGAGATGTCCTTAAACGCAGCTTCGGTCCGTTTGATGTGTAAATGTCCCCGGGGAAATGAGAATTGAAGACAAACTATACCGCTCTCAGAATCCAGCTCCGAAAAGACGCATCAGACATTCGCGCTGGCGAATACACGGTTCGGGCGGCCCGACTCATGTCCCGGCATCGACCCCGTTTGGCGTTGTCTCCGACAATGGAGAGTTGCTTGCCAACTTGCAGCAACGACAAGGGGATTTCCACATGAGAATTCATGTCGGTTCTTGGCGGAACACCCCGATGCTGCTGCTCCATTCAGTTACTGGGAAAATCTCATTGGTGACATTAGGGCAGCAGGATACACGGGCGAACTTGGTTATTTCGGTCATTTGAATGTAGATTCGGGTTGGAACCCATTTGAAAAAATCAAACACGTTCGCGGTGATCAGGGACTGAAGAACTTTTTGGCTTTGTTTGACTTCTTTGGCATCAACATTCAGGATGCCATCAAGGGTAAAGGCCAAAAGAGAAATGCTCAAAGTAGGCGTGCCATGCGCCAAGGTCTAAAGAGTACTTTTTCTCAATTCAAAAAATATAACAAACCTTTTCATGTGACTATCATTACACCAAATATACATGGTGGTGTTGTGACTGGCGAATATATTGAACCTTGTTGCCTTGAGGTTAGCCTTGATCCAAAGCGACCTAGAGATATTGAGCAACAGGCTGATATGTATCAAGCTGTTGCGGAAGTGATCAACGACCCAAATTATGCATTTATCCGTGGTCTGAATAGCTGGGGCTATCATTTGAGAGATGACCTGAGCAAATCGCTTCGTAAGAATGACAGTGCATATGATAAATCGGCTAATGTGCGAGGTAAGCCAGCTGAAAAGGTGCTGGCATTTTGGTTCGAGGTTTGGGACTAGCCCACATCCGTCACCACCGGGGACCTGGTTGCAACTCTTTGGCATCATTGGGGCTCTTGCATTTCGCAGAGGACCGCCGAGACATCGCGGCTCGTAAGAATCGACACATTTCGTCGATCCGAAAGATAATCTGGTCGATACGTCCGGATCTGTCGTGGTATTGCTGTAGCTTTCTTCCTGAGACCCGAAAACAGCGAATCATTCTGACCTCGACAATGTGTCAGCGAGTTCGCGTTCAAGGTCGTCGCAACAACACGACAAACAGGAGGAATCCCATGACAATCGAAACGAGGCCGGAATCGGAAGCATGGCGCGGTGCAGGGGGCGAAAAGCCACTCCGCCTGAGCCACTCGAATTCGTCTGTCCGTACGGTCGAACTGGATCTTGACAGCCTTCACAACGCCGGCTTTGGGGACGTCAGCTTCGTCGTGTATCCCCTGGGCATCGTCCGATGGCGTTCAGTACCAGTACAGTCCTCGCATTTCGGAAGTGATTCGGATTACCGTTCATCGAATCGGCACGGCCCAATCCAAATGCGCTCCCTCCTCTGTTCAACCATATGGTGGCGTGATATATTGTCGGACGATCCATCCTATTGACCGACGATGACTCACATGCCGCCCGCGCTCACGACATCTCAGAAAGATCGGGCTGTCGCCCTTCTCAAGGTCAACGGCCCCATGCGTGGCATCGAGCTCAGCGACGCCGGCATCCACCCGGAAACCCTCGCGCGAATGCTCAAGGATCAGACCCTCACCCGCGTCGCCCGCGGCCTGTACCAGCTCGCCGATGCCGAAATCACGGCACCGCATGATCTCGCCGAGGTTGCGAAGCTGGTACCCAAAGGGGTCATCTGCCTTGTCTCCGCCCTTCAGTTCCACGAGCTCACGCTCCAGATACCCGGCCGGGTCTGGCTTGCCATAGGTTCAAGAGCGCGAAAGCCCGGTTTCGATTATCCCCCGACCCGAGTTGTGCGGTTCGGTCCGCGGGCCCTTTCCCTCGGCGTACAAACCCACATCGTCGATGGCGTGTCCGTGCCTATTTTCGACCCTGCCAAGACAGTCGTCGACTGCTTTCGGTTCCGGCAGCGCGTCGGGCTCGATGTCGCGCTCGAAGGTCTCCACAATGTCGTGAGATCCGGCAAGGCCAAACCGGCGCAAATCATTGACTACGCCCGCGAGATCCGCATCTGGTCCGTTCTGCGGCCCTATCTGGAAACGGTGGTCGCCGATGGCACGTGAACCGAAGAATGTCGCCGCTTCGGTACGCGCGCGGCTGCAAAACCTCGCCAGGGAGCAACAGGCCAATTTCCAGCG
Source organism: Paracoccaceae bacterium (assembly GCA_026707935.1). Taxonomy (GTDB): domain Bacteria; phylum Pseudomonadota; class Alphaproteobacteria; order Rhodobacterales; family Rhodobacteraceae; genus JAPPHA01. The sequence goes on from JAPOVX010000354.1 coordinate 6,864, forward strand.
CGTGCTTACCCGATATGCCCTTGAACGGTTTCTTTTTCGACTCAGTGTCTCGCCTCACAAGGAGCACTTCATCCTCAAGGGCGCCATGCTCTACGCCGCATGGCTGGAGGATCCGTTCCGAACGACCCGCGACCTCGACCTGCTCTCCATCGCGGACCGCGAGTTGGCGCCCCTCCTCGAGACGATTCGCAGCGTCTGCGCTCAGCCGGTCGATGACGACGGATTGCGCTTCGATACCGAAAACATCCTCGCAGCACCGTTCGACGAGGATCGCACCCATGGCGCCTTTCGGGTCCGCACTTCGGCCCAGCTGGCCGGCGCCATCATCCCGGTCCAAATCGATGTCGGTTTCGGAGACGCCGTCACCCCCTGCCCTCTGGAGCTCAAGTATCCCGTCCTTCTCGATCAGCCGACGCCCACCCTCTACGCGTACCCACGAGAGACCGTGGCTGCCGAGAAGTTCGAAGCCATCGTTGCGCTCGACCTCGCGAACAGCCGCATGAAGGACTTCTACGATCTTCTCGCGATTTCAAGGCTCTTCTCGTTCGACGGAGCCACCCTCTCAGCCGCGATCAGGGCCACCTTCAAAACGCGTGTGACCGCCATTCCGCGCGAACGCCCTCCGCCCCTCACGCACGCATTCTCGGAAGACCCTCAAAAGCTCCGCAATGGCGATCGTTTCTCACCCGAGACCCGCTGTTGATCGACGAACCCGACTTGCGCACCGTCATTCGTGAAGTCGGGGATTTCATCATGCCAGCAGCCCTCGCAGCCCTCGAAGATCGCCACATCCCGGAACGCTGGACGTTCGACGGTGGCTGGGGGCCAGCCGCATGATCGCGCCCGGGTACGAGCTCTGGGCAGGCGTGCTCAGACCACGTTTGTGGCCTGGAGGTGTTCCACTTTCTTTATGTCGAAATACGTGCCCAAAACCTGCCATGAGCGATTTGGCCAATACGTTTTTGTATTTCAGGGTAGGTTGGCGAGGATTTCCTGATTTGTTTCATCCGGTTTGGGACGGTTCATCCCACGTTGCGCTGACCTGACTGGAGTCCTTCGGGACCGATACTGTTTTGGCTCGGTGTCGGGTTCGGGATTGTTTTTTTGTCTTTGGAAGATTTCATTTCCAGTCATCGCTGTCTGGGCGCATGCGCCGGACCGCGGGGTTTTGCGCTTGGAGCATTGCGGCGGCTTGGTCGGCGTCATATCCGCAGGAGACGGTGAGACCTCTCGGCCGGCATATACAGGACGCGCCGGTTCGGCTCGACGACAACCTCGCCCCCTCTCCCGCAAACAGGGCCGTCACGCTATCCGCGGCGCGGCCGCTCAGGTACTCGTTCCAGTGGCGTGCAGGGCGGTACAGACAAAGGCATAGGCGCCATCACCGGAATTGAGCGGCAATCCCTGCGGGCGCTGGTTCGGGTCAAGCACGCACCCTTCTTCGACCAGATCCCACTTGGGCGCCATGGGCCAGAATTCTGCCAACTCCGAAACGCGGTGCCGTAGCATCGGATACACATAGAGGCGCGAGATTTCGGTCCGGTATCTCGCAGTAACCTGTTCGTCCTGGCCCGGCAAAGGTTGCAGGAATACGAGCCATGCAAATGCCAGAACCCGCCTGCTATGCTGAACCCACCTCCAGCGGTGAGCACCAGCGCGAGCGGCTGCTTCGTCGAACAGGTTGCACGCCGGAATGCATTTCAAGCTCTGCGACGTCAAACAAGACCACATTGTCGGAATCGGTCGCCAGGGCAGCAAAATCACCCTGCCCTTCCGGCAAATGGACGCGAGACAGGGACGCGTTTCCGAGCGCCGCCCGGATCTCCTGCACCCATTTCGGGGAGGCCTCGACGCCATCGAAATCCTCTTCGGTGAACACCGTCGGGGACCCGCCCGAGACGACCACGGTCATGAAGCAGTCCTGTTCATCGTTCGGAAGCGGAACAACAACTCCCCGGATCAGCCCTGCACCTGTACTGCATCCATGCCATGACAACATTTTACACACATCCCGGATCTACCCCATGACGCGAAGTTACGGCACAGGATCTTTGCGAAGAGGTCATAGCGCCTGGCAATGCAATCCCACTTGAAGAGGTGAAGTACCAGACCGTTCCTCTCAGTCCTGCATTCCGACCGATCGCCCACCAGGACATCAGTGGTAACAGCCCACCTCGAGAACGACGGATTGCACATCCTCGGCAATCTCTACCCAGGACAGGTCGCTGTCCGAGGACTCCTGGATAAAGGGTACGTTGTTCACCTCGAGAAACACCTGCACGATGAAGCCGCGCGTGCCGTAGTTCACGTTGATTGGTTTGTCGTCCTTTGAGCCGGAAGACAGTACGCCAGTCGCGATCCCGATCACGTTCCCGCTTCTGTCGAAGATCGGTGAGCCGCTCGAGCCAGCACGCACCTCCGCGTTGAACTGAAGCTCTTGCAGGTGTCCTTTGAAACCGGAAAGGGAAGTGATCACTCCAGTTGTGAAAGTCGGTCCATGCTGGAAATTTCCAGGATACCCAAATGTCGCGACCTCTTCTCCTGTTCTTGCCGGCAGATTGCTTCGAAAACTGACATGGGGAAATTCATCATCCGACTCAATACGAAGAAGGGCCAGGTCCGCAGCTTCGTTCCAGGCAATCAATTCGGCCGGTGCTTCGAAATGGCCCGGCCTTTGCACGGACAATTCACTGCAGCCATGCACGACGTGGTGGTTGCTCAGCACATGTCCCACTTCGGAAACAAGAAACCCGGAGCCGGACGATTCCATGCTCGGTTCGTGCGGCACGGCTGCACCCCTCGCACCTTGAGCGATTCCCGCGACGGACCGGAAGAACAGTTTCGCACGCTCGCCGACATCGCCGAGATCCAAGGTCCCAACCCAGACATGATAGGTGCCATTGTCCGGATTGCCGACAAAGATCGACGGGTATGAATCCAGGTGGTCGTCATTGCAACGCCATTCGCCGACCGGCGTCCGGACCGCAAGTGTGGTGTCCACAGATCCGCTGTAGACATCGAAATGCAGGTCATTGGCGCCGGGGCCGGCCTCGTAGTGGAGCGCGTAACTGCTCTCTCCGGTAACGAAACCCATGCAATCTTCTGGAGCAAGCATGGACAAGCTGTAGTTGCCGCCTGCAATCACGTCGACCTGTTCCCGGGCGAATTCGCCCTGCAGCCGGATATCGGGCATGCGCGAGTCGGGAAATTCGGCCGGGGCTTCGAAGATTGCCAATGTTGCGCGGGCGGTGCCATAATCGCGTGAATAGGTGCCGACCCAGATATTGTATGTGCCGCTGCCTCCGTCAATGAAATGCTGCGCATCATCGTCACTTGCCCAGATGTCGGCCAGGAGCGCCTCCTCGTCGTAGAAGGTCAGTGTCGCATTTCCATCTCCAAGACTGTCATCGTCGCAATGGATCTCTCCGTCGGGAGCTTCGACGACAAGCACGTTGTCATCGTCACTCGTGGCTTGAATGACCATTACGTGCACGGCCTTCTCGCGCGTGAAGGTGTGGGTGGGGCCGCCTGAAGCAATCCAGCCAACGCATTCGGTGCCAAGATTCCCTGCCGAAAGGCTGCCGCCGGCAATCACCGGGAACTGCCCCATCCCTGCTTGCGGTCCGTCACCTGGCGAGGCTACCGCAAGACCGGTTCCCGAGGTGAGCATGGCCAACCACAAGGCCATGAAACTGATGGATTTCACCGAACCTGTTTGTTTCTTGCGTGTCATTCCCTGTCTCCATCGCGATCGCCATAATCCCCGGGATCAATCGATTTGAATGTGCCGAAGAAGGCGTCAGCCACGGCATTTGCAACTCGGCCAACTCGGGAGAGAAACAAGACCTGCCAGACACATGACCTTGGGGCATGGTGGCTCCCTCCCGGTCGCCCGTGTTTCGAGGTCGGTCCCTTGCCCAACGCAGGCGCAGGAACCTGTTACCGTTTCAGTGACCCTGCGTTACGTTCCGGATCTCGACGCGACGATTAATCCCTGATTCCGGATTGGTGCTGTCCAGCAGTTGACGCTCGCCCATCCCTCTCGACGAAATCAGCACGGGGTCCACACCAAAATTCTGGACGAGGTATTCGACGACGGCTCCCGCCCGGCGTTCCGACAGTTCATCGTTGTATTCCAATGTCCCTGACGCATCGGTATGGCCGATGATCTCGATAACCTGTCCCCTCAAGGCGTCGTTCGACAGCGCACGGCCCAAAGTGTTGAGTGTCAGGATCGACTCGTTGTCGAGCTGCGCTGAATCGAATTCGAAATTCACCTTGAGGTTGATCGCTGGAACGGCTTCCTCACCGCCTTCAACGGTTACCCCCCTGCCCGATTCCTCATGCCCGGTAAACCCGAGCAATGCGTCAATGATGTCCTGTTCGCTCGGCGAGGATTGTGCTTCTGGAGAACTTGCGATCATCATGCCGGCAAGAAGCGCGACTGCGAGCACCGAAGCGACGTGCGTTGTTTTCATGAGATCAATCTCCCGAGATGGTTTCGAGGGTCATGAAGGTTGCGCTCACAACCCGTTCCGGCTGACCCGGGTCCGGCCGGGCGATGATCGCCTTGCGCAGTGCCGTCAGGAACTCGCGCTCGGTTTCGACGAGCGGACGGTCTTCAGCAAACAGGGGACTCTTCGACGCGAGCGCGACGATCATCTCCCTGCCGAAAGGTTCGGAAACCGTGAATTTCGGACGCCCTTCGAGCCCGTCGCCGAATTTCAGTTCCGCCCCTGGCGCCAATGTCGCAAGCGCCAGCGGGTCCGACTGCACAAGGTTGACCACATTGCCGTCGGCTTGAATGTAGGCAATGTGGAGATACCCTTGAAAGCCGGCCATCCGAACACCGAAAGCAAGCGTTTCCCCTGACCGATACGACTCTCGCGGCAACTGGATTTGCGGGGGGCTTTCGTGCGCAAGCGGCTCCTCCATCGTCATGATCGCCTCGCATTGCGGCCACGGGCGGACGTCAATCCGCGTCGGCACATCGAACGGTTCCGCAGCCTCGGCAATTGCGGACAGGTCGTCGTCGGAGCCGACGAAGCCGACGATCACCGCTTCTCCATCTCGCTCTTCAATTGCAACCCGTCCGCAGTTGATAGCCGGCAGGTCTGGTCCCTCCACGTTCGGGACAGGAGGGGGCGGCGGTGGCGGAGGGACAGGCGCTTGCAGCAGACGCATGGTATAGGCTTCTCCCACCCGCTTCCTGAACGTGTCGTAAGGAACGTAGGTAAAGCCGGCATCGCCCCATCCCTGCCCCCAGGAGTTCATCAGCGTGAATTGTTGTTCGCGTTCAGAGTAACCGACCACGGTCATCGCATGATACCCGTCGTCCTCGTCCGGCAAGCCAGCACGCCAGACTTCCGGACCTCTCAACTCGAAAAACCTCTCGTCGTGATACATGGCAATCACAACCGGATGACCACCCGCCAGCTCCGCCTTGATCTGGTCAGGTTCCCCGGGGTCAACGTCCTTCCAATCAGCGATTCTGAACCTGGATCCCTGTGATACCGCATTCGGACCCGGCCTACTGCAGCGATCATCGTCATAGGGATAGTCCGCGTATGATGCGGCACCATAGTCCCTGAGAAGATCTAGCGCCGTCCAGATGTAGGATCCCTCGTCGCAATTATCGACAGAATCCCGAATCGAGTCGTAGATGTATGCCGGACTCGGAATGTCATCGAAGGACAGGTTCCGGCCGCCTTCAGGCGGGCTGTTGTAGTAGGACCTGGCAGCATACCCGACCGCCCATGCGGTGCATGAGCCCTGGTCTCCCTGGTCTCCCACCGCGGGAAGACGGTCCCTGAGATCGACGAATTCCGGCAAATGCGCCCGGTACACGGGTGTCCGCGGCATGGCCGCAATCTGCTCTGCCGGCGTGGGAAGAGCACCCGTGGAATAAACACGGCCCGGTGGGTCCAACTCCTGGGCACCTGCGGCAACTGACAGCACCAGTAACGTGGAAGCTGCAAGAACGAACGCGTTCATCGCGGGATAGGCGTAGCTTGATCGACCGGGAACTGCAGGTCTGTCGACAGGTGTCTTCACGGCCGCTTCCGATGAGGTGCCCGGCCACGGGAACGAGACGCAGCGGCGATTTCGGGAATTGGCTTTCGGCCATGTCAAGGCATGAGGGATCCCGACGGTGTGATTTTGCATTTCCCGGTATCTCCTGTTTTTTGGGTATTTCGGACAATAACGTGAACCGGAACACATCGGATGCAGTTCATTGCTTATCCGGGTGTGTACTTCACGACGTTATGACGCGCCCGACTGAGACGCAGCGGCGACCTCCCGCCCGGGCGTTGGGTGAGTATCGGCATCGGATCCCGGAAGATGGGTCATCAATTTCTCGTGCCGGAAACTCCGGCGTTCCGGCCGGGGCGAAATCCAGGCCCTTCCGGGCGGCAGACATGCCGCCCCGTGCTTTTCCGGTATAACCGTTCAGTCTGCATTCGGGTTGTCCGGACCTCCTGAAAATCTCCACCATTCCGTGGAGAAGATCTTAGTCGAGGATCTCATAGCCCGCATAGCCGATTGCCCAGCTTGCCCCGCGATTTGCATCGGCGTCGCCTGTCCACACCGCATGCAGTCGTTGAGAAAGCGATCGCACATACGCAAGTGGATTATCGATCGGTTCGAGTTCGGTGCTCTTGGTCAGCAAGCTGCTCAGATCAATCCGGTCATGGGTCACGATTGCAAGAAGCTGCCCCTTTCCGGTCGGCGGCTGGGCAAAAAAATCGAAGCCGTATGTGTCATCGGGAACCAGCAATGGGCTGTTTGCCCTGATCCGGCCCGCTTTACCCAGTTCGATGTCTTCCTTCGTCGGGAACAGGAGCACCAGTTCGCCGGCCGAGGTCACATCCAGCAGCGTCAGGTAACCATCTGAGACACTCGTCAGGGAGAAGTGGACCTCGTCACCGACCCGATGCCTGTTCGAAGGATGGATATCGATCTTGATCGTCTGGCTCTCGACTTCCGGCAGAATGTCCGTCACGTCATCGATGAAGCCGGGGTCAGGCGCTGTCTCTGCGGATGCGAGGACGAATGCGCCGTTCTTCGGATCCATATTGGGCGTGAAACCCATGTGGCGGCACCGGGGATTCGTCTCGCAGTAGGCTTCGGTTTTGGGCTTGATGTAGTTGATAACCTCGGCGCTCGTGACGGTGCCGTTGGCGTTCGCGTCGGCGCGAAGACTCGAAAGGGCTTCGAGGAGATAAGCCGTGAAAACGCCCGTGCCGGAAGATTCCCAGGCCCACTGGTGCGGCATCGCCGCCGACAGTGTGAGGTGGGCACCAACCTCACGCGCCAGCGGTTCCTCAGCACGGTAGTCGGGCAGGTAGTCAGGTGTGAAGCTGGGCTCGATGTAGCGCTCCCTGTGGTCTGACCGGCTGGCCAGCGTTTTGAAGCCGGCGGATCGTGACAGGGTTCCCGAATTGCAGGAATCAGCGATGAGCAAAATCTCCCTGCCCCCGAGGCGGGCGAAGGCCCGTGCGATTTCGTCATCGATGAGTTCATCGTCATCCCCGGCGCTTCTGCCTGCGTCCGAGGGTGAGAACGCTTCGTCCATGCCATCGGCCTCATCGCCACTGAAATCCCGTACCTGGGTTCCGTGGCCGCTGAAATAGACGATGACCCGGTCGCCGGGACGGCTGTGTTCGGGCAGCCAATCGTTGAGGGCATAGAGGATCGCTTCTTTCGTTGCATCGGTGTCAAGCAGAACCAGGATGTCCGATTCCCCCAGTCCCCATTGCTCCTGCAGGAAAGTCTTCACTTTGAGGGCATCATGTCGAGGCCCCTTGAGCTGCTTGTCGGGAGGAAAATGCGGGTAGGTATTGATTCCGATGAGAACGGCCTTCTGCGACGCTTGCGCGGCGCCGGTCGACGCTGCAAGTGCGAGGATGGCCATCATCAGCATCCCGCGAAATGTGCTCAAGATCCGTTTCATGTCGATTTCCCCCGTCGATCGCCGGCTATCGCGCCTGTGTAAAGAGACCGACCGACTCCATGCCGAAACCGGTCGTTGGCAGGAGCCTGGACAACTCTTCGGCAAGGACAGATGCGCTGCGCTGGCCATTGAGCGCCGAGATCAGCTGTCGGAGATCCGTAAACTCCCGCGGCGTGGTGATCGCTACAAGATTGTCGGCCCCGAACGGCGGCATGACCGGAGCGGAAAACCTCGTGCGCTGACCGGGAGTGAGCCTTCCCGAAAAGAGGTCATTGCCCCCGGACTCAGTCGGTGCCACGAGCTGGACCGTTCCGTCATTGGCCAGATTGAACAGAACAACATGGCGGTGGTGTTCCGACCTGATCAGGAACTCCACAACTTCCCCCAAAAAATAGGTTCTGTCACCGTCCCCAAGGGAAAGTTCGGGATCCTCGGGTGAACCGAGCCGGGGAAACATCTCTATGAGGCGCCACTTGTCAATGGCCCCCTGGATCCGTTCCCTGATGCCCGGGAGACCGAGCGACGAAGGAAAAATGGCAACGACATCCCCTGTCTTGTAGATCATGATCCAGTCGGTACTGCCCGAATTGTCCAGAATGATGTCGGCCTGACCTTTGTCCTGCACTTCGATTACACCCCTGAAGCCCATACCCGCACCTGCGACCTCAATTTTGGCTCCGTCCATGTAGAAGATCCGCAACTCGGGGATCTCCACGTTCTGCGCCTGTGCTCCCGAGCCGCCTGTGAGATTGATGGAAAGGTCCGGTGATCCTGCGTTGACTTCAGATCGTTGCAGCCGCCTTGACCGTTCGCGAACGTTCTTGTTCACGAATCGTTTGAGTTCGCCGATGCTGAGCATCCGATCCTGGTCGCTATCCGCTTCTCCGCGCAGGGCCAGTCCGAAAGCATGGGACAGGGCGCCCCGAAGGCGTCCATCGATCGGAATTTCGGGCGTCAGCCTGTTGGCGTCCTGTGCATAGAGCCAAATGACATGGCGAAGCGAGTTGTCGTCAACTTCTCCGAGTTGGCGCACGCGTTCCGCGACAAGATCACCGGTTTCTCCAATATCCGTCAGGGGAGACCGGACAGCAATTTCCGCACGGCCATCGGCATTGCGCAACATATCACCTGCGAAACATGTGTCGGCGGCGAAAACGACGACCGCTTCCTCCTCGGTTGCCAGGAGATGGCCGATCTCATTGTCGACGATTCGGTGGGAAACGGCCGGTCCGTCGGGTGCGAACCCGGAGAGAAGGAACGCGTTGTCCTTCTCTTCGTGTCCCTTGAGAATCGCCTCCTGCCGGGCTCCGTGCCCGGCGAAATGCAGGATCAGCGTGTCTCCTTCGCCCGCCTGTTCAGCCAGGGCATTAAAGTGCCGGAAGATTGCCTCGCGGGTTGCCTCGCCATCAAGGAGCACCCTTACGTCGCGTGCCGACAAATCCTCGAGAGCTCCCGAAATGTCCAGGGCATCGTTGACGGCTCCCCTTAGCGGTTCGATGTGCGTGTAGTCGTTTACGCCGATGACCAGCCCGTATATGTCGCCGGCAGGGCACGATTGTCCAAAGGCGAACATGAGGCTCGCGATTGTCGCGGTCGTGGACTGGCGCATCGTTTTACCTTCCATTGGCATGTCGAGCGCTCAGGGCTGACGCAGCAGGATCTCGACCCGGCGGTGAGCCTGGTTTCTCACGTCTTCGCCGTAGAGGCCGGGATCATCGAAGACGAATGGTTGCTCTTCTCCCATTCCACGCGTTTCAACGGAGCCTGAATAGTTCAGTGCCAGCAACTCGCGCCGGATGGCATCTGCGCGTTTCCGGGAAAGCCCAAGGTTGTAACTCGACGAACCGATCGGGTCGGTGTGTCCGACGATAGTGATTCCCGGTGATCCCTGGCTCTTCAGCGTCTGAAAGACCTCCTGGAAACTTGACCGTCCGCCACCTGTCATGACGTCCCTGGCGTATTCGAACTGTATCGGTACGAGTGCCTTCCTCCGCCCGTAGCCGCGCGTTGAAAAACTGTACTGCGAGATCAGCCGGCCAGCGCGCGTGATGGGCAGGCCCAGTTCATCCGGTGCGATCTGGGCCACTACGACCGAAACTTCGTCAAGCCGGTCGCGCAACAAGGCGACCTCTTCTTCCGGGGGAGGCTCCGGTGTAAGTTCTTCGTCGTCCAGGAGAGAAAGGGCATGCTGGTAGGCGCCCAGAGCGGCGCGAGGATCCCGCATCTTTCTTGCGATCTCGCCTTCCATGAACGGAATACGCCAATCGGCGCCGTATTCGCCCAGCGCATTGATCTGCCCCGACATGGCCTGGAGTTGCGCGATATCGTCACTCGCGACAAATGACCTCCAGATACCCGGGAGGAACTTGTCGATAATGTCCTGGCCGATCTTTGCGTAGGTGTTGGCCCTGCAGTCGCTCTCGATGTAGGCGTCCTCGTAGATCAGGCCCCATTCCTCAAGAGACGTCGCGTCCGTTGTCTGCTTCCACCGGGCAACCACATCTTCGCACGGTATGACGCTCGCCACGCTGATGTTCGGACCGACGCCGATAGCCAGCACAACTCCAAACAAAAGCCGTCGCATTCTATCTTCCAGTATTCTCACTTCGATTTTCCTTCTCGCTGGTTTGCTTCAGCGGCGGCCTTCATGAGCTTGATCAGGTCCAGCACAGCTTTTGGCGACGGTCCCCTCGGGGCATCCACCCCCGGGGTGGGCGTCGCGCCGTCTTCCGACGCCGGCCCGAGCCCGTCTTCAGCTTCCAGGATCAAGAGCCGACGCGCGACCTCGCGCGCGAGGTCAGGCTCCGTGGCGAACAGCTGCCGGAGCAGCGGGTGACGCTCGATGATTTCCAAAACGTAGCTGTCGGGCGGGAATTCGTCCGGACCCGTTTGCTGCGGTTCTGCCTGCCAGGCAGGCATTGCCGCGCCGAAGAGCGCGCAAATCAGGACCATTGCATGCCTAACACGGGGGCTCAGCATTGCTCAATCCTCCATCTTGTCCGGCAATCCGGCGCACAGCGCATTGATGTGATCCAGGTAGATCTGTTCCAGTTTGCCGGATGAATGCAGCACGATGGATCCGTACGGGATACGGTTTGCGTCAAGCAATCCGGCCTGCTGCAACGTCTTCAGGCTTCTGCGGCAATTCTCGCCCGACTGCTGGGTCACCAGGAACCTGCAAAGATCTGACTGGTCGAAGCTCGGCGGATTCCGTTGAAAGTTTTCCGCAAGCTTCTCGATGCCAAGCTCGGAAAAGAACGCCCCGTCAAGCTGCATGCGCGTCCGGTCCAGCCATTCCAGTTCCTCCGGTGAATCCATGGTGTCTTGCAGGTACTTGTTGTGCAGTCTCGCAAATGCCTTGATCTGACGCGTGGTCTTGATTTCGTGGCACTTCAGGAGAAAGAAGAACTCTGCGATCTGCAGCACACCATCGCTCTTGAGTCGGCGCAACAATTCGGGCTTCTTGTCGCGGGACGCTCCGGTAATGCCATGCATGAAGTTCAGTCGTGCGCCGCGCATCGCCTTGACCACTTCGATGTGCCGCCGCCCGTTTGCTTCCCCTTTGTCCGCAATTCTGCGGATCCCGTCGGATTGTTGCTCCGTAGATGTCATTCGCTCAACTCTCCGCCAGAGGGTTGCCGACAAGCCCCATTGCCAGGATCTCCCCGCTGGAAGCCTGCCCAAACACGTAAAGAAGGGGCCGGTCGAAACGGATCTCCCGGATCGGTTCAGCCTGCGCCAAGCGACCGGCGACCGCGATAGAGACGGCGCTGACCTCCCAACCCGCTTCGTCCGTTCGCATGCGGACGGACTGCGCGACCCTAGTCAAGAGCAGCTTCCCGCCGGTCAATCCGGCAAACGCACCGGGATCGGAAAACACCTCCACATAGCCCATTTCCTTCATTGAGTGCCGATGTTGGTTTCTTTGCCAACTTCGAAGCGCAAAAGATGCACGATCGACCGCCCTGCCTGTCCATCCCGGTCGACGATCTCCAATATGTCCGCCACGGCAAACGCCACATGTGTCGGCGTCGCCGGGATCAGGTCCTTGGCCTCAGGCAGAAACGTCACCGGACGGCCAAGGGCGAAGACGTTTCCACTCAAATCACTCCACGGAACCTGGCGGTACCCGAATTTCGCCTCCGACAGTGCGGGAAGCCGCTCGTCGACATACTCGATCAATGCGGTGATCTCGATCGCGTCGTCCCTGTCACGGTCCGCCAGCGCCATGGTCTCGAACAGTGTGTAGGTGAACAGCCCGTGCTGGCAGTAGCCTTCAAGCGCAGGAGCCGTGTCCGTCGAATCGGTCATGATGGTATGGCCAATCGCACGGGACAGGCGGGTGATCGCGGCCTGTTCCTCGCTACCGCGGGTGGCCGCATCCATCGTCATGTTTCCGCTTTCGCGGGTAGCGAGCAGCAGCAAGTCCTTCTGCGCCGGTGCCCGTGCAATCCAGGCCTGAAGCTGCGCCTGGCTTATCGCTGTGGCCACGAGTTCCTCCTCGCCCCGCTGCCAAAAGTCCCGCGGCAGGAAATGATCGCGCCCGGCATGCGTCCTGCCATGGCCGGCCATGAACACCGCAAAAGTGTCATGCGGGCGCATATCCCCGCCCATCGCCTCGAAAGCCGCCGGCAACCCCTCCGCAGAAACCTGCTCGTCGAACAGATAGGTCACATTGACATCCGCGTAGAGCCCTCGGCCTGCCCGCTGAAGCGCCGTTCCGACGGCGCGGGCATCCGACACCGCGTCGTTGAGCCGCAGGTGGCCGTCGAAATAGTCGTTCACTGCCACCGCCAGCACGTGCAGCGACGGCTTCGGCACCGATGCCTGGCTGTTGGTGCTGGTTATCTCCACCGCCTCCGACGCGATCAGGTTGGCCTCGTTGTAGACGAGCGCCGAGACCACGTTCTCGCCCGGTGCAAGGCAAGCGTGCTTTCTGAGCATCGTGGCGTCAGCACCCGCCGAAAAAATGGCGCCCATGGCCAGGCTGTCGGCTCCCTGCACGGTGCCGTTCACTCGCCACTCGATACGCCCAAACCCGCCATCGCGTTCCTCGATCCCAACCTCGACGGTGGCGAGGTCGCCGTCGAGCGAGCGAAGCCCGAACACCCGTGGCGGCAGTCCCGAGGCGATGACTTTCCGGAGGTCGAGCCAAGCAGCGGCCACCGCGACCCTGCCGGCCGGATCGCCGACCAGCGCTTCGCGCAACAGGACCGGCCGGTAGAGTGCTTCGTTGACTTGGTCGATCGAGACCGACTCAAGGCCGCACACCAGATGCAGATGCCGAGATCCCCTCCGGGTGCCGTCGAAGAAACCCTCAGGCGTCAGTACCAGGCGGGAGCCGTCCCGGAACGAAGCCACCAGCACAAGCTCCCTGTCCGTGGCCGCGTTCCAGAGTCGCGACGCGTTGTCGTCCGGTGCTGTCGCGACCGTGCGACGGTCCGGGTTGAACGCAACGCTGATGACGCTCTGTGAACGCCCTTTCAGCGCGCGCAGTTCGCGGCCGGAGGCGGCGTTCCAAAGCCGTGCCGTGCCATCTTCCGATCCTGTTGCGATCGTGCGGACATCGGGGTTTAACGCGACGCTGCGGACATCGTCCGAATGACCGAGCTGAAGATTCAGTGCCCAGTCTCCTGCAGCGCCTCTCGCCATCTCATGACGAACCAGATAGCGATTACCGACATCGTCGATCGTACCATCTGGGAGCAGGACCCGGCTCCAGGATCCGGTGTGGTCAAGTTCTTCGAAAGGAGTTCCGGCAGCCAATGGCGCAACAACAGAATACCCGGTCCCCGGTCCCGTACCCGCATTGAGATGGACGTCACCCCTGACGCGCCATGTCGCCGCTCCGGCAGCCATTGCAGTCAACAACAAGATCAACACCGCCCATTGCAGAACGGTCATCAGGTCCGTGAACTTCCGCGGTCCGCCGAGGCACCGGGTCGCCGTCGCTTCTCCTGTCCGGAAAGGCATTGCAACCCAGCGCATGCCATTCCCGCCTCCTTTCCGAACCTGCAAACTGTCGATGTTCATGTCACGAACCCCTTCCCGGAGGTGCACAAGGTGTTCTTGCCCAAATATCTGCTTCCTGATCCGAACGCGCAAGTCGTGCACATTTCAGGAAGCGGTAACAAGGTTTGGTGGGGTCACCATTTTTTGGAGGCCCGTATTCTTGCCACCGAAACGGCCCGTTCGTGGCGGTTCATTTCCTCGACAGGAATTCCGGCAGGCTGGAGCAACAAAAGAATACCTAGTCCCCGGTCCCGAGCGTGCATTGAGGCGGACGTACTCCCTGACGCGCCACGTCGACGCTCCGGCAGCCATTGCAGTCAACAACAGGATCAACACCGCCCACTGCAGAACGGTTACCAGGTCCGTGTATTTCCACGGTCTGCCGAGGCGCCGGGTCGCCGCAACTTATCCCGTCGGGAACGGAGAAAGCACGGAAGACAGGTCCTCGGTGCTTAGCGAACGATTCTTGTATAACACGAGCCTCGAACAGATTGGATTCGAATTATCCACGGTTGTTGTTGGCGGTGATCATCAGGCATCGATACAGGTACAGGATAAGTACGAAGTTTCAGTCGTCATCTTCAGTTGAATTGGAACATTCCTGTTGGGTGCTTGCATGGAACAGGGATGGCGGGGAAGGAGGCCTTCTTCCCCGCATGAACTGGCCGACGTCAAACTACCAGCCGACATCTTCCGATTCACCGCAGGCACGGTTCGGTGAATACCCGTTGACATGGAACGGCCCGATCACTCTTGCGCACCCGTATTGTCATCCCGGATTTTTTCCGTCAGCAGCTGTACTGGCCGGATCCGAAACTCCGTATCGCTTTCGGCAAGTCCTCGCCGCACGTACACGGGCTCCAGGTCGACGTGTTGCAAGCGGCTCAGCGCCGCAAGCAAGTCAAGGGCAGTGGAGGCGTTGACAGATCCGTCTGATACCGAACCGCTGGCTGCAACCACTCCAACCAACAATTGGTCAAGGACGGCCTCGACCTCAAGAACGGGCGTGTAATCGGGCGATACGAGACGGTGAGTCCGCCTGACGGGCACATACAGGACACGCCGGCTCGGTTCGGCGACAACCTCACCCGCAAACAGGGCCGTCACGCTGTCCGCGGCACGCCCGCTCAGGTATTCGTTCCAGTGGCGCGCCAGGTGGTACAGACGGTAGGCGTAGGCGCCATCGCCGGAAATGAGCGGCAATCCCTGCGGGCGCTGGTTCGGGTCAAGCACGCACCCTTCCTCGACCAGGTCCCATTCGGGCGCCATGGGCCAGAATTCCGCCAACTCGGAAATGCAGTGCCCCAGCAACGGCTCAACATCGAGGCGAGAGGTTTCGGTCCGGTATGTTACGGCAGCCTGTTCGCCCTGGCCCTGCAAAGGTGCCAAAAAGACATACCAGGCAAATGTCAGGATCCCGCCCGTTATGCCGAGCCCGCCTCCGGCGGCGAGCACCCAACGCCAGCGGCCGCTTCGTCGAAAGGGATGCACGCCGGATGGCGTTTCAAGCCCCGCGACATCAAACAACACCGCCTTTTCGGAATCGGTCGCCAAGGCAGCAAGTTCATCCTGTCCTTCAGGCAAGTAGACGCGAGCCAGGGACGCGTTTTCGAGCGCCGCTTCGATCGCCTGAACCCATTTCCGTACTGCGACCGCGCCATCGTAAATTTCTTCGGTAAAAACCGTGGGGGACCCGTCCGTGACGACCACGGTCATGAAGCAGTCCTGTTCATCGTTCGACAGCGCGACCAGGCATGGCTCGTACTCGTGATCCGGATGTACGGCCGAAACCGCAAACGCCGCCGCTGGTACGGCCCCGCGAGGCCGACGCCCGTCTTCGAAGTCGCAGAATCCTGTCCGGCCCCGAACTACGGCCCGCCAGCGTCCCTTGCGCAGCCCCCAGGTGACTCCGAACACGACGGAAACGCCATTGACGGTTTCTACCGTTGCCAAAACCGGTAGTCCCTTTTGCCGACATCGAGCGGCACAGATCCGTAGTAGCGGCCGTATTTCAGGCGCCGGTAAAGGACAGCAAAATACTGCGGGTCGGCCTCAGCCGTCCGGCGGAGAACAACCACGCCGACGCTGGCAATGACCAGCCCCGAGATGATGGACGCCGGCGTTTGAACCAGCACGAACACGCCCGCAACGAACAGCACGAGAACTAGCGGAACCCGCTCCATCCCACCGAGCAGGACAGGTTGGGTCAGCGCCTTACGAACCGGATGCATTGTTCCGGATCAACTCTGCCGGCGCTCGCCAGACAGTTCGGGCAGACAGCCGCATCACGGACACCGGGCTCACGGGATACACCCCGCCATCGCCGGGTTCATAGATTCGCGAGATCTTCAATGTCCGGCCAATCGACGCTGTCGCCTGGAATGTGGTTTCTCCAGCATAGGCGAGCTCCACATTGAAGGTGGGAGACGCCCCGGATTCATCGACTGCAAAGCCGGCGCGACGCAGGTAATGGAGCGTGTAACCCTCGCACCGGGTGCGGCGTTTGGGCGAGACGAGGATGATCCCACGCACGGACACATGGTCGGCGACCTGGCGTGCAAGATCATGGCCGACCGCACAGTACTGTGCCTCGGACAAGGGGACGGAACGGCTGGCGGATGTCCAGGGCAGCTCTCCTGAACAGGCTGCGAGCAACAAGACCGCAAGCGCGGGAACGGAGGGACCAAAGCGCATCATTGACGACGCCGAATCCGGATCTCCTCGCGCCCGAGACGGAGGGCGCCTGCCTCGAAACGCCCTCGATCTCGTAGCGCCGCCCGTCGATCCGGTAGTTGACCACGCGTTCAGCCTCATCCGTGCGCGCATGATAGACCGGATGCTCGCCCTTCCACGATCGCGGCAGCTCGATGTAAGTTTTCGTGCCGTCATCGTAGATCCGCTGCGGTGCAAACCCCGCCTCGCCCGAAATGAGATAATCGAAGTTGAGCTCACCAGCCGCCACCAGTCCGCCTTCGACAGGAACGCCGGTTCTGGCGGTGACGGCCTGCACGGCGGACGCCGTTATGGCCGCCGCCTCCGCTTCGGCCAGGCGATCAGCCTCGAGGCGGGCCCGGATCGCTTCGGCCTCGTCATCAGGAAACCGGAATGAAAGGATCGGCGTATATGACGAGGGATCGGGCACCAGGCGGATGGAATAGAAACGCCTGTTCGTGAACGCTGTCAGAATGGCCGGTTCCGCGGCTTCGGCCGGTTTCAGGATCAGGTATTGGCGCCGTGACCCGCCCGCGAATCCCTCGCGCAACTCCATCTGCCAGCGCACGGGATCGGACAGTGATGGCGTGTCGTGGAACTCTTCCTCCGGACCGAACTCGATCGCACAGATGTGGAGCGGAGCACAAACCAGTGCGGCCGGCGCCTCACCATATATGACGACCACGCGTCCCGCCTCTCCCAGTGCGGCCGTTGCTTTCTGGCTCTGCCAGGCAATCTGGACGGCTCTCTGGGCATCCTCGGCGGTCTCGGCCCGCGCGCCAACCGCCGCCACGGCCAGGATCATGAAAAGACTCAGTCGGAATAATCCGGGCATGACCAGCTGTCCGGATTGGTGACAGGCGGAGAAGAATGCGGGGCCTCACACACGTACGATGCGCCCGTCGCACCGGGGATCAGGGTACGAAGCAACCCTGCCCCGCCAGTGATCATTGCGACAGCAATCACGACATTGATGATGGACCGGGCGAACTGGCCGAATTGTTCACCAAAGAGAATGCGCACGGCCAGGACAACGAGACCGAGCACGCCAACCGCGAGGGCGAACGGTCCGGTGAGATTGTCGACAAGGCGATCGAGAGGACCGTCCCAGGGCATCGTGGCCCCGCCAGCCCAGGCTGGCGGTCCGGCCGCGACAGTCACGGCCAAACACAAAACAGGGCGAACAAAGGCAGTCATGAGTGAACCTCCAGAACTTCGCGAACAACCGGTCGCACGGCGCCGCGGTCAAGAAAGACGACGAGATCGACAGTCGAGCGGATCAGTTCTTCCTGACTCGTCACGGCAACCTCGGAACACAGCATGGCCAGACGAGTCACGACCTCGGACGCGTTATTGGCGTGCAAGGTCGTGAGTCCGCCCCGGTGCCCGGTGTTCCAGGCTTTCAGAAGGGTCAACGCGGCCCGCCCGTCCCGGCACTCACCGACGACAATCCGGTCGGGCGCCAGCCGCAGCGTCGAGATCAGCAGCCGTTGCTGATCCACGGTCCGGGACGTCCTCAGGTACACGGTATTGCGTAGCCGGGACCTGAGTTCGGGCGTGTCTTCGATGACGACGAGGCGTTCATCGTCCCGGTATTCCGCAAGAATGGCAAGGCATGCATTGGCAAAGGTGGTTTTGCCGGAACCGGTTGCCCCGGCGATGACTATACTACGTCTTTGGGCCGAGTACGCACGGGCGATTCGCCCCATGTCATTGGAATCGGACCAGTCGAATTGATCGAGCTTGACCACAATGTCCGTATGCCGGCGAATCGAAAACGCAGGCGCGTTCACGACCGGAGGCAACAGGGCCTCAATGCGATGATGGAACCCCGGAACGGTCATTGAGGCTATTGGCTGGTTGGAATCGATGATCCCCCCGGAATTGGAAACACACCATCGAATCAAGCGCTCAGCGGACGCGACGTCCCACGTGACCTCGCATCGGGGGCGGCATGAAAACCGTGAAACCCACACGTCATCGTCGGCATTCATTGAAATCTCCGTGACGTCACAATCGTTCAGCAAGTCGAAAACCGGCCCCAGGATTGAAACGGCTTCCGATGTCGGGGATACTGATGTGGCCATAGCGGAAAACGATCATGACGAATTTTTCTGAGTTCCTATATCTTGACATCGCTCCCGTCAACGTGAATGAGGTCATGGACTATCTTGAAGCCAAAGGGAGAGGCGAGCCGAAAGGAGAACTGCGCGCCCAGGCACTGGTCTATGTGACCATTGCCGGCGGGCATCACCGGACAGGCGACGCCGTAACGACCGAGTGGATCACACAGACGCTCCGCTGGAGCCGAACGCGAACGGCTGCCGCCACTGCCGCGCTGGTGAAGAAAGGCCTCGCCGTCCGCGAGCGGCGCAAGGACGACGCTGGCTGGCGATATGCGTACTGGCCGCTACAGAAGCGTCCACTGCCTCGGCGGCCATCGGACCCCTGATTCGGTGTCCTGACTGGCAAAACCCGAAACTGATCCTGCCAGCAGAGCCGGCCTTCCCGGTCAACCGGCTGGACAATTCCCAAACGAACACGCGACCGCCCGAACCCGTCGGCACCGCAGCCACCGAAACACAGTCAGGAGCGCTCGCAGAAAACTGTGTTCGCCACAGGATTCAGGCGGGGGACACGTTGGGTAAGCTCGCAGGGCATTATCTCGGCAACGCTGCCCGCCACTCCGAGATCGCCGCGGCCAACCCGAAGGCCGCGGCCAACCCGAACCGGCTCCGCATCGGGGATGTGCTGACGATCGGCTGTAAGAAACCTGCCACCGCACCCCGGCCGCAAACAGCACCCGAAAAGGCAAAGCCCGGGTTTTGGGCCAGCCTGCTCGGAGGCAACCGGAAAGCGGAAACGGCGGCCGAAGCCCGGGACCCGGCCGTGGAAGTGGTGATACCCAAACCGAAAACACCCGTCTGGAAAGCCGCCGAGGGTGAGTACCTCATCGATGTCCTGGAGCGGTGGGGCGAGTACGCAAACTACCAGGTGATCGTGGAAGATCGCGGCGACTGGCGTTTCGAGGTGCCGTTCAGCATCGAGGGCACCTTGCGGCTGGCACTGAGAGAAGTGATCAAGGGATTCGGATCGGGTCCCGAGGCGCCATTGCTCGTCGTCCATGCGAACCGGGTCGTCCGGATCGGAGCGGCACGGTGATCCGGGCACTCGCAGCCGTGGCCGGCGTGAGCCTGGCACTCACGGCCTGCTCGGTCTCGGAGCTGGCCGACCGGCGTTCCGATACACTGGCCGCGGAAGCGGAGCGATACCGGGGAGCGCTGGGTGCACAACAGCGGGGCGGGGTCGTCGAGGTGGAGCAACCTTTCTACGGCGGCAGGGCCTCGCCGATTCGGCCCGCCACCGCACATACGCCAGATCGCGGAAAACCGCTGCCCGAAGAACTCGAAGAACCCCTCGGCGTGGACATCCAGGCCAGTGTGGCGGGAATAGCGACGATCCTGGAAATCCTGACCGGAGCCACTGAGCTCGACGTGGTGGTGCGGACACGGTATCCGACCTCATCGGGCGTGGTCGAGGTGCCGGTTTCCGGGACCATGTCGCTGACCTACCGGGGCCCTCTCTCCGGCATTCTGGACCGGATCGGGAGCAAGTTCGATCTTGCGTGGTCGTTTGACGGAACGGCCATTCGCTTCGACCGCATGATTAGCGTGACCCATGATGTTCCATTGCCCGCTACGGTCGGCACACTCGGCGTCGAACTCGCAGGCGTCACGACCAGTTCGGCCACGATCCGCGCCAGCCAGTCCCTGAGCGTGGATCCCTGGGCGGAAATCGGGAAAGCTCTGGACCAGGCCGTGGCTCCGCCCGCGACCGTCGCGGTCGCCAGGAACACCGGCAAGATCACCGTATTCGGGCCGCCCAGCGTCCAGCGCAGCGCCGCCCGCGTGATCGACCAGTATGCCGAAGTCTACAGCACCAGGATTGGCCTGGAGATCGCCACGTATTTCCTCGATGCCACCGAAACCGAAGACTGGGCGATCGGAACGTTCCTGCAAGGCGCCTTCGGAGACGGGAACTTCACGCTCGGACGCGGGCTGGTCGCCGCGGGCAGTGTCGGCAATATTGCGATCGTTGGCGGCCAGCTCGACGGCTCGGCCATCAACTTCCGGGCACTGGCAACTGACAAGGACGTGGTCGACTATCGCCTGTCAAACACGATCGGCCAGAATGGCATCGTGGCTCCGGTTTCGTTGCTGACCACCCAGAACTACGTCAGGGAGACGACACGGGAGGACGAGCAGGATGGTTCCACGAAACTGACGATCAAGGTCGATACCATCGACACCGGGCTGTCGATTTTTGCCTTGCCGCGGCTGCTCCCCAGGTCCGGACAGATCCAGCTCAGCCTCTGGATCCTCGAGGCGAGTCTCAACAGCCTCGATGTCTTCGGGGATGTCCAGCTGCCGAAAACCGACCAGCGCTCCCTCGAATACACGGTTGTGCTAACGCCTGGCGAAACACTGGTGATCGGCGGGTACGAACAGGAAACGGTGCGCAAAGACCGAAGCGGCACCGGCGTTGCGGAATTCCTCGGCCTCGGCGGCACGGCCAAGGCCGAAGTCGCCCGCACATCGATGATCGTCCTGGTCCGCCCCACCATCATCGGGAGCTGACATGCTGGCACGGGCACGACAGACGTTTTCGGACCTGCTGAACTGGGGGGCCGCCATCGCACCGGGCGTCGTCGTGTGCAAGGACGGATCGATGCTCGCGGCCTGGGAAGTCAGGGGGCGCGACACGGAGAGCCTCGCGCCGGAAGAGAGGAAACACCACACCGACCGGATGTCGCAGGCCCTGACCGGGTTCGGCGACGGGTGTGCATTCTGGATCGATTTCAGGAGAAGGCCTGTCCGCGGTTACCTCGGGCACGAGGAGGAGTTCGATACCGAGGCCTTGAAGGTGCTGCAAATGGAACGCCGAAGCATGCTCGAGACGGGGGGCGCGCTGTTCGACAACGTCATCCACCTGTCATTTCAGTACGCGGCATCGAGCCGCAACCGGCCAGTCGGTGAGCAGGTCGACGCCTTCGAAGTTCAGTGCGCCACGGTCGAGGCCAGGTTCAGCGGCATCTACAGCCTGCGGCGCCTCCGCAGCCGGACGCAACCGCTGGCAAACGGCGGGTCGGGGCTGACGGACGAGCTCGTCGGGCATCTCGCCACCAGCGTCACTGGCCGGTTCATGCAGCCACGGCGGCCGACAGGCCTGGAATGGTTCTACCTGGACGTCCTGATTTCACCGAGCTGGAGGCAGGACGATCTCGACGACATATTTCGCATCAACGGCCGCTGGGCCGCGGTGGTCGCCGTCGACGGATACCCTCCCTATACCGAACCCGGCGCACTGGAAGTGCTGCAAGGTTTCGGATTCGACTATCAATGGACGAGCCGCTTCATCTGCCTCGGCCGTGCCCGTGGCCGGACAGAACTGCACCGACGCAGACGATTCTGGTCGCAGGGAAAACGGTCGCTCGCGGCCCAGGCACTGGCGGTCGGGGACGCACCCGTGGATACGCACGCGGCCGCGATGGAGGCAGATACCGAGCAAGGCCTGGCCGAGATCAACGCCGGTGACCTCTCCTACGGCGTGATGAACAGCACGGTGACGCTGTTCGGGGCGGAAGGCGCGCCGAAGGACGAGGTGATCGCCGCTGCCCGCAGAGTGACCGAATCCCTGCTGGAGCACGGATTCGAGGCCCGCGTGGAAACCGTCAATGCCCTGGAAGCATTCCTCGGGCGCCTGTCGGGCCACCCGCGCAATAATCCCCGCCGCCCGATTCTCTCGAGCGTCAACTTCGCCGACCTGATCCCGATGAGCACGATCTGGCAGGGCGATCCGACGGTGAATTGCCAGGAATTTCCGAAAAACTCGCCGCCGCTCGTGGTGGGACGGGCCATCTCCGGAGAGCCGTATTTCTTCAACCTGCACTCGGAGGGTGTCGGCCACACGCTCGTGTTCGGGCCAACCGGAGCCGGCAAGTCGGTGCTCCTGGGACTCTTTGCGACCAGTTTCATGAAGTACCCGAATGCCCGCGTGGTGTTTTTCGACAAGAAACGATCGGTCCGTTACCTGACGGCGGCGCTGGGGGGAGCCTTCATCCCCCTCGGCCAGGACGGCCAGGCGCTGGCGCCGGTCAACGGGCTGATCGCATGCGGCCGGGCGCACCTCGAGGACTGGCTGATCGCCATGGTCGAGGAGGCCGGGGAGATCCGCGCGCGCGCAATCCGCAAGGAAATCCGCGAAACGGTGCGGCTTCTTGAACCCGGACATACTCTCAAGGACGCATGCGCATTCGTGCAATCGGACGCGGTCAGGCAAGCGGTGGAGCCGTACGTGCATGGCCATCACACCGGTATCTTCGATGCCCAGGACGACGCCATCCAACTATCCGACTGGACAGTGTTCGAAACCGAGGACCTGTTCTCAGCCGGGCCGGGAATCGCGGTGCTGGCGCTCGATTACCTGTTCCGAATGGTCGAGCACGCACTCGACGGGAGGCCGACACTGATCATCCTGGACGAGGCCTGGGCGTTCCTGGGCCACGACCTGTTCGCCAGCCGCATCCGGAGCTGGCTCAAGGAATTGCGCAAGGCCAACGCTTCCGTGGTTCTTGCTACCCAATCGGTAGCGGACGCCACCTCGAGTGAGATTACGCCGGCGCTGGTCGAGAACTGCCCGACCAGGATCTACCTGCCGAACCCGGCAGCCCGTACGCGGGCAAGCCGCGACCAGTACGGCAGCCTCGGAGCCACCGAGGAAATGATCGAGATCATCGCGGCGATGCACCCCAAGCAGCATTACTACGTGGTCAAGCCGGAGGGACGGCGGGTCGTGGACTTCCTGTTGGGACCGGCAGCCCTGAGACTGCTCGGCAGCACATCGATTGCGGACGCAACCGCGGCCGAAGCCGCCGTCACCAGGAACCCGGACTTCTGGAAAGACGACCTGGTCAGGAAACTCGCCGAATGATCACCTTCCCCCACCCCGGGATCTTCAAGGCTGTCGTTGTTCTCGTGGCTGGCGCCATCGCCGCATCGTCATGGACGGCATCCCGGGCGGGAGGCCTGGCCGGCGTCGCAACGGAATGGACCCAACTCGCCAACAATGCCGAGCTCGCGAATCTGACTTCGTTGGAAGCATCGCACCTGTCGGTCTCCAGCGAAACGCTTGCTTCCGAGGTCGAGCAACTCCAGACCCAGATTCTCGCTTACCGGAACATGGTGCAAAACACGGAGAGGCTGCCCGGAAGTTTCCACCGGCAAAGCCTGGAACCCGTGCTTGACCTCCGCCGGCTGTACATCCAGGCAGGCGCCCTGGCCGGATCCGGACAGCAGCTTGACATGTTTCTCCGCTCCGGATTGATCCAGGATCCGCTTTTCGAGCAGGACGCCTACTCGAGGAACAACTACGCTGACCGCTACACGGACTGGCAGGACCGTTGGTCATCCACCCTGACGGCCAACCTGCAGCAATCAGGCATGACAATCGACGACGTTGAGACGGAGGCCCGGCTTCTCGATGCACTTGGCGTCCGCGCCGATCAGGTGAACGGCAATCTCCAGGCCCTGGAGGTCGCAAACGAGATCGCGGGCAGTCTCGCGCGACAAGTGCTGGACTTGCGTGCGCTGACGGCTTCACAGGCCGAGACCACCGCAATTGCCTGGTCACGGGTTCTCGCCGAACAGGATGTCAAACGCGCCATCGACCGCCGCTTTCACGAAACGCTCGAAGTCAACCAGCAACGAATCAGCCCGGGAACGGGAATGCACGAACTGTTGGGGATCGGACAATGAACAGGCACTCGCACCGGCTCATGGCATGCTGGATTCTGCCTGGGATTCTCTGCCCCCGCATCGCCAGGGCACAGGATGCACCTGGCGAACTCGACCAGATGGTCCGCACGATGGAGCGCATCTCACAGGGCATGACGAGCGGCATTGTCGATGTCGCCGTGACCTTGCTGTACACGATGGCCGCCATCGAGTTTGCGTGGACCTTCGGCAAAGGCACCCTGCAGGGCGAGGCGATGGCCGCACTCCTCGGCAAGCTGATCGTGCGACTGGTCGTGGTCGGTGTTTTCCTCGTCTGTTTGCAATACGGCGCAGATCTCGTGCAGATCGCAATCGACAGCGCATTGGCGGTGGCCGGCGTGGGAGGCGTCACAGCCGAGCCATCGCCATCCCGGGTCCTGGCGCAAGCCCTCGACATGGTCGGCCAGCTACTGGGGGAACTCTCGGTTCTCAGCCCGGGTTATTCGATCGGACTGGTGCTTGTCGGCCTCGCGGTGGTGATCACGGCGGCAGCAATGGCGGCGATGATCATTCTCGTCTACGCCGAGCTCTACCTGATGGCGGTGGCCGGTCTCCTCGGTCTCGGATTCGGCGGCCTCGAATCGACGCGCGACATTGCCATCAACTATATCCGGATGCTGGTCGGAAAAGCATTCAAACTCCTCACCCTGCTGATCGTCAACGGGATGGTGATGGCGACGCTCGAGACGGCTTTCCAGCTCGCGGACCCCGACCTGTTCACGGCACTGCAGTTGCTGATCGTCCAGGTCGTGGGACTGGTGCTGCTCCTGCAACTGCCCTCGGCCGTCGAGGGCCTTTTCGGAGGTGGCGCCAATGCCGCCGCATCGATTGCCGGCAGATTCGGCGCGGCCATGACCGGGCGGACACTGATGACGGCCGGAATGACCGCGGGAGGGGCTGCCTACGGCGGCGTTCGTGGCGGCGTCATCGCCGGCCGCCGCGCTGCATCTGAAGACCCCTTGGTCTCAGCCATGAACGCCGGCACGAGTGGCGTCGGAAAGGCGATTCAGAAAGCCGCCCCTGTTCTCAAGGGAAGTGCTGTCGGCGCGGCTGGAGGCGCGGTGTCCGGCCTCTCTGGCGACGGGCCACATCGCCAGGCAGCGCGTGACGTGCTCAACTACCTGAACCGGGATCGGAAGTAGCCCGTGAGCACCGATACGCATAAAACCGGCAAGGCCGCCAATCCCTATATCGTGGCCCAACGCGAATGGGACGAACGGTTCGCCTTCCATGCGGCGGCTGCCCAAAGGTTCTTCTGGATGGGTCTGGCCGGGCTTCTTGTCGGCGTTGTCGGTCTCGGTTTCGGCATCTGGGCCACGAGCCAGAGCGAATACGTGCCTTACCTGGTCAGTGTGGATGACCTCGGGCGAGCTGAAGCGTTGCCGCAACCGGCCACGATCGAAGAATGGCCGGCCAGCGTGATCAAGCGTGAACTGCAGACTTTCGTTGAGCGCGCGAGGTCAATCCCGGCGGACCGCGCCGTCCTGGAGCGCAACCTCCACCGCCTTTACCGGTTCATGCCCACCACCAGCCCGGCGTATCACCGCCTCACCGAGGCATATGAAGCCGCCGAGACCAACCCGATTGCACGCTGGGACCGCGAAACCGTGGGCATCACTGTGACATCGGTCACTTTTGCCGGCGGATCAAGCTGGCGGGTCGAGTGGGACGAACGGGTGAGCACGCGCGAGACCGGCGAGATCCTGACCGAGGAACGCTATATCGCGGTGCTCGTCCTCGGGCCGCAGGCAAGCGTTGGCCGCGAAGAGCTCGAGATCAACCCCCTGGGGCTGATGATCGAGAACATCGATATTCAAAAGGTCAGAACCGATGATGGGTAAGCTCGGCGACGTCGATCGAATAGGTCTCTCAAAGACGGTCGTCGCTGCCATGGTCGTCGTGGCCGCAGTGTTTCTGGGCTGGTGGGCCTGGAAGGGTCTGCCCGGAGACCAGGCCGGGCGTATGCAAGGAAGCGATATCGGGACCTCGACGAATCAGGAAACCGCCAAGGCAATCAGTGAAACCGGCGACAAGCTCATCGGGCAGAACCAGGACAACGGCCAGCCCGGACAAGAACAGGGCCAGGAAGTAACAAAGACTGTGGAAGATCCCGAAGCAGCGCGCGAGTTGGAGGAAGTACGCCGGCGACTCGAAGAGGAACGACAACAGCTGGCAGAGCTTGCCCGGCAGGCGGAATACGCACCGCTCGGACAAAGCCTCCATGCATTGACGACCGCAAGTCCGGACACCGCCGCCGCCGCAACAGGAGAATCCGCTGTTCCCTTGCGTGGCAACGGCGTGCCCTACCCTACCCTTCCAGACGCTCACGAACCGGACGAAACGCCGACGAAGGAAGAGATTCTGTTGGCTGGCACGGTGATTCCCGTGTCATTGATCACGACGATCGACTCCGGACTCCCACGACTGGCCCGTGCGCAGGTAACGGCCCCTGTCAGGGACAGCGCGTCCGGAACCCGCGTACTGATTCCGCCAGGGTCCCTGCTCATCGGCACCTACAGCGACAACGCGAACGTGCACGCCGAGAGGCTGTTCGTGTACTGGCGTTCCCTCCAGAGACCAGACGGAAGCACAGTGCAACTGGCCGACGCGCCTGCTGCCGATCCAAGTGGCATCGCCGGTATCGAAGGTCAGAGAAAGTCGCGGTTCTGGAGAACCCTCGGCGCCGCGTTCGCAATCAATCTGGTCACCAGCCTGTCGACCGGGGAAGACTCCAGCGAAAACCGATTGGCAAAGGCGCTCAACCGTGCCGCTGGCGAAACCGCTCAAACCGTGACCGAACGCATGCTTGAGCGGGACTTGAATGCATCGCCAACGTTTCGAATCCCGGCTGGCACCCGGATGAATGTTGTGTTGGAACAGGACCTGTGGTTAGCGCCATACAAAGCCGGATGAGATGGCGGGACCTGATTGGCGCCACCCTAATGGCCGTTGGGATGGCACCGTTTAACGCGGCGGCCGAACTGCCTTCGAAAGCGGCATTACTGGATTTCATCGCGCGGTACGAAGCGCCGGGCGGATACGACCAGGCCCACGCAGCCGTGCCGGAAACACCTCCGCGACCACTGACTGCAATGAGCATCCGGGAGGTCCTGGCCTGGCAGAAGCATATCCGGCCGAGAGCAGTATCGACGGCGGCCGGCCGTTACCAGATCATCCGCGACACTCTGACAAGGCTCGTCAAGACATACCGGATCGATCCTGAGCAGCGGTTCGACCCGGCAATGCAGGACCGCCTGGGACAACTGCTCCTGGATGAATGCGGATACGGCATTCACCAGAAATACGCATTCGCGAACTGCTTGGCCCGAACCTGGGCGGCCCTGCCCCTCGTCAGCGGACCATTCGCGGGCCGTTCCGCATGGCACGGGACTGCTGGCAATCGCGCCCTGGTTTCACGGGCGGACTTCCTCGCGTTTCTCGAAGGTGACGATCGGAAATCGCAAAATTCTGGCATGTCACTCGTGGCTGTGGACTTGCCGCGAGCAACCATCCGGTATCGCGCGGTGCGGGGTGCAATCGAAAGAAAAGTCGTGGAGGCGCACCAGAATGACACGCTTGGCGAGTCGGTCATCGTCAGGTTCGCGGTGGATCCCTACCGCACTGAATGACGGCATCGCGGCCGGGCTCGGCTTCGGATTGGCCGCCCTTGGGTGTTACGCGGAAGGAGTGCCACTTTGCCTGGCCCTGGCAGGTTTCGTGCCGATCGCATTGTCCAAACGGTCAATGCAGCGGTTTGCGATCGCCCTCGGGTGGCACGCGGCCCCTGCCCTTCCCGCGGCCGTAGGCATCTGGAACCTTGGCGAGGGCAGCTGTGGCCCGGGAATTCTCGTTTTGGGCGGGTGGCTCGCAACGGCGGCAGTGTTCGCCCTGCTCAACACGGGCGTGGCCGTGGCAATCTCTCTGTTGTTACCCTGGCATATCGGTTCCGTGGTTCTGGCGGCCGGAGACTTTTGGCCCGGCACAGGGTTCGGCGGCATCGCGCTGACGATCCTGACTCTGGGCGGCCTGAGCGCAGCAACGACGTTCCGGTCACAAGCTCTTGTCACCGCCATTGCCGCCAGTCTCGCGGCCACAGCCTGGGCCAGCTACTCCCCTGCTCCGCCAAGCGGCTTTGAGGAGATGACTGTCACGCCACCACCTGCCCTGACAACGGCAAAGCGGGATCGCGCATTGATGAAGGAACTTCGCGCCCGTAGCGGAGATGTCCTGATCATGGGAGAAAATGTCATCGATCGACGTGAGCCGGGGGCGCTGGAGAGGTGGTGCAACTACGCCGAACGTCATGATGTTCTGCTTTACGCTGGCGTTCTGGAACGAAACGAGCGATCTGCCATCCATGAATTCAATCCGGAGCACTGTGCTCCGGCGCCAGTTTATGAACGGCGTTTCGGCCTGCCGGGGATCCCTGGAGGCTGGGGGGTGGGCGCCGGTGAGATCAGGCGTACTTCTTGGGACGGGCGACCAATCCACTGGCTGATCTGCTTCGAGACGTTTGCGCCAGTGGCATGGATCATGTCGGCAGTGTCACCCGGAGCCATCGTGGTGGTCGTGGCTAATGACAATTGGACACGGCCAGTTCCGGTGGAAATCTTGCGCAGGAAAGTTGTGCATTCAATGGCAAGGTTGTGGAACAGTGCGACAGTTTTTGCTGCCGCCGGGCAGTCAGTTGGAATTGGCCATCCCGGAGACCCATGAAGGTGACGGGAATGTGCGCCGGCCAGGCAACCGCCATGGCCCATTCCTCACCGAAGTAGTTTCTACTTCGCGGGTCAGAAGTCCCGCGAAAACGCGGGAACGGCTGCCTTGGAGAAAACCAGCGCACAGTAATTCTCACCGTTTAGGAACCACCAAAATCCTCGGTACCGAAATAGCGGGCTACTCAAGGTACTCCCCGCCTACGGCGTGGCGGGTGTCTCGATACCCGTGGCCTGCGCGGCCGAAGCGAGTGCCTCATCGAGAGCGGTAAGCGACAGCCGCATGCGATGTGCAAGTTCAAGGTAGAAGACATCATAGACCGAAAAGTTGTGCCGATCGGCGAGTCAAGAGGTTTGCCTCACACGTGGCACCGTAGACGCCGACTCGATCTCAATGGTGAGGGCATCATCGATGCTGGCAAAGAATTCCGGCCACTCCTCGGTGTGTCGCAACGAGGAGTGCACTGCATACTTCAACCGGACAAAGGGATGGGACAAACGCGCGGCTATCGATAAGCGAATCACGTAATCTGGTGATTGCCTCAGAGGTTTCGTCCGGAAATATCCAGGCCATGGTCACCGAGCAACCGAGAACGAACGCCATCAGTACTTGCGGGATTCCTCGATGAGTTGCCGGATTGTGATCCCGTCAAGACTATGCGTTCGCTGGAATCTCTTCAGGGCCTCAATCGCGGTTCGCACCTTGCCGGAATCGTGCGATCGGAATGGAACCAACTCGGCCACGGGCCGACTATGCCGGGTGATGACAAAGCGCTCGCCTGCTTCCACGCGCTTAAGCAGTTGCGCGAGGCGTGTTTTTGCCTCGAATGCACCGATTACGGACACGATGCTCGCCCCCCTCGACTATGAAATCCAACCAGACGCAGTCTCAGAGAAAATTGTTCGCAGTGTCAAAGGAGGCGGAGTAATCGAAAAACTGGGACGCGCGGCCAATGGGGCAGGTTGGCGCGGCTGAGTGGGCAACCGACTCGACTATCGTCCTAACCTCGGCAGACGAAGGCTACGAGCTGATTTTGCCCCCATTGCGTGAATTTTGAAGATTAGTTTCCTTGCCGAGTGTCACACCGGTCCTTTTAGCCGAGGCAACCGCCGTCTTCGGGTAGCCTGGCGAACTGGGTGCCGCATGCGGGGACGAAAGCGGAATCACGGCGCAATGCGTCGCGTTTGCTTTCGACCTTTTTGAAATCACAGGCGATGTCAAGTTCTCCAATGCCAAGAACAACAGGGTCATTCCTGGCAAGGGCCTTGGCGCCCTTTGTCCCCACGAACCTGATCGACTCTTACGAATTCGGGGGTAACGGATTCCTGTTGCTCAAGAGAACTGATGCAGGATTGGATTCCCGAGTAAGGATTTGATGGAGCACTGTACAGCCAACCGTATCATTGATGATCACACACGAAATCTTGCGTATTTGACGGTTGCTGAAACCGGGCGGTTTATCGCCATCAGTGATTTTCGATTACCGTAAGAAACCGATATTTAATCTCCGTACCCATTTGATATGCCTTCCCAACTTCAAATAGACCCGTGGTCACCTCTTCAAGAAGATGGTCCTTGCGAATTTCGACGTTGACCACATCGTCGCCTCTCGGGAATCTCAGGCGGTCGTTGCCACAACGTCCGGGTCCATACCACCAGGGATCAAATCCCGAGAACCAGTCGCCATTTCTGTCGGTCAGGAGTATTGAGTGGGCACCATCGCCGATATCACAAACCGCAACTTGTCCATTGCATTGCAGGAATTGTTCGTCATTGAAGGCAATTTCGACGTCTCCCGTTCTTATCCAGTAAATGTGCAGTCCAGTCAGTTCAGCCACTTCGAAAATTACATTATCGAAATTATTCAGGTCTTGGTCCTCTGTGTAAAACACACCCCAACCATGCTCTTCGTGATTATTAAGTAGAGTGTTCAATTTGTGATATACAGAAGTACGGACTCTATCTTTTTGTTTCACCAAGCAAATCCCGTTGATCATGCATGTTATCCAACAAGTCTTTTTTGCAGACTGAAACGAAAAGGGCATATGAGTATTCTCCGACGCTTGAATTGTGATCTGCCATATACGCCATCGCATACGCCATCGCCAGTCAGGCCGTCATTTAGTTGCGGTTGGACCGCGAATTCTGAACAGCTACAATGATCGAGACCTTTGGCCATCCGGTAATCTCGTTGCGGTTGGACCGCGAATTCTGAACAGCTACAATGCGAGCCTGCGCAGCCGGTTCGTCCACGAGTTGCGGTTGGACCGCGAATTCTGAACAGCTACAATTTGCCGCGCATGGCGATCGCGCACGAGACGGTTGCGGTTGGACCGCGAATTCTGAACAGCTACAATATCGCAGTTGCCAAGGATGGCCAGGAGATTGTTGCGGTTGGACCGCGAATTCTGAACAGCTACAATCGACGTGCAGGTCATGTACACGCTGGGGCAGTTGCGGTTGGACCGCGAATTCTGAACAGCTACAATCGTGGTGTTCGGGCGACAGCGATGAAACAGTTGCGGTTGGACCGCGAATTCTGAACAGCTACAATGAACTGGCTGTCGCCATGCTGGTAGGCATAGTTGCGGTTGGACCGCGAATTCTGAACAGCTACAATCACATCGTGAGAGGTAGGTTTCCCGGACATGTTGCGGTTGGACCGCGAATTCTGAACAGCTACAATAGCAGCAGGAAGCGGCGCGCGAGGCCGACGGTTGCGGTTGGACCGCGAATTCTGAACAGCTACAATCAGCAGCCGTCGCCAAACCATCGAATGACAGTTGCGGTTGGACCGCGAATTCTGAACAGCTACAATCGACGCCACGACGGCTTACACACCCACTGAGTTGCGGTTGGACCGCGAATTCTGAACAGCTACAATCGTTCCTACCTGTGACCAAGTCCGACCGGCGTTGCGGTTGGACCGCGAATTCTGAACAGCTACAATCTGGAGTAGATCGATACGCCAAGGGTCATAGTTGCGGTTGGACCGCGAATTCTGAACAGCTACAATTGCCAGGAATGCGGCTGTGTCGTGACGGAAGTTGCGGTTGGACCGCGAATTCTGAACAGCTACAATATTTGCGGCCATATCATGAGTGCGTACGCAGTTGCGGTTGGACCGCGAATTCTGAACAGCTACAATCGGTCAATGCCGAGCCATGCACCGACTTCTGTTGCGGTTGGACCGCGAATTCTGAACAGCTACAATCTGAGCTTTGACAAGTGCCTCGCCGCCGGCGTTGCGGTTGGACCGCGAATTCTGAACAGCTACAATGCGCTCCGGTTGCGGTGCCGAGGGACGTCGGTTGCGGTTGGACCGCGAATTCTGAACAGCTACAATACCCGGGAACGGATAAGCCGAACCACGCCCGTTGCGGTTGGACCGCGAATTCTGAACAGCTACAATAACGCGCGGGGATGCCCAAAGGCGCGAAGTGTTGCGGTTGGACCGCGAATTCTGAACAGCTACAATTACGACCACGCTGTCCACGACCATGAACAAGTTGCGGTTGGACCGCGAATTCTGAACAGCTACAATACCCGGGAACGGGTACGCAGAACCACGACCGTTGCGGTTGGACCGCGAATTCTGAACAGCTACAATTGCAGGACGATGTTCCACGCCTGCCCGGTGTTGCGGTTGGACCGCGAATTCTGAACAGCTACAATCTTGGCCGTTTCATGCTGGTTGTGGATGAAGTTGCGGTTGGACCGCGAATTCTGAACAGCTACAATTGCCGTCGTGTTCGATCGCCACGGCAAACAGTTGCGGTTGGACCGCGAATTCTGAACAGCTACAATACTTCGCAAGGCGCTCGGCCTCGCGTCCGAGTTGCGGTTGGACCGCGAATTCTGAACAGCTACAATCGCGGGCCTGACCAGCTGATCGGCCAGGACGTTGCGGTTGGACCGCGAATTCTGAACAGCTACAATGGCATGGAAGGGCGAATACCCGAAAGACAAGTTGCGGTTGGACCGCGAATTCTGAACAGCTACAATGCAGGCCCGTTGGAGGATTGGTCCAGAGCGTTGCGGTTGGACCGCGAATTCTGAACAGCTACAATGGCATGGAAGGGCGAATACCCGAAAGACAAGTTGCGGTTGGACCGCGAATTCTGAACAGCTACAATGCAGGCCCGTTGGAGGATTGGTCCAGAGCGTTGCGGTTGGACCGCGAATTCTGAACAGCTACAATGGCATGGAAGGGCGAATACCCGAAAGACAAGTTGCGGTTGGACCGCGAATTCTGAACAGCTACAATTTTGGCAACATGGTCCATGCGTGCCTCACGGTTGCGGTTGGACCGCGAATTCTGAACAGCTACAATGGTGGCGAACAAGAACACGGCCCTTTCCACGTTGCGGTTGGACCGCGAATTCTGAACAGCTACAATGCCGTCCGCGCGCGGACCGACCAGAATCCGAGTTGCGGTTGGACCGCGAATTCTGAACAGCTACAATCGGCGAACATCTTGTTCGGGCGGACCTGCAGTTGCGGTTGGACCGCGAATTCTGAACAGCTACAATTGAATGCTGGGCGGCCTGCGCCAACCAGGCGTTGCGGTTGGACCGCGAATTCTGAACAGCTACAATGGTCACCTCCCAAGAACCTGATTTTTCGGGTTTTTGGGAGGAAAGCCAAAGGCTAAAACGACAACGCATCATCAAAACAATACCAGTTGGTGTGGATTTTTCCGCGCTTTTCTGCGGTACTGATTCGAAAAGTGGATAATGTTTTGGTATTGTCGATCAGTAAAATTGAGAATCTGGACATCTCCCAAGCTGGGGAGTGCACGCTCAATTCTGCCAACCCGGGTCTCGAAAGCTTCCTTGCCATTTACAAATCTTGCGTATACTGAAAACTGACTACGCTCAAATCCTTCGTCCAGAAGAAATTTTCGGAAATCACCTGCGGCTTTTCGCTGGCTCCGTGTATCTGTCGGCAAATCGAACATCACAAGAATCCACATGAGCCGATATCCCGAAAGAAAAACGGCAGGCATAGTCATAACCCCAACCCCATGAGAGTCAGGGGATCGGGCGGATCGGGTAGTGCGAGTGCAAGTTTTCCGGTCTCAAAGCTCTGTCCGACAGCGGTCGCCAATTTAATGAGCGCAACCGAAACCGGCGTAACACTGGAACCCAGGGGCAGATCAACCGCGATGAGTTTTGCCAATGCCTGCTTGGCCGTTATGTCAACAGCGTCGCCCGACCGGCGAGCAATGTTCCGTACTGTACAGTCCACGAGCGGGCGAAACGGCTCCATCAGATCGTCGGCAAGAGCGAAAGCATTACTTCGGTTAGAATGATGCAACCCTATCGTCGGGTGCAACCCCGCAGAAACAACAGCTCGTGCGGTTGCGGAACGCAGTACCGTGTATCCATAATTCAAGAGTGCATTAAGGCCTGAACCGCCAGTGTCACGGCGGAATTGTTTTCCCATAAGGAGCGGCCAGTAATAACGTGCAGCCTGAGCCTCGACGTTTGTTCTGTCGCCCGAAGTGACGTTCCGTGCGAGCTGGTCCAATCGTACGCGCGGCTGGCCTGCTGCACTTAGAACCTGCGCCTGCATCCGCACCTTCGCTATCACGATCTTTTTCCAAGCCTGTTTCTTTAGAGGCGCCTTTGCATGCCATTGAGCTCGCATACGGGCACCCTGAGCGTAATGGCCTTCGATCGGGAGAAGCACGCTCCGAGGCACATGATTTGTACCGCAAAGGACGACCGGGGCACCTCGTTCCGCGAGTTCGGCAAGAACCGATGTTGACCATGTCGTACCGTGCGCATGAACAATCACCGCGGCAATCTGATCCAGGGGCGTACGGCCGATCTCAAGGCCGTTCTCGGAAACCTTTAGAAAGCCACGGTCGCGGGAAAGATGCCGACCATCGGTGGTTATGTCGATGATCTGATCCATTCCGTTCTCTGATCAAATGCGGGGAGGGCCAGGGTCCCTCAGGCGCCCCATTTCATCCACATACACCCGGCGAGCTTGGGATCTTTTCAGCGTGCCTACGCTTACCCGGATGAACGAGAATGGGTCGGTCTTGTCACGGTTTCTTGCATCAGCATCGGCCTCGTTGTGTGGCACAAGATCCAGCCGTTGGATGCCGAGTTGCCCAATCGTGGCAACGACGTCTCCGTGTTTCGGATGTGACAGGTACAACGTATCCTTCTTGTACAGGCGCATAATCCTCCGAGCCGCGGGATGTGGTTTTCGCGGAACCTGTTCCAGGTGGGCCTCGAATGTGGTGAGTACCTGCGGAACCCACTCCCCTGTCGGCAGTTCCCAAACCTCGTAACAATGATTGCTGTCGGGTTTGTATCCCTTGTAGGCGCGGCCTGCTCCGTCCTCTACTTCAATGACGTTGACGGGTTCGACTATTCGAACCCTCCGCACACCTCGATAACGCGAGGATGTTCTGGCAAATTCAACAAGGGCTTCT
This sequence comes from Paracoccaceae bacterium, assembly GCA_026707935.1. Classification (GTDB taxonomy): domain Bacteria; phylum Pseudomonadota; class Alphaproteobacteria; order Rhodobacterales; family Rhodobacteraceae; genus JAPPHA01. The sequence continues at coordinate 42,541 of JAPOVX010000354.1, forward strand.
TTGAAGTCCTTCCCTGTCTTTCCCTGAGTAGCGGTTTTTAGGCACTGCCTGAGTTGGGGATCACGTATTTTTCCCAGACTCGCTGGATTGAGGGCGTCCAAAGGCTTGCGGGAAACGACCAGCGGAACACCGTTTTGACTCTCGCCTGTCAGACCGTAAGCCGTATCATTATGCAGTTTCCCGGACGTGCTGTCTCGACCGACTACGCGAGCCGAAAGGTCAATCCTTCCGTGGTCGGCGCGGTGGCTCACGATGATCCTCTCAAGTTGCGCGCCGATTTCCTCCCGGAATCCCTTCCACGGAGGATCGGTCGTTCGAACTACATTTTCCGCGCCTTGCTCCTCGTGCCGGCCGGCGGCCTTGCTGACCCGATTGAGCAGACTGCGATCAGTGGCTGCGATTACGGCTGCATCGACAGCATGGTGCCGATGGTCAGTCCGGTCTTTTGCCTTGTTTGTATTCTTATTGTGATCAGTCAGTAGCCAGTTGAGACCCCAGTGCCTCCGGAACATTTCAGTCAAGCGGCCCGGGATCACCCAAACATGCTGTTCACTATCCGCGTAAAGAGTGTCCAGATAGGTCCTCGCGAGGCGGCTCAAGTACTGTGTATCCACCAAGGCACGATCGAGAAAATCCCGTTTTTCCTCGAAGCGTGTCATTGCATCGGGCGCGAATCTCCATTGCTTGTTGCCGGGAAGGTTTTTGATATTGGCAGAGATTTCGCCCCATTTTTCAGTTCTGCCCCATGCTTCCCAAGGCGTCTGGTTCCGTTTGGCGCGGTTTGCTTCCTTTAGACACAGCGTCCGGTTGGCTGGACTGTCATCCAGAGTCCTTGAGTAAGGGAGGATATGATCCACATCACACGATCCATCGAAGAGCATTGTCGGACTGATACGGCGGCCCGAATACGGACATTTGCGCATCATAGGGTCCTGTCCGAGTTCTTCCCAGAGCCGCAGGATCATCCGGTTCCCACCCGTGTTGGCGATACGGAGTTCCTCTAGTTTTTCTCCGCGCCGAATTGCTGCCTCAGTGGTTTCCTTTAGTCGGCGCTGGGTCTTTAGCTTTTGCTCCGCAGATTGTTTCAACTCCCGAGCCAACTCGACAACGATTTGATCCGGTTTCCCATGGACACGAATGATCCGATTGACCAGCCTGCGCAATTGGTTGAGGCCGATATGGACAGTCGGATTGGCAATACGACCGTACCGTGTGATGTCATCGTCCTTGGGATCCTTAGTCCCCGGGATTACATGGCGATCCAGTACGGCACCGTAGTAGGGTAGTTCATCCAAAACCTCGCCTGTACGCAAATCCGAATGATGCCAACCGCACGCTTTCACCGCCTCACTATAAGTCAGGACATCGGATTCGAGCATTTCAAGGACACGCCGAGTCGCGGTTTCCCCGAGGCGGGAATAACCCTCGGGTAAGGGAGCGCTGGCAATCGTTTCCGCATGTTTCCGATCAAGTTCGTACTTGGTCATAAGCCAGCCAACCAGGATATCCTGGTCCTCTTCATTGCGCAGTTTGTCGACAACCTCCCACTGTTCCTCTGCGTCCATTCCCACCCATTGATGTCCG